>JAJFUV010000287.1 GCA_021372245.1 Terriglobales bacterium
AAAACACACGCTTCGCGTATGCCATAATGCGAGGTCCTTCGTGCAAATTCCTCTCCCGGATGGCGAGGATCTCTCCGACAATGTCTCTAGGCTTCGACATATTAATATTTCACACAACGATCAAGGTCTGGCAACCCAGCCAGCGCCACAGATGCCCGAAAAACAGAAATAAACTCCCACGCTGGCAGGGGTTGCCAGCACCGACTTGTTATGCCTCTTAGAGTTACCATTGAATTGATCCAACGGGGGGACGAATCCCGCAAAAGAAAGCTCGCTGTCGTGGACATCGAGAACGACGGCACAGCTGGCGACATGCGCGGCGGTGGCGATTTTGGAAACTACCTCGTAAGGGCGTCCGCCGAAATGCAGGGCGGCTTTGATGAGTTCGCAGCCTTCACAATGGGGCCGCTTAAACGCGGCGACTACATCGACACGGCGATTGATATTCTGGCCGTGATGCACTCCGCGAGGATGCCGCGCCGTGGATTCATCACGGGCCGCGTCGAAGTGGATAATTCTGGGCATAACACGTTATTAACCCACCCATGCCAAACTTCCGAAAACAACGCGATGAACGCAAAAGACTGAGATTCAGCGCGATGGGGAAGTCATCGCAGCGCGTGCAGGCGGAACGGCGACTGGCGGCCATCACGCCGGAGATGATCCGCGAGGCCGAATCAAATCCGCCGCTCCGGATGGGTGACGCCATCGGATCGCTGCAATGGACGGATTTCCGCACCGGAAAGGTGCAGCGATGGACGGTCCTGCGCGGTGATCGAGTCGATAGAATCATGCTCCAATCGCCAGACGGACGCCGCTCACGCTCCGCTGGCTGGTCCTTCCTTATGCGCTGCGTCCGCATGGTGATCCTGGGGCATTACTCGTCCCTCAAGCGCCAACCTTACCGATGACATGCCGCGAGAAAAGACCAACGACGCTTGGACCGAATACCAAGCCCCATGGGTGGAGGAAACCGACGTGCCATTCGGCTATCGGGTGGAATCCCGATCCGATCCGGAGTTCGGATTTCACACGGTGGATCTTACCCAGCGCGGCGGCCACGGCGCTTGCACCTGCACCCATTTCCAGATCGTGGCCAACCCGAACTTTCGCCGGCACGGGAAGCACATCCCATACGCTCCAAAGCGCCAGGGAGTCAGCGAGTGCGCCCACATCCGTGCAGCCCTTGACCACTATCACCAGCACATGACCATACCGATGCTCTCCACCTTCAAAAACGGAATCACGAAAGGAGAACCCAATGCCCGTTGACTGGAAACGCTACCCTCGCAACTGGCGACGCGTCAGCGAACTCATCCTTCGCCGGTCGCAAGGCCGGTGTGAGTGGTGCGGGGCTGAACACGCTCTGCCGCACCCGGTCACCGGCTCGAAGGTGATACTAACCACCGCGCACCTTGGCGAGCCGTTCGCCTTGGGTGCCGACAAGCACGACAAGCATGACATCCGGGCAGAAAACCTGGCCGCTCTGTGCCAGCGGTGCCACCTGCGCCACGATCGAGACGAACACGCCGCCAACGCCCGCAAGACCCGCGAGGCAAAGCGCGAAGCACGAGAACCATCACTGTTCCAGACGCCATGAGCCGCGCCCCGATCCGCAACTGCGACGAGTGCAAGCACTTCGTCCCCAACCAGGCCACCAAGCACGCCCACTGTGCCCGCGGCCAGAAGCTCCGGTTCACCTTCCCCAAGCTCCCCGGCATCCAGGATCCGAAGTCTTGGGGCTACCGCCGGCAGTGCGAACTGTTCCAGAACATCCAACCCGCCAAATCCAATGGACCCGTTTGAATCCCAACAAGCCATCGAAGCAGAGCGCCAGCGACTCGCCATCCAGCACGAGCAGGATCGCAGGGCACTCTGGCGAAACGTAGCCATCGGCTACGCTGCCGCATCCAACTCCACAGACGGATCCGGTATGCACAGATGGGCAAACCGCGCACTCAGCGAATACGACAAGGCATTCCCGAACCCGCCGGGCATCACAGCCCTTCCGCCCACTCCTGCACCAGTTCCCCGGCAGTGATCCCGCGCGCCTCCGCGGTGCCCTCCACCTTGGCCTTGGTTTCCTCGACCGCATGCCTATTACCGTTGTCCAACCATGAAAATCACCAAAGACAAGGCTTCTGCGTTTTGGCAAAAGATCGACAAGGACGGTCCGATGCCAGATCAATCGAACCCCCATTACATCGGCTTGAATCGGTGTTGGATTTGGACAGGACGAACCAACCACAATGGTTACGGAAGGATTTCTGTCTCGTTTGATGGAAAACGAATCATGGCCCGAACCCATCGAATTTCATGGGAGATTCACCACGGAAAGATTCCTGACGGAATGCTCGTGCTGCATCGCTGCGACAACCCTGCATGCGCCAATCCAGATCATTTGTTTTTGGGCAGCCACCAAGACAACCAAAATGACTGCACGATCAAAAACCGGAAGAACGGCCGAAGAGGAAAAAGAAGGCCATACGGGCCAAGAGATTTCACCGTTCCTCGGGTTTTAACCCAAAATCAGGTTGATGAAATTCGAGCCATGCGGAGAAACTTGAAAGTGTCTTGCTCTGAAATTGCCAAAATTTACGGGGTATCGAGGGCAATGGTTTGGCTCATTGTGACCGGAAAAGCATGGAAAAGACCTGCGCCCGTTTAAAATCTTGACGGGTTCTGTAAAATCAGAGGACGCCGACAGGTGAACAACCGTCCATGCCTCATGAAAACGAAACCGAAGCCACCGACCAAAAAAGCCCGAACGTCCACCAAAGCGCCGAAGCGGGAACGGAAGCTATCGGTGCGGCAGGAAAGGTTCTGCGAGTTGATTGCCGCGGGGAAAAGCGGGCCTGATGCCTGGCTGGAAGCGGGATACCAAGTGAAGAATCGAGACGTGGCAAAAGCCAATGCCTGCGAAGCCCTTACGAATCCTTACATAGAGGCCCGAGTGGCTGAACTTCGCAAGCCGCAGACCAAGAAAACCCTCTCATCGCGCGATCACAAGCGACTTTTGGCGATGCAACTGATGGAAGATCCCCGGCAGAAAACTCAAGACCGGCTTCGCGCCATGGAGATCGACGCCCGCCTTGCCGGCCAGTTCGAGCCCGACCGGACAGAGATCGAGGTGGGGCCGAAAACCCTGCTGTCCATCAAAGAGCGGGCCGCCCAGGTGGCCAGCGCACTGATCCGCAGCTACGAAACCGATTCATGAGCGCCGTTCCGGAAATCGTGCGGAAGTTCTCCGACATGCTGGCCACCAGCACCCAAGACAAACTTGAAGCGCTGGCCTACAATTCGCCGGCGACTCACTTCTGCCTTTTCATGGAGATCAAGGACAAGAACGGCCGATGGATCAGGCCAAAGCCGAACGTCCTTCAACTCCGCATATCCGAAACAATCGAAACGATCCGGGCGAAATGCCCAGGCACCCGGATCCGGATCATCGCCGTGAAGCCCCGCCGGGCCGGTCTGTCCACGTTCTCCCTGCATTGCGGCTACCACGAGGCCATGCGCCGGCCAATCGAGGGCATCACGATTGCCGACCGACGGGAGAACTCCCAAATGCTCATCGAGCGACTGGGCGAGTATTCCACGCATGACAGTTTCCCATGGGAAAACCGGGTGATCCGGAACGCGCAAGGCATCTTCGAGTGGGACAACGGCAGCCGGTGGACCATCGATTCCGCGGAAAACCCGGACGCTGGTGTGGGCGGCACCCGCCACTTCGGCCATTTCTCGGAGTGTTCGAAGTATCCGCAGACGGCCATCAAGAACGACGTGAAGACGATGACGGCCGCCCTGCCGTCGTTCTCGGGATCGGATACCATCTGCATCGCGGAGAGCACGCCAGAGGGGGCCGCAGGCTGGTTCTACGGCACGTTTGACGAGGAAGCGATGTGGCTGGATGACTTCCTGAAACGCTACGCAGAGGGATTCCGCCCGGAACAGCAGTGGATCAAGGTGTTCGCCGCCTGGTGGGAGTTTGACGACTACCGCCGGCAAAACCCGGTCAGCGAGGCGGAGCGGGCGGAAATCGACGCCACGCTGTCCGACTTGGAGCGTGAAGAGCGGGAGAAGTTCGGCCTGACCTATGAGCAACTGGCGTGGCGGCGGGAAACCATCGCCTCCGAGTGCGATGGCGATCCGCGGATCTTCGCCTACTACTACCCGAGCGACCCGATTTCCTGCTGGATCGCCTCGGGCACGCCGCGCTTTGACATGCAGATCCTTGCCGACATGAAGAAGAAGGCCAAGGACGTGACGCCCGACACGGGCTATCTGGTCACCCAGCACAATGGAGTGGTAACCTGGTCCCGCGATGAACGCGGGGCGGGGGAAATCCTGATGTTCGAGGAACCGCGCGAGGGCATGGCCTACATCGTGGCCTGCGACCCGGCCACCGGGGAAAGCCAGACAATGGGAGCGGACCCGGACAGGACATCGATCGCGGTGTGGCGGCAGAAGTTCTTCGATCCGGACCTGAAACTTGCCCGGTGCGCCAAGCTGGTGGCTCGAGTACGCCCGCCCTTCACCGGGGATGACGACATTGCCGCGGGCCACATCGCGCGCCTCTCGAAGTTCTACGGCGGGTGCATGATCGCCCTGGAAGTGAACCAAGGGTTGCAAGTCCTGCGCTGCCTGCTGGACGCCAGCCTGCCGATTTACAAGCGCATCGTGTTCAGCCATAAGACCAACGCGAAGGAAGAACAATACGGATTCAAACTCACCGACCAGAATCAGCGCCGGATGGTGATCGATGGCCTGGCCGCGGCGATCCGCAACCGGGAGATCGAGCCCGATTTCCACACGATCGAGGAACTGATGAAATTCGTGCGGAAGCCAAACGGCCGATACGAGGCGGCCAGCGGGGCTCACGATGACGACGTGATGCAAGCCGCGATGGCCTGGGAAGTCCTGCCCTCGGCCACGGTGTTCGCCCGGAAGGTGCGCCGGGACGTGGACCCGACCGACATGGCGACCGGCAACCGGAAACAGGGCTGGCGAGTAGTCTCGAACGTGCGCCGCGGGTGGTGATGCTTACGCCGCGCGGAAGCATTACGCGGAAGTAGTTCTGCCCCCCACCCTGCGCCCGTTACGGAAAGCGGGAAGTCGTGACAGGCTGCCGGCATGTCTTCCCGATTCCGCCGCAGCGATCCCGAAGCCGAAGTTCAAGCCTACCTCGATGAAGTCCGCGCCGGGCGCGCTGGACAAGATCCGCGGGCGCAAACTCTGGCCCGTTCCCAATCCCCAAGAGCCCAAAAGACCGGCCAGCGCATGCTGGACGATCGAGCGGACGCCAACCTCCGGCAGATCGAGGACGACCAGCGCGCCGCCGATCAAGCCGCGGAGGATGCCGCCAAGGCTCAGGAACAGGCCGCCAAGGACGCCGCGAAAGCCATGGAGGACGAGCGCAAGCGCAACGTGCGCGCCATGGCGGCCCAGGGTGCCGTGGTCGAGACGGACGTGGAGAGCGGCAAGCGGACGATCGCCACGCATGCGGATGGTGCGCCGAAGTTCGAGGCTGGCCCCCTCGGGCGCGTCGAGCCCGTGGCCGAAGTGCGCCCCACCTTGGTGGACGGGGAAACCGGTGAGAAGCGCACGGTGCCAAACCTCGACATCATGATGGGCGGCGGTGCCGGATCGGACGCCATCGGCGCGACCGGATCGGAGAAACAAACCGTGTTTGGGCAGCAGGTGCGGGATGACCGTGGCCGGGTTTCCATCGTGGAGCCGAAGATCGAGACCGACAAGGACACCGGCCGGCAGACCTTCGACCAGAAGAACCCGGTGACCGGGAAAACGGAAACGCAGACGGTCGGCTACGATTGGGACGCCCGCGAGAAAGCCGCCCGTGCCGCCAAGATCGATGCCGACACGCAGGCGGTGGCGCTTGAAATCAACGCCCTTGACCAGCAGCGCGCACAGTTCGAGCCCCGTTGGCAGCCGGTGAAGGCGGAATACCTCAAGGCTAAGAGCGAGTTGGAATCACTCCCCTCCCCGCTGATTCAGCGCGGTTCCACCTGGGTGAAGGTGGACGAGCGCACCGGCAAGGAATCGCTGGCCACGCCGCAAGAAATCGCCTACCAAAAGAAGGTCCGCGAGCAGGCCCAAGCCCGATTCGAGCGTGCCAAGGCTGCGTATGAGCCGCTGGCCGGACAAAACGAGACGCTGACCAAGGCGGAGCGCGATGCGACCGCCCGCCGGCTCCAAGTGGGCGAGGAAAAGATCCGCCTCGAAGCCGGACTGCCCGACAAGGACGCGGAAACACTCACGCGAGCGCTGGCCGTGCAGACGGAAGCCGTGCCGGATCCGGAGGCGGAAGCGGTAAAGCAAGCCGTGGCACCACCGGCCGCCCCTGCCGCGCCAACCAGTGGCCAAGCTGCCGCGCCGCCGGCAAAGCCACTGGTCCCGAAGGACGCGCTCAACGCCGACACCTTCGCCGCGGCATTCTCCGGCATCGTGAAGCCTGAAAGCCTCACGCTCGGGCTGTCCGGTGACGGATACCGGATGATCCAGCGCAACGGCACCACGATCGGCAGCATCGAGGATTCCGGCGGCGCTCCGGTGGTGGTCCTCAACGCCGGCCTGAACGAAGACCTGCGCGCCGTGGCCGCCCTTGGGGGCACCAAAGGCGTGCCGGTGTATCTGGCCGATGGCAACCGTCAGCCGCTCGCCAAGGAAGCCGCGTGGGCAACGCAGGCGATCCAGCAGGCCCAACAGGCGGAACAAGCCGCGGGTTACTCGTTCACCGACCGCATGAACGCGCGGGAAGCGGCGCTGCAACTGGCCGGTGCCGACCTGCCGACGATCAACCGCAAGCTGCGTTCCGGCGAGATTTCCATGCAGGTGGCCGAAACACTGGCCAAAACGCTGCACGGCGAGACGTTCCAAGTGGCCGATCCCCTCGCCCCGGAGTCCTTCCAAGGCTGGCAGGCGGAGAATCCCGACAAGGCGGAAGCGTGGAGCAAGGCGCAAGCCTCGCGCGACATCCAAGGAATGAACGCTGTCAAATCGGCGTTCATTTCCGATTGGTATGCCAAGAACCAGCACAAGCCCGGCGTCACCTGGTCGATGATGCAGGCCGCGCGCAAGGCTGCCGCAGTGACCGGGACGGCCGGCGACCGTGCGGCCGATGGCGTGAAGACGCTCGGCGGCACCCTCGTGGACGCTGGCGGCTCCATGATTGGCCTGATGGCCGCCTATCCCACCCTTGCCGGCATGGGCGCTGCGGTGATGGCGCAAGACGTGTTCGGGAGCGGCTCTGACGGTGACCTCGGCGTGGCGTATCGGGACATGCTCGAAGCCCGCGGCCGCGCGAACAAGAACTTCGTCCGCGGACTGGAGACCAATCGGCAGAAGTGGTTCACCGGCGAGGGCAAGAAAGCCACGGGGAACCTACAAGCCGCCCTATTCGACTTCCGCGCCGCGGTGGCCACCCGCGACGTGTATCCGGACGGCATCGCGGATCCCCGCTATCAGGCCAAGTTCAACAAGGCGCTTGGCAAGGTGACCGATGCAGCTCACGCCCTGCACTCGCTCAACCTGGAAGACGGGTGGGCGATGACCCGTGATGACGTGGACCCGAACAAGGACCGGGTGCTTGGCGCTTCCCTGGCCAACTACATCGAGACCGGCGATCCGGAGGCATTCCAGCAGTTCCAGCGCCGTCTGCTTCTCGACAAGGGCAGCCGCGAGGCGGAAGGATGGAATCAGGACTTGGTGGCCGGGCAGGGCCGATTCGCCGCGGCGGTCATCGGTGGTGTGGCGGCCAATGACTTCGAAAGCGTGATCGAGATTGCATCGAACCTCGCCACCGCGGGAGTTGCCAAGGCGATCCAGACCGGAGGGAAGATGGTTTCCGCCTCGAAGTTGGCCGGTGCCGGGCGCGTGGCGCGCTTCGGGCAGCAAGTGGCCAAGGACTTCCACAAGCTCGGCATGGTGGCCGACACGCTGGCGAAGCCGGCGAGCAAAGGCGGGAAGATCCTCAACCAGTCGGTGAAGCTGGGGAAAGCGACATTGGCGCAAGGTCTCAGCGAGGGAGCGGAAGGCGGCGTGGCGGAACTCGGAAACCCGGAAGCCACGGGTGCCAGTGTTCTTGAGGCTGCCGCCATCGAGGGACTGGCTGGGATCGTGATGGGTCCGATCATGTCCGGCCCCACCATGGCCGCGGCACAATCCCGCCAGAACTTCGACATCGCCGCCCAGGCGCAAAAGCTGGTCGATGCCTACAACAAGACCGGCGCGAACGATCCGGATTTCAAGCCGATCACCCGCGATCAGGCGATTGTGGCCATGGAAATGGCACAGAACCCGGCGCGCAAGGAAGCGCTCGACCGCCTCGAAGCGGCCAAGGTGGAACTCGAACTGGCCAACAACGAATTGGCCGGCACCGGCGCAAAGCTCGCCAGCGTGCGCCGCGAGGGGCAGGAAGCCGCGGCAGCCGTCCCCGGCGACCAGAACGCCGACACCACCGCTCGCGCGGATGCGCTCAAGGCATGGCAGGAGGACAACGCCCGCCAAGAGCAAGCCGCCCAGGCTGGGAAGCAAAACGCCGCCTCTCGCTACTCGAAGGCGCTTGCCGCCTACACGTCGGCATTCCGTGATGTCGCCAACATTCAGGGATCGGCCATGGAAATCGCGGCGTCCACCGCCGGCATGAGTCCCGCGGAGCGCGCCCAGGTGATCGGGCTGGCCAAGGTGGCATTCGGCAAAGCTGACACGCTCACCAGCACCGAGCGGAGCGCCATCGCGGGCAAGACCACGATCGAGGGGCTGCCCTACTTCGAGACGACCGCCAGCGGCACCGAAGTGTTGACGGACGCCGGCCGGGCCGACATCCAGCGCCTATTCCCGGTTCTCGGTGGAAAGATCGCCACCCCGCAAAGCCTCGCGCTGTTCGAGGCTGCCAGACAATCACCCGCAGCCACGGGCGCGCCGACAGCATCGCTACCTGCCGGACAGGGGGGCGCGCAAGCGCCCTCCACACCCTCACCAACCACCGCACCCAATGGGCAAAACACGCAAGGACCAACCGGACAACAAACCGCTGCCACGACTGCACAACCCGCACCCGCCAACGCGAACGCACCGGGTGGAACTGTTCGAGATGGAGCCGGACAGGCCGACCCCGCAAATGGAGCCGGAGAACAGGCCGCGCCGTCGCCGGTAAGCGGAAGCGCCGCGGCCATGGATGCCGCCGAATACGCCGCGCTCCGGGCTCAAGACCCATCCTTGCCCGACATTCCCGCGGTGGTGGCTGCCGCCCGCGCCGCCGGCCAGCCGGTTTCCCCGTCGATGGAAAAGGCTGCCGGACAAACCGTTTCCGGAAACGGACAACCGGTGTCCCAAACGGACCGGTTATCGCCTGCCCGCCAACTGGCGGAACAGATCAAAGCGCGCGTCGAGGCCGCCATGCCGTCGATGAAAGGCCGGATCGTGGTTTCCGAGGAAGCCAGCGGAGGGGGCGGCGCTGACCTGGTGATCGAGACCGGGCAAATTCGCCTCATGGTGCCGGATGTGGCGCGAGCGCTCGAAAAGCTCGGCGGCGACACCGCGGCGGCCATGGAGTCGCTGGAAAACATCGTCGCGCGGCATGAAGTCGTTCACGTCGTCCAGACCGACCTGATTCGCGCGGAATGGGAAGCGGCCAACCGGCCCGGATCGTTCTCGGATTTCTTCATCCAGTGGTATGCCGACCTCGCGCCGGAACTGCTGACCAAGGATGCGGTGAAGGCGGCGCGCACGCTCTACGGGGAAAATGCGTGGGATCGGATCCCAACCGATGGCCAGAAGACTGCGGAGTTCGTGCGGATGCTGGTGGAAGCCAAGCTGGAAGGCGACACGTCGAAATTCTCGGAACTCTTCCGCGCGGTGAAGACCCGCGGTGCGAAGTCGAAGCTCGCCAAGCTGATGCAGGCGGCGATTGCAGCGCTCCGCAAGATGAAGCTCACCCCGGCGGCCGAAGCGCACGTTTCGCGCCTCGTGGAACTCCACCGGGAACTGACGGAAGGCGCTCCACAGGATACTGCGAATCCAGCAGAATCACCACAAGCGGCGGCAACTGGCCTGCGCGTCCAAGCCACCGGCAACACCGCCCGCATCTTCGACGGCGAAACCCTGCTTTGGGAAGGTCCGGCCGATCAGGCACAAGCGGAACTCGCCAGCCTCAAGGCCGCGCAATCCTCGCCCATGGTTCTCACCGGGGCCGCGATCAAAGCCGCCATCGAGCGATTCCCCAGGCTGCGCGGGAAACTCCGTGCCGACCTTGAGGCCGCCGCGGATGACGTGATCGACGCCATCGAGGCACTGCCTCCCGAAGAGCGCGCCGCCGCCGCGGAAAAGGCGATTGCCGACCGGATCAACCTGATTGCCGATCGGGAAGCCGAGCGCACCGGCAAGGCCCGCGAGGAAGTGATCGAGGGATTCCGCGCCGTGGCCGGCAAGCGCGCCGCCAAGCAGGCAGCCAGCATCGAGCAAGCGGTGATCGGCACCGAAGCACCGCAGGTGCCCGCCGGACGCCAAGAGCGCCGCGACACGCCCAATTCCGAAATGACGGTTGATGTCACGTCAACCTTCGTTGACCTCGATCAACTCATCGGCTCGTCCGATCCCCTGTTCCCAGGTGGGGCGCTCCAACCGCGCAACCGCGCCAGCCAAGCCAGCGCCAACCAGCGGGAAGAAATGGTGCAGAACATCCGCGACAAGGACGATCAGCACCGGCGATACCTCGAAGGGGCAACCACGGATTCCGGCCGGATCGTCGTCGCGCCGCTGTTCGCCGCGGACGGCACCCACATGACCAATGACGCGGGCAAGCCGCTGTTCTACGTCATTTCCGGCAACGGCAGGCGCAATGCGCTGCAAGAAGCCTCCGCGCGCAAGGTGGCCGGCAAGATCGACAAGGGATTCCGCGAGACCGCCGCGGCCGAAGGCATCGACACCGAAGGGATGACGCTGCCGGTGCCCGTGTCCGTCTTCGTGCCCACCAGCGCCAAGGAGGCGATCGATCTGGCCGAATACTCCAACCGTGACGCGCAACTGTCCGTCTCGAACACCGAACAGGCCAACCGGGACGCCGCCAGCATCGAAAAGGCCGGGATTCTCAAGCTGTGGGAACCGGACGCCAGCGGAGACCCCGGCGCGGCATCCAACCGGGATTTCGTCCGCGCCTTCGCCCGCGCGGTCGGTGACGAGGGGATCGTGGACGGTCGCGGAAACCTCACCGAAGAAGGCGGAAAGCGGATCGAGCGGGCCATGGTGGCGATGCTGCTCGGCCCGGAACAAGCTGACCTACTGGACATCCTTTTCAACCAGTCCGGCACCTACGGGCTGCGCGCCATCCTTGGCGGGATCGCCTCGGAGACCGGATCACTGCTCAAGGTAGCGTCGGAAAAGCCCGATTTCGACCTGTCCCCGGTGTTGGCTGATGCGCTCCGCACCGCGGTTCAGGCCAAGGCGGCACTCGTGGCCGGCGAGATCCGCGACGTGGGCGAGTTCTTCGACCAAGGGAATCTCTTCGAGTCCACCGACAACAGCACGCCGGAGCGGCAACTTGCCCGCGCCCTGGTGGAAAGCCGCAGCCGGAAAGCCGTGCGCGAAATCCTCGGAGCCTACCGCCGCGGCGCGGAAGCCGTGGACACCGGCACCATGTCGATGTTTGCGGAGGCGGAGACCACCCGCGAGGATCTGATCTTGAAAGCCCTCGAAGCGCGACCCATCGAGCAAGTGGCCGCGGAAGTCGAAGCGGAGTTTGGCAGCAAGTCGGACCTCGCGCGCAAGCTCAACCTAGCCGTGGCCGGGGTGAAGAAGCTGGATGCCGGCCAACGGCGCGATTTTGTGGCCGCCATCGGCGCGGAAGTCGAGCGCCTGCGCGGCGGCATCTACTCCGCCGAAGAGTGGCAGCGCCTCAATCCGGACGCCCTCACGCCCAAGGCGGCGCTCTTCCAGCGCTTCTTGGACTCGCACACGCCGGAGACCATCCAAAGCGGCTTGAACCGCCTGCTGTCCAAGCCCGCGCAAACGGTGCTGGCGTCGAGCGCTCTCGGTTCTCACCGGTTCTCCGAATATCTCGAAGCCGCCAAGTCTCTCCTGCGCGAGAAACTGCCGGCGGAGCCCGCGGGGCTCAAGGACGTGCCCAAGATTTCGATTTCCCCGGCAGAACTCGCCCGCCAAGTGGCCGGACTGACCAAGGACACCATGCTTGGCATCGGCAATCGCCGCGCGGTCCTCGGGTCTTCGCCATTCGAGGATCCCCGCCTCACCGAAGTCTTTGGCGAGAACTACAAGGCCGACGAATACGGGCTGCCTGCCATTCCGAAAACCCTGCCGGACGGTCACCCGCTTTTGCAGCAAACCGACAAGAAGGAGTTTGCGGAAATCGCGGAGAATCACCCGCTGGTCATTGGCATGGACCCGCGCAACGAACTGGTGCGGGATCTGCCGGAGGATCACCCGGCGCGCCTCGGTGGATTCCTCAAGCCGGGCAAAATGCCGCGCAAGCAGTTCCATGATGCGGTCATCAAGTTCTTCATGAGCCTCGGCACCCCTTTGCCGGACGGAGTTCGCCCGACCGTTTACGCCACCGGCGGCGGCGGTGGGGCCGGCAAGTCGAGTATCCTGAGATACCTCAAGGAACGCGGCGACCTGGACACCACCGGGGCGATCCCCGTCAACGCCGACGAAATCAAGAGCATGATTCCCGAGTGGGATCTGTTCATCCAAGCCAAGGACGGCCGGGCCGCCGGCGTGGTTCACGAGGAATCCAGCATTCTCGCCAAGCGACTGGTGGAAACCATCCTCAACAACGGCTGGCGCTACTCGTTCATCTACGATGCCACCTTGGCGAACACGGAGAAAGCCATTGGCATGTTCGGCAAATGGAGGAACAACGGGTATTTCGTCCACCTGATCGGCGTGAGCATCGATCCGCGCGAGGCGATCATTCGCGCCATTCTCCGCGGCCGGAAATCATGGCGATGGGTGCCGGTCGAGGAACTCACCAAAGCGCATGCAGGATTCAACCGCGGCGTGATGGCGCTGGCCAAGGCCGCCCATTTTGTAAACATCTTCGACAACACCCCGCCGAAGCCTCATGAAATTGCCAAAAAAATCGGGGACAAAGAGCAGATTTCTATTGTAAATCAGGAGTATTTTGGCAGGATTCAATCGCGTGAAAGACAAATCCAACCCCAATCGGATGGCCAATCTGAAACCCTTCCCGGCGGATTGGCGCGCCAAGATCCAGAAAGATCAGGACGCGACCGACCAAGCGGTGATCGAGCGGGCGCACAAGTCCAACCTCAAGGTCGATCCGCCGATCAAACGCTAGGTTCCTCCCCTGCCCCGGAACTCGACCTGTTCGGGGCCATCGAGGCGCAAATCACCGGCCCGCGCGCCAAGACCAAGCGCAATGCGCTGGCAGCCGCCAAGGCCCAGCCGGAAGGCAGCAAGGCCCGCGAGAACATCGGCAAGCGCGTGGCCGCGATCGAAGGGCTGGCCGACCTCGACCTGTTCGCCGCTGCCTCTGTCCGCAGCCTTGACGCCAAGCCGAAGAAGAGCGAGAGTGCGCCAGATGGAAGCGCTCCAAGACAGCCAGGCAATCCGCTCGATCCTCAGCTACATGGAGGACAGCCAGCCAAGGGCACTCGTGGCGCTGGCACAGTCGGGGGAAATCAAGACCTATTTGACTGGTCTGGCCGACCAGGTGCAGAAGCAGGCGGAACGTCTCGCCAACCAGCCGCATCCGATGTTCAAGGGACGGACGCTGGGCTACGAGGAAGCGGAGATGGAAGCGCTGCAACAAATCCTGACCTCGGAGGAAGAGGATCCGGACCCGGACGACCTGCGGAAAGCGGTGAAGGTGGCGGATCGGATTCGGGAAATGCTGGACGCGACGGCGGAAAACGCAGCCTGACGCAGCGCCAGCGGCCGAAAGCCGGCACGCCGGAGCGCAACTTCGAGATCACGCCCAACACGGTCCTTGCCGAAGGCGGCGCTGTTACCCGCATTCGCAACAACGTGGCGGCCATCGACCTGCTGCGCACGCTGGAACGCGAGGATCGCAACGCCACCGCGGAAGAAAAAGCCGTGCTGGCCAAGTTCGTTGGCTGGGGCGGCCTGCCGCAAGTCTTCGATGAAGAGAACGCCCGCAAGGTGGAGCAAGGCGAAGCCGAAACCCGCCGCGAGACTGCCCGGCGCTACGAAAGCTATGGCGCGCAATACGAGAACCTGCGCGCGTCCTACCGGGAACAGGCCGACGCCATCGACAAGTGGAACGAGAAATGGGGCGACCATTACCGCAAGCTGCGTGAACTGCTCACCCCGGAAGAATGGGAAAGCGCCCGCGAGTCGATCATCAACGCGCACTACACCAGCCCCACGGTGATTTCCAGCATGTGGGACGCTGTGCGCCGCTTGGGATTCAAGGGCGGCAACGTGCTCGAACCGGCCGGCGGCATCGGTCACTTCTACGGGCTCATGCCGCAGGACATGATGGACACATCCCGCCTGTTTGGCATCGAGTTGGACAGCGTTTCCGGCCGGATCATGGGCAAGCTTTACCCGGAAGCGGAAATGGAGATCACCGGGTTCCAAGACAGCACGCTGCCGGACAACTCGCAGGATCTCGTCATTTCCAACGTGCCGTTCGCCAACATCAACGTCACCGACGAATGGCTGGCCGCCCAGCCGGACGCGCCGGCGTTCAACCTGCACAACTACTTCTTCGAGCGGGCGCTTCGCAAGACCCGTCCCGGCGGGCTGGTGGCATTCATCAGCACGGCCAACACGATGGACGCCCAAATCAAGCAGCGGAAGTGGCTGGCGGAGCGGTCGGACTTCATGGGGGCCATCCGCCTGCCGAACAATGCTTTCAAGGGCAACGCCAACACCGAAGTCGTCACCGACATCATTTTCCTGCGCAAGCCGGACGGGTCGCCCAATCCGATGGCCGCGGAACAGTGGACTTCCACCGAGGATGTGGCGCTCGACAACGGCGAGACCATCGACATCAACGAGTATTTCGCCCGCCACCCGGAAATGATCCTTGGTCGCCTGGCCAACGATGGCAGCATGTATGGCGGCAAGAAGGAAATGACCGTCCACGGTTCCGGCGATCTGAAAGCGCAACTGGCCGAAGCAGTCGCCAAGTTGCCGGAGAACGTCATCGGCGGTGGTGAAGCGGTGGACATCGAGCGGGACAGCAAACAGGCCGCAGGAGCCAAGGATGGCGCATTCATCGAGGAAAACGGCAAGGTACGCATCAAGGGCGATCTTGACCCGGTGCCGACCAAGGAACTCGGGCGCGTGCGCTCGTTCATCAAGCTGCGCGACACGCTCAATGAACTCTACCGCCTCGAAGCGGACCCCGCCGCCACCGACTCGCAGATTGCGGCCCAGCGGGCGGCGCTGAACCGGGCCTATGACGGCCACAAGGCGGTCTATGGCACGCTGCACGAGCGGGCCAACAAGAAGACCCTCGAAACGGACCCGGATTTCTACCGCACCCTTGGGCTGGAAGTGCCGCTTGAGAAAAAGGCGCTGCGCAAGCAGGAATACCGCAAGGCGGATGTGTTCTCGAAGCGCATCCTATCGCCGCGGGTGCCGCCGAAGTCGGCCGATTCCGTGGATGAGGCCGTCATCCATTCGTTCCGCTGGAAAGGGCGATTGGATGCTGGATACGTCGGCAAACTTCTCGGCATCCCGCTGGAAGCCGCGGAATCCCGCCTGCTGGAAACCACAGCCGCTTTCCGTGATCCAGCCAGCGGCCGGATCGAGCACGCCACCAATTACTTGGCCGGCAACGTGCGCCGCAAGCTGCGCGATGCCCAGCAAGCCGCCGCCGGTGATCCCGCCTACCAACGCAACGTCGAGGCGCTGGAACGGGTGATGCCGCCGCCGGTGCCGTGGAGCGACATCCATTTCAAGATGGGCTCCGCGTGGATTCCAGCCGATGTCTATGAACGATTCATGGCGGAAAAGCTCTTCAACGGCCGCCGCAATGCCCGCGTGCTCTATCACAAGGGGGTTGGTGATCTGATTGGGGATTCCTTCGAGGTTCAGCAAGGCGTCACCGGCTACTCCAACAGCGTGGATGTCCAGTGGGGCACGCCGCGCCTGAGCGCCACGCAGATCGTGGAATACGTCCTCAACCAGAAAGACCCGCGGGTGTATGACACCGTGGACAAGAAGCGTGTTTACAACCAGGCGGAAAGCGACAAGGCACGCGCCGCGGCGGAGCGCATGACGGAAGCCTTCCTTGAATGGGTGAGCGCTTCCCCGGAACTGCAAACCGACCTGCACCGGATCTACAACGAGTCGTTCAACTCCCATGTGGTCCCGCAATACGACGGCAGTTTCATGCAGTTGCCATGGGTGGCCAGTGACTTCGATCTCTACCCGGACAAGAAACACGTCGTCTGGCGCGCGCTGCAAGAAGGCACGCTGCTGGTCGCGCACGGTGTCGGCGGCGGCAAGACCATCATCGGCACGGCCATTGCCATGGAATCGCGCCGCCTCGGGCTGGCCAAGAAACCGCTGATCGTGGTCCACAATGCCACGCTCGAACAGTTCGCCACCACCATTTCCACCATGGCACCCACCGCCCGCGTGCTGGTGGCCCGCAAGGAGGATCTGGCCGGACCCAAGCGCAAGGAGTTCATGGGCCGTGTGCGCTCCGGGGATTGGGATGCCGTGGTGATGGCGCATTCCACCTATGACCTGATCCCGGATGATCCGGCATGGGAGCGAAAACAGACCGATGACCTGGTGAAAGAACTGGAGGACGCCATCCGCGAGCAAGACGTGGATCCGGATGCCGACCTGAAAAAGATCAAAGACCCCTCGGTCAAGGAACTGGTCAAGATGCGCCGCCGACTCAAGGACCGCATCGCCAACCTGCAAACCCGCCGCACCGATGACGTGTTGACCTTCCAGGAACTCGGCATCGATGCCCTGATCGTGGACGAGGTTCACCGCTACAAGAAACTGCCGTTCGTCACCCGTCAAAGCAACATTGCCGGCATCGACACCGGATTCTCGAAGCGCGGCAGTGCAATGCAGCTTCGCGCCAAGTGGGTGCAGGCGATCAACCAGGGCCGCGGCGTCTTCACCATGACCGGCACGCCAGTGACCAACACCGTGGGCGAGGCATGGAACATGGTGCGCCTCGTCCGGCCGGACTTGCTGCAAGAGTTCGGGGTGAAAACCTTCGACCGCTTTGTCTCGGTCTTCGGCAACATCACCCAGGGCGGTGAACTGCGGCCGAATGGCTCGTGGAAAGCCGTCACCCGCCTGAGCAAGTTCACGAACATTCCGGAATGGAATCGGTTTTGGGGACTGGCTGCCGACGTGAAGATGGGTGATGACATGCAAGTGAAGGGCCGGCCCAAGATCAAAGGTGGCAAGCCTGCCCTCACCGTGGTCGAGCGCACGCCAGGTGTGGGCGCGGTCATTGCGGAGATTTCCCGCGTGATCGATTCATACGACATGATGACCGGCCGGGAAAAGGCCATGAACCGGCATATCCCGCTGCTCACCTACGCCGCGGCGAGGATGGCGGCCATCGACATCCGCCTGATCAATCCGGACGCCGCCGACGAGCCGACCAGCAAGGTCAACACCGCCCTCAAAAACGTGATGCGTCTCTACCACGAGACCACCGAGCACAAGGGAACGCAGGTGCTCTTTGCGGACTCGTATCGCCCGCTCAAGACGACCAAGCTGGACCTGAGCGCCGCGGAGTTCGACATGATCGCGGACGATGAGACCGCTCCCGCCAAGGATGACGAAGACGAGGGGTTCAACCTGTATCACGACATCCGCGAGAAACTGGTCGCCGCCGGCGTGCCACGCTCGGAAATCGCCATCATCACCGAGGCCAAGAACGACAAGGCGCGCGAAGCCATCTTCGCCAAGGTCAACTCCGGCGAGGTCCGGATCATCCTCGGCTCCACCGAAACGCTCGGCACCGGCGTGAACATGCAGCAACGCATGATCGCCGCCCACCATCTTGACGTGCCGTGGACGCCCGCGGGGCTCGAACAGCGGGACGGCCGCGTTTATCGCCAAGGCAACCTGTGGGCGGAACTCGGCCGCGAAATCGAGATCATGCGCTACGGCATGAAGGACACGCTCGACGCCGCCCTCTGGCAGAAGCTCGAAACCAAGGAGCGCTTCATCAAGCAGGCGGTTTCCGGCAAGATCAACGAGCGGGTGATCGAAGACGACGACGGACTGCTCAACTACATGGAGCAAAAGGCTGCGCTGTCCGGTCCGGATGGCATGCTCAAATTCACCCTGGATGAAAAGGTCCGCGGGCTGAAAAACGAGTGGCGCGCCCACCGCAACCGCCAGTTCGACCTGCAACGCACCGGCGATCTTGCCAGCCGCACCATTCAGTCCATCGATGATGCGCTGGCGGATGCCCGTCGCGTGGCCAAGGTGGCGGAGCCGCTGGCCAACGTCGATCCCATGGAAGTGGAATGGTCCGTCGAGGGCGGCAAGGCGCTGAAAGGCGAGGATGCCCGCGAGGCCATCGATGCCGCCATCAAGGAGCGCCGCAAGAAAGCTGGCGCGATCATGAACCCGGAAAGCGCGCCCACCATGCGCGAGCCCCTGCACGTCACGGCCAACGGTGTTCCGCTTGTGCTGCAAGTGGTGTCCATCACCGAGGACATCGCCCACGCCAACAACCCGGATCTCCGCTGGCAATTCACTTGGGCACCCACGCTGGAGACCGCGATGAAGAATCCCGGACGGCACAGCCCGCACCCGCGGAGCCTCATGGGCGAGTCGGTGGCACTGGCAACCCGCTTGTTCACCCAGCCTGCATCCCTCGAAGCCAACCGCAGCCGGGCGCAAAGCGACATCGAAATGGTGGCCAAGGAAGGGGCAAAACCGTTTGGCAAGGCGGTGGATTTCGCCCAGGCGCTGCTCGATCAGGCCAAGCTCTACAAGCGCATGGGCATCGCCAGCCCGGAGGCGCAAGACGTGTATCAGGCCGCTTTCGGCGCGGAGTGGGAAAGCCAACTGAAAGCCGCGGAGAATCCGGACACGCCGCCGCCCAGCGGTCCCCGCGCCGAAACCCCGGAGACCTACCCCGGCAAAGGACTTGCGCCCGCCATGGCGACTTTGGGAAGCTCTGCGGGTCTTGACTCCCGTGGTAATCCTCAAGGCATCGACACCAACCAGCCCGGCGGGGCCAATATCGGTGACGCGGCCTCGCCGTCTTCCGTCGTCACTCCTGAAATGGATGCGGCGTATCTCGATGCGCTGGCAAATGGAAATTTGTATGAAGCTAACGCTATAATGTTGGAAGCCGCTGGCAAAGCTGGGGCTTTTTCGTGGGATGATGGAACCCCAAAGGTGCTTCTACACGGAACGGTGTATGAATACGACGTTTCTGAGATAAACTTGGAAAATGCAGGTCAAGGGCATCCAGCAAGCACAGGAGAAAATCTGCTGTTTATGACGCTCGATGGCGGAGAGGCTGCAAAATATGCCGGGTATGAGAATTTTAACGAATTGGAAGATCTTTATGACGCTTGGAATGACGGCCTTGCAGAAACGCAACCTTCGGAATTGAAAGAATACTACCAAGGCGAAGAAGGCAGAGTGTTTCCATTGTTCGTCTTTCCAAAAAAATTAAGAACTCTGCCAGGAAAAAATGGGAAATACAACTTCGTAAGATTGAACGGTCTAGCAGAAAAATTGATAAGCTCAGGAAGGGCTGATGCTATTTTGATGAAAGATACAGTTGTGACATACTTAGGGCAAAATCCGGCAGATCACATGGTTGTCGGAAATGTCAATTTAGTAAGATCCGCCGCAACTGTTTTAAGAGACGAATCCGGAAACATCATTCTGCTTTCCCAACGTTTTAACCAGTCCCCCGGGGCATCTTCCCCGGAGAGCATGTCGCTGGGAAGCTCCCCCACCCCCGACGCCGACCCGGTGCAAACATCTTTCGTCCGCGCCATCGCCACCGCCCGCCGCGAACTCGACAAACGCCGCGCGGATCGCAACACCGTATCCATTCAATGGGAACTGGATGCAGACCGCTTGGCCGAAGACGGCGAAGAATATCACTACCCGTCAATCACCTTGCCGGAAGATGATCGTTACATGGAAGAGTTCCTGCCGCTCGACCCAATCACGCGCGACGGCGACATGAAATTCTACTTTTCCGACAAGCCAACGGAGTTTGACACCCTATCAGAAGCGCAGGATTACGCCAACAACATCATCATCGAAGCACTCAAGGAAAAAGCTCCGAGCTCGATTTTCGGCAGTGATTCAGACGCGCAAAACATCGCCCGCCAAATCTTTGATTCCTTCCCATCACTACCATCCATCACATCGCCCTGGCAACCCAGCAAATGGGGATCGTGGTATCTCGAATTTAAAGACGAAGAAGGCACCATTCAAAAACTCTCTATCCGCGACCACAGCGCCACGCGCGCCGACATGGGGCTGCCAGACAAATCCTTCTTCGTTTCCAAACAGTGGAACCCGGAAGAAGTCGGTAACGCGCTTTTTGCCGCTCTTGAATACATAAACGAAAAATCCCCGGCGCGGGCGGCGGAAGCCGCAGATATGCCGGATGGCAGGGAAACCGCGTCGGGGACGGGCCAAACTGGCGTTCTTTGGTCTTCCCCGTCAAGTGATTCCGACCCGGTACAAATCGCCTTGGCCAAAATGCCGCCGATCTACCGGGAAGTCTTCGAGGCGATCGAGGGCGGCGCAAGCGTCACGGAAGTGACCGGGCGCTTCAACATCACGCCGCGCGCGGTTGACAACATCCTCAACGCCGTACGGAGCCGGATCGCCACGGCGAGCGCCGCATCCAAGCCCTTCGGACTGGAACCGCGCACCGTGGGCGGAAAGATGGTCGGCGGCGGTCGTCCGGATCTGGCGCTTGGGGCCAACCCGCAAGTCGCCGCGGTGGATCAAATCCGCAACGAGTCAGGCATTCCCGGTGTGCGCGGATGGGCGGAAGTCTTTGCCGAAGCGGATGCCATGCTCGCCAAGGACTACGACGGCACCTATGAGGCGCTTCTGAGCAAGGCGCGCGACCTGCAACCCATGACGGACACGGAGATTGCCGCGGCCAAGCGCATCATTTCCCGCGAGACTCTGGCCGGGAAGATCCAGACCACGGCGGAGCGGGTGAATCTCGGCATGCTGATCCACGGATACCGGGACATCGGCACCGAAACCGCCCGCAGCCTGGCCATCCGCCGCGATCCGCACTTGTCGCCGGCAGAACGGCACGCGCGATTCATCGCGGAAGCGCTCTTCACCCCGGACCCCGCCACCCGCGCCCGCATGCGAAAGAAAAACGCCAGCGCCGAAGAAATTCTCGCTGGCTGGATGAAGCGGGTGGACAGCATCGAAAAGGAACTTCTCGCCCAAGGCATCGACATCCGCGCCGCCCTCGAAGAGTTCAACGACCAGCAGGAAGCCCGGAAACAGTCGGAAGCGGAAAGCCCGCGCGCCGCGGCCGTGATCGATGAGCAGATCCGCAAGCTCAACCGCCGCGAGAAAGCCGTGATCGAGGCGATCCGTTCCGGCGCACTGGTCACCAAGGCCGCATTCATCACCGGCCTGTCCGTCGAGGAAGTGAAGGCCATCTATTCCCGGTTCCTCACCGACATCCGCAGCGCCATGGCGGAAAGCGCCAAGCGCTACCTTGCCGGCGCTCTCGGTTCCTCGCCCATGGACACGATGGCGGAAATCCTGATGGATCTGTCCCTGCCGCCCTTGGAAATGATCGATGACAGCCAGCCCGGCTTTGTCGATCGCCGCGGGGAGAAACCGCGCAAGCCACGGAAACCGCGCGCCAAGAAGGAAGGCGAGACGGAAACCAAGAAGCCGAAAAAACCCGCCGCACCCAAGCCGGAAGGCGTGGAACTCACCCCGGAGCAACAGGCCCGACTCGATGAGGATTGGCAGCGATTCCTTGATTCGGACCTGTCCACCTGGAAGGCATACTACAAGGGCGAGCGCAACCGCTGGCCGTGGACGAAAGAGCAACAGCTTCGCTTCGAGGACAAGGCGCAGGCCATCAAGAAAGACTGGTCAAAACAGAAAGACCTCTTCACGGAGCGCGAGGAAGTTTCCACCACCACCGGCACCTTCGACATTCACGATCCGGTCAGCATGCTCAAGGTCGCGGAAGCGTTCATGGTGGCGCGAGGCGGCAAGGTCGATGCGATCATGGAATACTGGCGCATGTCGATTCTGAGCGGCATGCAAACCCATGTCGTAAACATCGGATCCACCGCACTGAACATCGGTTTCAACCTCGCCCCGCGCCGGGCGCTCGAAGCCATGGTCAACACGCTCATCCGCTCGGACAAATCCGCCACCTTTGGCGAGTTCAAGCCGATGGTCCGCGAAGTCACCAACGCCTGGCGCTTGGCGGCCCGCAACGCCGTGCGCTCGTGGCAACTCGACTGGCTGGGAAGCCGCGTGTTCGACCAATACGCCAACGCCGAAGTGCTACAACTCGACTTCACCGGCACCGCTCAGGCGGATTTCATCCCGCCGGCTCTCGGCGGCAAGTTCGGCAAGGTGATGCGCTCCATCTCCTTCCGCGCACTGCAAACCGCCGATACGTTCCTCAAGTCGTTCTATAGCCAACTCGAAGCCGCGGCCCAAGCCCATCGAATTGCCGCCGTGGAAGAGAAGCTGAAAGGCGCGGCCTACGATGCCCGCCTGGCGGAACTCATGATTCCCGGCAGCGTGGCATGGGTCCGCGCCTTGGACGGTGCCAAGGTGGCAGCCTTCCAGAAAGACATGGCCTTCGAGGGCATGGGGCTGAAAGCCATGGCCGACAAAGCCAAGGAAACGCCGGTTCTCGACATCATGGTGGATTCGATGATCTACGTGCTGCAAGTGTCGCGGAATCTGCCGATCATCGGCCGCCTCTCCACGTTCTTCATGCCGTTCCTCGTCACCCCGGCGAACATCAACAAGCAGGCCATCGGCTACACGCCCATGGGTGCCTTCGTCAACCTGGTGGACGCCACCCGAGCGCTCAAGCGCCGGATCTTCAAGGGCGACATGAGCAAGGCCGAAGCCATCAAGGAAGCCGCCGCGCTCTACGACCGGGCAAGACTCGTGCAGGACGTGACCAATCAAGTCATCGGTCTGGCGGTTCTCGCCGTGGTGGCCGAACTGGCATGGCCGGATGATGATGATGAATTGCCATGGATCACCGGCACCACCCCCTACAAGACCACCCGCCGCGGCGAGCGGGACAACGCCTATGCCGTGATGCCGCCCATGTCCATCCGCCTGCCGGGTGGCGTGGTCTTCTCCTATGCCCGCTTCGAACCGTTCTCGACCTCGGCCGCCTCCATGGTCGATTTCGTGGTGGCACTCAATCGCCAAGGCGGCATGACTCCCGCGGCGCTGGCTGACTGGTCGATCCGGTTCAAGGACCGGATCAAAGACCAATCATTCATGCAGGGGCTCTCCAACTTGTTCAATGCCGTCGAGGATCCCGACCGCTGGGGCGAACGTCTCGCCGCCAGCACGCTCACCGGATTCGTTCCCAACATCATCCGCCAGCCGGTGCGGGAAATGGATACCGAACTGCGCGACTCGTCGCCGCGCGAGCAAGACGGGCTGTTCACGTCGCTGGCCAAGAGCATCGGATTCAGCGTGGTGCCGCAGGCCGCGCCGGTGAAGCAAACCGTGTGGGGCGAGGACATCCCGACCAACCGCGGCCAGTCTATCGGCCCGCGTGCCGTCGATGCCGCCATCCGGATCTTCGATCCCACCAACCTCACCTTGAATCCGCAGGCCGATCCGATCGACCGCTGGATTTACCGCTGGAACCTCCGCACCCCGCTCAAGGAAAACCGCATCGTGATCGAGCCGATCAAGGACAAGATCACCGGCCGGATTCCCGGCGAGAAGAAGGACCGGGTGCTGCCGCTCACTCCGCAGGAGCAAGCGGACGCCAACCGCCGCGCCGGCCGCATGGCGCGCGAAGTCCTCGGCAACGATTGGGCAGACCGCCCGCTCGGCCCGGAGGATGCCTTGCGCATCAAGGAAACCGTCAGTCAGGCCCAAACGATGATCCGCGCGGAACTGCGCCAGCGAAAGATCATGGAATTGATTGAAAAAGGCCCGCCGGCGGAGTAATCACAGGAAACGGGCAAGGGCATGGCATCCCATCCGCAACGTATGGCGGAAACACGGGGCCATGCCTGAGCCCACCATCTACACCCCAATCACCGTTTTCCTGACCCGCCGCAGATCCCGGCCGAACATTTCGGCCACTTGGTGCCGGCACAGCCCGAAGTCGCGGATCATCACCCGCCAGACTTCCTTGCGCGCCTCATCCGCGCCCGGATACCGGACGTGTGCGGTGATCCACACCGGTGGGATCTTTCGCTGCTTGGCCACGGAATAGACGAGGTTCCGGCATTTCTCCGCCATCTGGCGGTCGATTGGACGGGCGACAGCGCATCTCATGGGCGCGGACCTATCACAGCCGCGGCGGATTTGCAAGAATGCCCTGCGCCCGTAGGCAGGAGCCGCCGGAGGGCGCATCATGCGGGCCATGAGCACCGTTGCCACCCTGCCGGGGAAAACTACCGACCTGCCCGCCAACTCCCAACCGGCTCGCAAGTTCCGGAACTTTGCCGCCGGCACCACTCCCCTTTCCCGCTACCTCACCGCGGATCAAACCCGCTGGCTCACAACCCACCTATGCGAGCGCTGGACGACGCTGAACACCAACATGACCTCTTGGCGCGAGAAGATGGCCAAGTGGGAACGCATGAGCGAAGAGGATTTTTCCGACCGCAAGGATCAGCGGGATCAGGTGAACGATTCCAGCGTGCGGGACATTTTCATGGACCAGAACGACACGCTGGGGACCATCGGCGGATTCTACGATTTCCACTTCGCCCAGGCCAAAGACGACATTTTCGGCACTCGGCCATGGCTGGCGGTCACCCCGGAAGGCAAGGACGACATCGAGCTTGCCGACACGATGACGAAGCATGCTCAGTGGAAGTTCAACCAGTCCGACCTGGAACAAGCGCTGATCGATGCGCTCAAGGTTTCCACCTGGGGCGGGACGGCTTTCGTGAAGGCCGGATACCGCAAGGACGTGGAGAAGATCCGGCGGGTGGCCAACGTGGCGGTTTCCACGGCCACCGGGCAGCCGTTCTTCAAGGGCGTGGATGAAGCCGGCAATCCGGCGCTGGTCGAGGCCGGCGAATACATCGAGACAGCCGAGGAACTGGCGTCTTTCGGCATTTCCGACGAGGAAAACGTCTGGAAACAGATGGACGTGGAGGATGTGGTGACCAACTACCACAACGTCGAAAGCGCGCTGGTCGATTACAAGAACATCGCCTTTGAGACTACCGCCCCGCTGCTCACCCTGCGCCACACGGATGTCTTCGTGAAGTTCAAGATGGGGCTGATCGATGTCATGTCCAAGTATGGCATTCCGGAGAGCCGCCGCCGGGAACTGATCGGCGCTCTGATGGGCGAGTCTGACGAAACCCGCGATCACCGCGAGGAATCCGAGCCCGCGGACGCTTCCGTGGCCGCGGAGGAAAACACCAACCCGCTGGTGACCTTGGTGGAAGGATTCGTGCGCTGCGCGCCCGCCGGCGGCGAAACCATCCAGATTCACGCCATTTTCTCGCCGGACCTGAATGCCATCTTCCGCCTCGACTACCTGGCCAACGTCACACCGGGGGCCATCCTCCCGGTCTTCCCGGTGCGGATCAACAAGATCCCCGGCCGGATCTTCGGAAAGGGCTACTTCGAGAAATACGAGAACCCGAACAACGCGATCGATCGGCAATACAACCTGATCACTTACCGTAACCGGCCAAACGCCCACGTCTGGACCACCTTCCAACCGGAAGCCCTGGCCGACTGGCAGGAGGGCAAGAACCTGGTCCTTGACCCGAACGTCCCGCTGCAACTCGCCCCCGGCAAGACGATCCAAGACCTGATCCAGTTCGCCACCGCACCGGACACCAACGGCCGCGCGGAAAACCTGCTGAACTCGATGCTGCAAATGATCCAGATGCGGTCAGGCATCACGTCGGCCGCCCAAGGTGAATTGAAAGGAGTTCCCTCCGCCAACACCGCCACCGGCACCCGCGATCTCATGTCCCGCGGGGCCACGCTGGTGAAGTGCCCGATCACCGAGCAACAGAGCGACATCCGCGCGATTGTCGAGTTCGCCACCCTGCTGCTCTACGCCAACCAAGACCTGGACGAGACATTCACCTGGGCGGAAGGCCGCGAAACCAAGCTGCTCACCATCGAAAAGGACAAGGTGCTGGGAATCCGCGTCAACGCTACCCTCACGCTCACCCAGGCCCAAAACCGCGAGAAGCTGGAAAGCGCCATGGCCGCCACCGATCTGGTCATCAAATACATCAGCATCCCGGAAATCGAGAAACCGGCCGCGCGCCCGGCGTTCATCCAGGCGCTTTCCTCGCTCGGCTTCCACAATGCGGAGGACATCATCCGCCAGGCCGCCGTGGATCCCGCCGGCGTGCTGGCCATGCTGCCGCCGGACATCGCCCCAGTGGTCGAGCAAGCCTTTGTCCAGGCCGGGCTGATCGCCCCGCCGGGCGGCCCGGAATCGCCCCCGGCCGCCGGGCAAGCTGCGCCCGTTATGGCGGCGGCCTAAGCGTGGCAGGATGCGGCCATGTCAGGACCGAACAACTTCCACGAACTGCCCGTACCGCATTCCAGCGTGGCCGGGAGAAACCACAACGACCGGGGAGACCTCAAGCCGTCCTTGGTGGCTGGCAAGTATCGTCCGGCAGGGGCACCGCAGGAGCCGGAGGTTGCTACCGTCGCCCGCTTCGCCGCCCGCCTCATCGACCGCGCCACCGGCCGGGCATACAGCGCGGATGAGTTGGTGAGAAATGACAACACCAACCTCGCCATTGCTGAAGACCCGGCCGCCACAAGGCAAGTGCTGTCGGTGCCTCAAATCAGCGCGGGAGCGCCGGTGAATGAGTCGGTCACAATCAGCGGCACGCTTTCGCCAGATGTGACGGGGACGCTGCTTCGCGTCGCGCCGGACATCGACTGGGGCTATAAATGGACCAGCGACGGACAGCAAAACCCGACCCCGACAGGCCCATGGGTGCTGTTTGGCTATCATTCAGCAAATGGCGAATGGGCGCTGCATTATTATTCCGATGGAGACCTAACATCCACTTGGCTTGCGCAAACAACGAACCTAGATCCAACTGCCGCGGTACTTGTTGCGGAAGCCGGAGCAACTGGAACGCCGGCAATTGATTGGGGAGTTGGCGGCACCGAGGGATACCTTGGCAGCATGAAGGTTGATAAAAACTATCTTTACGTGGTCGCCGAAGTGGACACCACCAAACCCTATTGGAAAAAAATCGCCCTGACCGCGCTCTAACCGCTTCCGCTGCTCACTCCCACCCATGACCTCTCCCTCCAAGACTTCAGAATCCATCATGCTATGGGCGCACCGGGTGCTGATGCCGATCCTCACCCTGCTGATCACCGCCGCCATCAGCATCATGGCATGGGTGGGCAATCAAGTGTGGGGGGAGGCGCGCTCGTGGATGCGCGAGCTCGATGGCCGTGTAAGCACCTTGGAAATCAAAGATGCCAAGATGGACGCCAGCAAGTTCACCACCGGCGATTGGGCGCAGGCCAAGGCCAGGATGGACGAGGACCGCGCCAACCTCGACCGGCGCATCACGCGGCTGGAGGAAGCCGTTCCCGCGATCAAGGAAACGCTCATGCGCATCGAGAACAAGATCGACAAGATTCACACGCCATGAAAGCCACCTACTGGCAAACTCCTGACATGCCAACCTTCCGTGTCGTCGGATGGGACGGCGAGGACATGCTCATCAAGTTGGCGCACTATCTGCCCATCCCCACCAGCCGTGGCGTGATCACCGTCCCCACCGGATTTGTTTCGGACGGGCTGTCAATCCCCGCTTTGGTGCGCCCATTGGTAGGCCCGGCAACCGGCCGGCCATTCGTGGCTGGCCTGCTGCATGACTGGCTCTACTCCAAGGCCAGCACCGCCAATTTCAATATGACCCGCAAGAACGCGGACGACCTGTTCCTCGAAGTGATGTCCAACCTCGGGATCGGGTTTCGCCGCAACCTGATCTACGCTGCCGTTCGGGCCTTCGGTTGGCGCTTCTACAAACGGAAATGACCGATTCCACCCACACCGCCGCCTGCCTTCTCTCCATGCTCGCATGGCAGGTCGGATGGTTTGCGCTCTGTTGGTTCCTCATCTCCAAAATCAAAATCCCATGATCCTCACCGCCAGATTCGGGGCCGCCCAGGCCGCCCTTGGCTACCAGTTCTACGATAGCGCCGGCGCGCTGATCGGCAGCCGCATCACGGCCGGAATCGTCAGCCTGCCGGAAACCGGCTCCTACCACGCCAACGCCACCCTGCCAGCCGGCGCGGTGGGCGTCTATTGGAACGACACCGCGACGCTGGCCACCGCCATCGAAGACCTGCGGGACGCCATCGGCATCGCCAACGATCCCGGCAGCGGAGCCTACGCCATTACCGTCACCGTCACCGATGGCACCCACCCGCTCGAAGGCGCTCGCGTCCGCATCACCGAAGGCGGCATCAACCTCTACGCCACCACCAACGCCACCGGCAATGCCGTGTTCGCCCTCGACGCTGGCACCTACGATGCCGCCGTCTCGAAGTCAGGCTACCAGTTCGCCCCCGAGAGCCGCACCGTCACCGGCAACGAAGCGGGCACGCTGGTCAGCGCCCTCGAAATGGCCGTCCGAACCGTCCCCGCCGCGCCATCCTCGCCCAACCTCACCACCGTCTTCATCGATGCCTACGACATCAACGGCAGCCCGGTCGAAGGCGAAGTGATCACCTTCTCCATCTTCAACCTGCCGACCGCCACGCCGGAGGAAACCATGCTCACCGGCGGAGCCAAGACCGCCACCACCGATGCGCAGGGCCGCGCCAGCATCGAGCTGGAAAGCAACGTCACCTACAAGGCCGTCAACACCCTGCTCTTCGGTCCCAACGGCCTGTTCTTCACCCCCACCGGCGATACCTACAACCTCGCAGACGCATAACCACCATGGGCGCATTCCGTATCTTCTCCCGCTTGGCAGACCTGCTTGATGTGAAAACCAGCAGGGCCAGCACCGTGCTGCCATTCCTCAAGCCGGATGGATCGGTGGAACAGCGCCAAGCAGCCACCAGCGATGTTTCCGGCCTGCAATCCGCCCTCGACGCCAAGCAGCCCACCCTCGTCAGCGGCACCAACATCAAGACCGTTTCGGGCGTATCCATTCTCGGAACAGGCGACTTGAATCCGGTCACCGCCACCAACGTCGCCGCCGTCATCAACTCGGCCGCGGAGAAGACCACCCCGGCCAACGACGACCGCCTCGCCATTACCGACAGCGCCGCATCCCACGCCCTGAAGAAACTCACATGGGCCAATCTCAAAGCCACCCTCAAGACCTATCTCGACGGGCTCTACTCCGCCCTCGGCCACACCCACCCTTGGAGTGAGATCAATAAGATGGGCGCGGTGCCATCCGACGTTGGTGCCGGAACTATCGCTACTCAGGACGCCAACAACGTCGCCATTACCGGAGGCACCATCAGCGGCCTGACCTCATTGTCCACCAGCGGAAACACCGACCTTACCGGCTACTTGTCGGCGGCCGGAGGCACCCTGTATGCAGATCATGTGACCAGCCGCGTCGGCATTGGCACCAACTCCCCGACCGCCAAGCTCGATGTCAACGGCACCTTCAACGCGGTGGGCAACGCCACCATCGGCGGCACGTTGACGGTCACGGGCCAGACGGCTGACGAGCCGACCAGCGTCATGACGCGGGGTCTGGCGGATGCGAGGTATTCGCACACGGTCGCAGACTTCGACTATGATGCTAACACCGTTGGAGCGACAGGCTCCGGAGGGGTTTGGACGTGGACCCCGCCAGCAACAGCCAAACTATTCCGTGTTACGCTCGTCTCTGGCGGTGCTGGCGGCGGCTCAGGACGTTGTGGAGCGGCTGGCACCAATCGTTTCGGCGGCGGTGGCGGCGCGCCTGGCGTGTTGACAATCATCGACATCCCGGTCTCCTACCTTCCAGCGGGCGCGTGGACTATCACGGTGGGCGCTGGTGGCGCTGGTGGCGCGGCTCAATCAACTCCTGACTCCGATGGATTGACTGGCTCCGTAGGCGGCGAGACAAAGATCGCGATTGGATCGACGCTCATAGCGATGGCTCTAAGCGCTGGGAGCGGCACGCCCGGTCGTGGCGGCACGACGACCAGTGGAACCGGAGGATCCACCTCCTCTCACATCAGCACAATCAACCCTAACGCTCTCATCGGAATGATTGGCGGCAACGGATCGTCAGGAAATGGTGATTCCAGAGTCGGAGGCCCCTACTGCACTGGCGGCGGCGGAGGCGGAGGGCTGAACACAAGTAACAACATAGGTCGTGGCGGAGTCGGTACCCCCACATTGGCTGGCTACGCTTACGGTAGTGGTATCAGCCAAACTCACCCCGGAGCTGGCGTTGATGGCGGGACTGGCGGCGAGTCGAACATCGTGCCGCGGATTCCTGTTAGCGGCGGTGGCGTCGGCGGCAATGGCGGCTTCGCCAACCCCGGAGGCAGAGGCCGTGACGGCGTTCGCGGCGGTGGAGGCGGCGGCGGCGGTGCGGGAACCAATGGTGGCGCTTCCGGCGCTGGCGGAAATGGCGGCAACGGTTTTGTGCGAATCGAAATCATCAACTAATCACCATGATCCAACTCACCCCATCCAAACCCCGTCTGGTGCTTAACCTCGAACACATCGAGGAGCCGCTGACCTTGGTCGAGAACGCCACCAAAATGGCCGTCCACAACCTCAACGAGTCGATGCGGCGCTTTTGGGAAAAAAGCGACGAGGAGATCGAGGAGATGCTCAACCACCACGGACTGGTGGGCATCGAGCAGATCTTCACCGCGCACTACACCTACGGCAGCATGCTCAACCAACTGCTCGCCGACCGAGGCATTGCCGAGCCGCGTGTGAACCTGACCCGCCCGCGCGACTTCACCGTGGACCAGGCGACCGGCCGGATCACACTGGTGCCGCTGCCCGAGCCGCCCGCCGCCCCGCCAGAGCCCGAAGCCGAAGAACCCGCCACATGAACCTCCCGTCCCAATACCAGCAATGACCCCCAAGTCCAAACCCAAAGCGCCGCTTCCGATTGTCCACGCCGCCGCGCTGGCATCATGGAGCAAAGCGCATTCCGAACCATTGCCGGAATTCTTCCTTCTCGGAGTTCGCGGCTACTACCGGGACACCATGGGCGCTTCTGGTGTCAACGACCGCGGCACCTACGACGACGCGATCTTTGTCGTGGGACGTGAAACATTTGCCGCGTTCAACGCCAACACCGACCCAAGCAGATTTCGTGCTGGTATCGCATCCCTGCTTCCCGGATGGCACCCATACCGCCCCGGAAACCATGGCATCAGCCGTCCCGGCGGAGGTTATCCCGCGTTTCGCCCCGCCACCCCGAATGAGGCGTTGCCCGTTCGGCGGGACGGTGAATCCGCCATCCCATCCAGGCGACCAGGCATCGCTATCAACATCCATCGCGGCGGAAGGACCACCACATCCTCGGAAGGCTGCCAGACCATCCACCCGGATCAATGGCAGGCGTTTCACTCTTTGGTTATGCTGGAGTTGAAGCGCCGTGGGCTCAAACGCTTTTGGTATGGCCTGATTGACGGGCCGATTGCCTGACCATTTTACAGCCTCCGGATCGCTATCGACCAACGAGGCGTGACATAGCTTCAATCTCCTGGACCCGGCGGAATCTCGGGACAGATCCGCCGGAAACCACCCGCCCCGCGCACGTTTCCTGGCTGGTTGTCGTGCGCGGGGTTTTCTGTCTCTACGCGTCCGAGATAGCTGCGCCCGTATTCAATTTGAGAAACGGGGGGAAGATCGCGGGTGATGACCACTCCCGATCCAAGCCTTGGCGAACAGTCAGGCCCACAATCCGAAGTCACCCAAGCGAGCGCACAGCAGCCCACCGGTGACACTCCAGTCAGCGACCTCAGCGAGGAACAGCTTCTTGAGCTGATCACCGCAGAGACACCCGAAGAAGTTTCCGGCATCGTCAAACCGCAGGAAGCGCCGCCGGCCAGCGAACAGCAGCCGCAGACGCCACGCGAGGAAACGAATCCGGACACGCCAGCAAAGCCGCCTGGGCGCTTGTCCGTCCGAGCCTTGCCGGCTGATCAGCAGGTGGAAATGGCGCGAGCCCTGGAAATGGTCCGCAACAAGGAAGCAGCCGACGTTCTCGAAGCCTTACAAAAGGTCCGCGGCGTCCAAGCCACTCCGCAAGCGGCAGCCAACCAGGATCCCGATCCCGACACCGAAGAGAAGCCGCCAAGCCAGACCCAAGCCACCCCGCAGGAAACCGGCGAAGTCCAGAGCATCGAAGCCCGACTGGCAGACCTCCGCGCACAGCGGAAAGCCGCCAAATCGGATTTCGACACGGACCTTGAAGAAACGCTCACCACTGAGATCGAGGACACGCTGATTGCCTTGCAGGAAGCCAAGATCAGGCAAACGCAAGAGCAAGCAGCCCAAGAGACCTTCCAGTCTCAATACCTCGCCGCGGTGGATGAACTCGAAGCCAAGTATCCGGACACGCTCGATGACAACTCCGAGTTTTCCAGCCTGCTCGATGACCTGATGACCGCCGCACGAGTGCGGAAAGACCCCGGCCTGGCCGATCCCCGGTTCATCCTCACCAAAGCAGAGCAAGTGGCCAAAATGCTGGCTCCGAAACCTTCGGGCAGACCGCCCACGCCCCCGCCAGCCGCCCCGCGGCCGACCGGCGCGGCAGTCGCTCCCGCCCATGCTGGCGTCAACCGTCCGACTCCGGACCAGATCGCAGAGATGATCAATAACGCCGATCCCGACGAACTGCTTGCCGCGATTTCCTAAGTCGCGGGCCATCGAGCAAGGCGGGTGAAGCACCAACTCTTTCCAGAAAGGAAACACCATCATGTCATACAACACCGAACCTCGGAACTCCACTTTGGCGGAAGTCCTGGCCATGGCTCCCAACGCCCGCCAAGACGCAATCGTCGCCTACTTCCACAAGGCATCCGCGCAACACAACGCGCTGATGGGCTTCACGTCCTCGTTCGACCCCAACCAGCAAAACGGCGGCGTCACCTCGATCTTCTGCGAGAAGACCGACCTTCGCGCCGGCGGCAAGTCCCGCGTCCACTTCAACACCATCGGCATGCCTGCCGGTCCTGGTGCCGTGGGTGCCGGGCAACTGACTGGCAACGAGTCGAAGAGCGCCATTGGCACTTACTCGGCCGCTGTCGATTGGATCCGCGATGCCGTCTCGCTCACGCAGGACGAAATCGAAATGATCGAGGCCGGCCGCAACCTCAAGGCGACCATGAAGCAACTGCTGGCCCGCAAGATGGGTCTCACCAAGCAGAATCATGGACTCATGCGCCTGATCCGTTCCGCCACCTCGGTAAACACCTACCGGGTGGGCAACCGTGCCAGCACCAACGCGCTGACCGCCGATGATACGCTCTCTCTCGAAGTGAGCAACATCACCCGCGCGATGCTCAACACGCTCGGTGCCACGCCGCTCAAAAAGAACGTGAGCAAGCCGGGCTGCCCGGTGAACAAGTTCATGCTCTTCGCCACCGATCAGGCGCTTCTGCCAATCCGCAACGACTCGCTGTTCTCCACGGCGAAAGACGCGGACGTGCGCGGCAGCCAAAACGCCAACTTCACTGGCGAACTGCTCGATTGGCAGGGCAACTCGTTCTACGAGTTCCCGCAAATGGACATGGCCTGGGACGACTACAAGGGCGGCCCGCTGCTCGCCAAGGCCAAGGTCGTGCTGGCCAATCCGATCACTCCGGCATCCACCGGCGACGGTTTGAAACTGACAGTCAACGCCAGCAACACGCTGAGCCGTTACTTCCAGTTCTTCGACGGTCACCCGTGGCAGTTCTCGCGTCAGGAATCGCTGCCGAACTTCTCCGGCAACGAATACTACGCGTGGGCCTGCAATCCGGACGGCAGCCGTGTGTTCTTCTCCTACGATGGCCTGAACGGTGTCGTCGGCGGAAACACCCTCACCGTGAAGAAGATCCTCAGCCCGCAGGCTACCGGCAGTGCCGACGCCACCACTGTGGGTCAACTCACCACCGGCACCAACGCCCTCGACCCCGGCGCGACCACTGCGGCCGACGAGTTCCTTGGCGGCGGAGATTCCAACCTTCTGGCCACTGGCCCGAACGGCACTTGGAAATACTCCAACACCATCGACAGCGGCGCGGTGATCCTGCAAGCCAACAGCCAGGGCGTGGTGTATGCCCGCTCGTTCATGCTCGCCAGCATGGCCGCGCTGTTCGCCCACGGTCGCGTGAAAATGGCCGAAATCGAACAAAACTTCGATTACGACTACGTGATGGGCAACGGGTTCCAGATGATCTTCGGCACCGGCGTGGTGCTGGATCCGCTGGGCAACCCGAACGGCTACATCATGATCGAGCACGCGCTTGACGTGGTGGGCTACCCTTGCCCGTCGTCGGAAGCCTGATCGGCTGACTGACACCCTCGGAGCGGGGCGGCGCGAAACACCGCCGCCCCGCTTTCCTTTTCTCCCACAACTCCAAACCTATGAGACTCCCGCCCATTATCAGCAAGGCCACCTTGAAAGGACTGGCAAAGCCCGACGAAACGCATGTCGTCCGCGTCATCGCCCACGAGGCGAACAACTCCACGGTTTACCGGCTGCGGTGCCGGACGCGCGAATATCGATTCGAGCGGGACGGCACGGTGGGCAGGCACATTCTCGACATCCCGGTTTCCGTGTGGATGGCCGGAGCGCCCGGCGGGGCCGGTGGCGGCAAGTTCCGCGACAACCAGAGCATCGCGGAGGATTTCCGCACCGCGGAGCGCTGCCCCTACTCGATCCACGTCCTGCCGATCGCCTCGAGTACCGCCGCGGATGCGCCAAAGTCATCGAGCGGTCACCTGCCGGCACTTCGCCGCCTGCTGTCGAACCTCGGTGCGCCCGATGAAGTGCGCCAGGCATTCGCCCTGATCGACGCCGGAGGAACTCCGGAGGAACTGGAGAAGTTCACCGATAGCGTGATCACCGTGGTCATGGGTCCGGGCGTTCGGGCTGCAATGATCCCGTTTGATCAACCCGACATTGAAGAATCCCCCTCGCAGGCCCGCGCGCGCAAGATGCGGGAAGCCAAAGCGGCGAAGAAGGCCGCGCAACTCCAACCGGCATGAACGCAGAACAACGCGCCCGTCTCTTGATCGAGACACAAGAAACCGCCGACCGGCTGAACAAGCTGAATGCCTTCATGGCCACCGACGCATTCCCAAAGCTCCCGCGCGAGGACAAGGATTTGCTCTACTCCCAACAACGGGTGATGAGCGAATACGTCCAGATCCTCGGCAAGCGGCTGGAGCGAGCCGGCCAGCAGTTCAAACACGCCAAACCCTCTGACCAATGACCGTCAACGACATCGCCAAGCGACTGCTGACCAACTTCTCGCCGGAAGAGCGCGAGATTCCGGACAATGCTACCTATCCCGGTCGCAATGATGCGGTAAAGCAGGCGATCAACGGCGCGTTGCAGGAACTCTTTGGCAAGGGCGGCCCGTGGGTCCGCAAGGACGAGATTGGCGTCAGGATCTACCCCACCACCTCGGTGACGATCGCGGTGACGGCCGGATCCACTTCCGCCACGATCACCACCGGCTGGCAAGCGTGGATGGCCGGCTGCACCATCGTCATCGACGCGAGCGAGGACAACGAAATCAAGAACGCTTCCGCCTCCGCGACTCTCAAGTACCCCTACACCGGCACCACCGGCACCAAGAACGCCATCGTCTATCACGACTCCATCACCATCGGTGACGACGTGCTCGAAGTGCTCGATCCCGTGCGCCTCGACCGCCGGCCGCTGGCCGTGACCGTTTCCCCGCATCATCAGAGCGTGCTGACCGAGTATGACGACTACGGGATCCGCCCTGGCAGCCAGACGCCCATGATCACGGTTGACCGGGTTTCCGACACCGCGGGCACGCCGGTTTGCTACCACGTTCACACTTGGATTCCGGACGCCAACACGCCATCGCGCGTTCGCATGCGCCTCACCCCGGCACCGACCTCGGCCGGCATGCTCGACTATCAGGCGATGCTCGCCCCGCCGGTGGTCACCAATCTGGCCGCAAGCACCACCCTGCCGATTCCGCTTGGCTTTGATGAATCCGTGTTCCTCCCGGTGGCCACCATGCACCTGATGGGCACTTCGTTCTTCCGCGCAATGGGCGTGCCCGCCGCCGTGCAGAAGTCCTACGACACCGCCATGGAACTGCTCGCCGGATCCAACCCCGGCAAAACCAACCAGATTCGATTTGTCACCCGAGGATGAGCCGCGACGCATTCAGGCCGATCACCACCAGCACGCGCTTGGAAGTCCCGCGCGGGCACCGCATTTACACCACCGGGCGCGAGGTTCCGGCGGAATACACCATCCCCAGCATCGGGGATTCCATGTCTGCGGTTCTCGGTACTGCGTGGGCGGGTTCCACGATCTTTGCCATTTCCGAGCGCCCCGAGGCAAACAAGCTGCAAGTCACTTACAGCCACACCGCTTTGCCCTCTCGCCCGTGGACGCGGTTCCGGCACCTGTCCATACCGAAAAATCACCGTCTCTACACCACCACCATCCTGATCCCCATCAGCTACACCATTCCGGATGTGGGGATGCAAATCAAGGACGTGGCCAGCGCTGGCGTGCCTTACCTGACAGAAGCACTTGGAATGGCCGCAGGCAGGCAGGACGACTACATCGTGGCCGTTCGCCATCCGGAAGCCTACGGTGGATACCGCCTAGAACTCGATCACATGACCGTGCCGGTCGCGGCATATTCAGACTACCAGACAGTCGCCTGCGTGTTCCCGTCCATTTACCCGAATGGAACGTCATTTTTTCCCGGCGGCTCGATGCGCCGATCTCGATCGGTGTTAGGTCGTGTTTTGTATCAGTTCACCCGCACGACTGGAGCCGGATCCACATGGGCGACATGGCAGGCGGATGGCACCATTTGGAACTTCGTGAGCCTAGGCACCGGCCCCTTCGAAGTGGAAAGCTATCTGGCTCAGGCGGCCAATGAAATTTTCATCGATAGTGATGGGAACAGTGGGACCGTTGGCCAGTTCCTCAACGGAACCTTCATCGCACAGGACACCATCCATGATGCGATCACCATCAGCATCCCCGGTGATCTCTATTATGAAATCGGAGAGTCAAAGCCATCGGCCACCACTTACGCGTCATGGGTGGCCAACAAGACTGAAATCATCCTGAGCCGGACAATCGATGACTGGTATGGGGACATCAAAATGAGGCGCACTGTATTCGTGCGGGCACAATGAAAGAGCGATCCGGAAACCCGCGGCCGTTGAAAGGATCTGGAGACCTGCCGGTTTCTGGAAACCCGAGGCCGTTGAAAGATGAAAATCACGGTGGGATGGACTCATCTCCCACCCGCGCGGAACCGGATGTCATGCGGGTTCCTTCGGGCTGCTTCGAGTTTTTCGGGATCGATCCGAACAGCCGGCCCACTCGGAAGAACTGGTCAAACCTTTGCCGCACGCTGTGGGCGCTCATCAACAATCCCGATTTGATCGTAGGCCGCGACAATTCGCGCATTCGGTGGCCTGAATTTCCATTGCCTGGAAACGGCGGAACACCCGGCGGATCGTCCAGCAGCAGCTCTTCATCGTCCTCTTCGTCGTCTTCCTCATCTTCATCTTCATCTTCATCCTCATCCGGCAGCAGCGACTCGTCCGGATCATCCGGAAGCGGAGGCAGCGGAGGCAGTGATTCCGGTTCAGACAAATCCACCGCCATCGTCCCGCTGGGCGACGGCTACACCGCCCTCTTCTGCATGGAAGCCCCGCAGGTGCTCTTCCATGACTTCATCGAGGCCCGCACTCACGGCCGCACCACGCTGGTCCGCATCGATCCTCGATTCCTCGCCGTCTGCGAGCCAGGCACCGTCCGCGTGGCCGCCACCTGCCCGGACATCCCGGTCACCATCGGCGCGCGCATGGACGCCGCCGGCGTGCTCCTCACCAAGCGCTGGGGCTCACCGGATGCCGTCGTCATGATCCAGCTCGTCGGCATCCGCCGCGGCTTCCTCGGCAAGCGCTTCCCACGCCGCTCCCGCGAGCAGTTCGAGGCCAACGAAGCCTTCATCAACTCCGCCTATCCCGGCACCCCCTCGCCACCTCAAGCATGACCTACGGCAGCGCCAAATCCTCCGGCAGCCTGTCGGAGTCCATGAGCAGCGGATCCGACAGCGGATCCCAGCCATGGTTCAGCATCGACTCCAGCAGCAGCAGTTCCAGCAGCAGCTCCGGATCTCATGGCGGCGGCAGCGACGGCGGCGGCGGATCCTACTCCGGAAGCGGCTCCGGCGGACCGGGAACCGGCTGCCCAGACATCACAGACATCACCGTCACGCTTTACAGCATCGGGGACTTGGAAGAATTCCCGCTCTGCTTCCAAGACGACTCACTCACCCCCTGCCATGTCGTCGTCGGCTTCACCGTTGAGCCGTTCGATCCGGATTGCGCGGATCACCTCATCGCCCGCGTCACCATGGCCGGCCAGAGCAAGACCATCAGCATCTCCAGCGCCGGCGGCTTCTATCAGGTCGAGTGGGGCACCGGATTTCGCCTCAACCTCTTCCCTGATTCCGATTACACCGTGGAAGTCTGCCTCGAACGCACTCTCGGAACACCGGAAACCTGCGATGTCCCCGCCGGATGTTGCAGCCAAATCCAGTGGACCTCGCCCGCGATCTGCGACTGCAACTTTTACATCACCGACATCACGGTGGACACCAGCGGCATGAACGGATCGTTCCTGGTGGTCAACCTCGCGTCAACCGCCTTGACCGTGACCGGCTACAACGGCCCCGGCACCGTTGGCGGACTGCCGCCATTCCCGGCCGTGATCCCCGGCGAAGGCTCGCAAGTGTTCTACGTCGAGTATGACGCCCCTGCCGGCCCCGGCGTAACCGGATTGTTTGGAGGCACCTTCACGATCGAGACGACTCCATGCCTTGAATCCGACGAATACACCTATCCGGAATCATGAAAGCCCGTGACGTCATGCCCGCCGCCCTTGCCGCCCTTGCCTTCGCCGCACCGGAAAAACCCGGCCTGATCCGCATCCTCGGCCTCGACGCCTTGGACGCCCTCGCCGCCGCCGAGCAGTCCGGCTTCCTTCGCCCGGATGGCAGCGCCACCCCGCAGACCGGCCGCCTCGCCGCCCGCCTCGCCAGCCACTCACTGGCCATCGCCGCATTCTTTTCAAACTCCCCCACTGGCGAGGCCCTGGCCGCCGCGTGGCGCAGGCACACAGCTCCGCCAGAAGCCGTCCCCGGCATATTCCACCAGGCCGCCAGCCTCGCTGCCGCCGTCGTCGCGGAGGCAGCCGCCATCGCCACCCGCAAACAACCCGTCAGCCCCCCCGAGCGCCACCGCAGGCTGGCCATCTGCATGGCCTGCGACCGCCTCCACCACAGCCCCAACCAAAAACCGCGCTGCACCGTCTGCCGGTGCTTCGTCACCCACAAAACCACATGGAGATCACAAAAGTGCCCAAAAGGAAAGTGGTGAACCGCCCACCACCAACCAACCTCAAAACCCTCACCGACTGGTTTGACCGGGTGTTCGTCATCAACTGCGTCCACCGGCCAGACCGCAAGGCCCAGGTGCTCGCCCACCTCAAAGCCTCCGGCATGGCCGACGTGTCCAACGTCGTCGTCTATCCGGCGATCATCGGCGACTACACCGGCCACCCCGCCGGCTGGGGCGGCGGCAACGGCGCGTGGGGCTGCCTCCAATCCCATCGCCGCCTGCTGGAAGACCTCATGCACACCCGCGACGAGCGCGGCGACATCTGCTGGGATAGCGCCCTCATCCTCGAAGACGACGTGTTCTTTGTGGACGGAGCCCTGCAAGCGCTCAACGACTTCATGCCGCACGTCCCTGTCGACTGGGGCCAAATCTACCTCGGCGGCCAGCACCGCTGCAACACCGAGAAGACCGCCCATCCCGCCGTGTTAAGAGGGCGCTCCATCAACCGCACCCACGCCTACGCCGTATCGCGCTCCGCGATTCACAAAATCTACCACCACATCTCCTACATGCCCGATTACGTCGGCACCCACAAGCACATCGATCACCAACTGGAACTCGCGCACCAGCGCAAGGACTGGCCGGTGTATTGCCCGGTGAAATGGATCGCCGGACAGGAAGCAGGACCGTCAAACATCAGCGGTAAAACCAACGGAAGGCAGCTATGGGCGTGACCCCGACAGCGTTCTACCACGTTGCAGGCATCGGCCACTGGAAGGAAATCGTGGCCGAGCAGATTGGCCTGCTGGCGCGCTCTGGGTTCCCTGGCAGGATTCACGTTGGATTCATCGGCAAGGAACACGAAGACGGTTTCATTCGGCATGTGGCCGAAGCCGCGGGAATCGACGCTGCAATCCGCAGGTTTGGCGGCGACTTTTCCATGTTCGAGTTCCCCACCCAAGAGTGGATGCACCAGCACGTGCAAGGCATCGATCACAGCACGCCGGTTCTGTATTTCCACGGCAAAGGAGTGTCGCGCAACGACTGGCAGTGGACGATGTGGCGCTGGCTGATGAACGCCTACTGCCTCGCGGAATGGCGCGACATGGTTGCCTCGCTTGCGAATCACAACTGCGCCGGAGTCTCGTGGCACGCCAACGCATTCCCGGTTTCCTACTTTCCTGGCAACTTCTGGTGGGCCACCGCGGGTTTCATCAGCCAACTTACCGAGATCCCGGATTATGTCGTGCAGTTCACGGACTGCATCACCAAGCACAACACCCACGGATTCACCAAGCGGCACGCCGCGGAGTGCTGGATCAACTCCCGCTGCAACGCCAACCCCTGCATTTTCGGGCCGCAGGAATCACGCATGTGGGACCACCGGTGGTGGACCGCTGCCGAAAGCCAACAGTGGTGCCAAATTGCCTACCAGAAAGGACACTGACATGCACACATCGGTTCAATGGTTCATCCGCAGGATTTTGACTCCTGACCGCATTGATGGCAAATCGGTCGCTGAGATTGGAAGCTACAACGTCAACGGATCGGCGCGCGATTACGTCGATGTGGTTTGCGATGCGTCCGACATCTTGGCGACTTTCGGGAAAGAATCGTTCGATGTGGTTATTTCCACCGAAATGCTCGAACACGCGCAGGATTGGCAATCGGCCATTTCCGGAATGACCGGAATACTCAAGCCTGGCGGATTGCTTCTGATCACCGCCCGCAGGCCAGGTTTTCCGCTGCACTCCTACCCGTGCGACCATTGGAGATTCACGGTCGAGGACATCGCGGCCGCAACTCAAGGCATTGTCTCAATCTGGCTGTCCGACGACACCGATCCGGCATCTCCTGGAATCTTCTACGCCGGCATCAAGCCGCCGGTTCCATTTTCGGCCAATCCATCGCCCATGGCCTGACCCTGCGCCCGTTCCCAGCCGTGAAGAAATCTGCCACAATCCCGCCATGAGCCGATTCCGTTACGACAATTCCCACAACCGCAACCGGACCCGCATCGATGCCCGCCCGCAGGGCGACGAAGCCGTCCAGGCCGGCATGCGCAACATCCACCGGGACACCCGCGGGAATGTGATCGGCGCGGTGACTGCGGAGGGGCAGGCAATCGGAACCAAGGCTAGCCGATTCCGCTCGCAAGCGCCCGCAGGTGGATCGATCACCCCGCGGCTTGACGCCGGGCCACAAACTCCCCGCCTCGACCGCATGGCCGCCAGCCAGTCCACCGGCCCGCGTGTTTCGTTTGCCGATCAGGAAAAGGCTGCCAGGGAGAAAAGCGCCGCATCGGGTGCCTTCGGCGCCAAAGCTCAGAATCTCGCCGGCCGCCGATCGCTCTTCCGCGACATGCAGACCGCCGGCGGAGGTGGCATCACCCCGGACATGGAAAAGCGCGCGGATTCCCTTGGCGTGAAGCCGACCCGTTTCCGCTCCGTGGCCGCCTCGATGAATCAGGCACCAGCCAGCATTGCGGTTATCAAGCCCCCGATGACAGGCCCGCCCGCGAGCATCGCCAAAGCGGTTCCCACGCCTCCGCTCATCGACGGGCGCATGGCCAAGCGCTGATTCACCGGAAGAACGCCTTCCCCTGCGCCTCGGTGACCGCCCGCCGGTAGTGCCGGAAGAGCGTACTCGAGCCCGCCGCGTGGCCAAGCACTGCCTTGGTCGCATCCTCCCCGTAGGCCGCAAGGTGGTGGCTGGCGAAAGTGTGCCGCAGCGCATCCTGCAAATGGCCAATGCCGGCATCCTTCCGGATCCTCGCCCAGCGCCGCTTCCAGTTGGCAGGAATCACCGTGCCTTCCTTCGGGTGACCTTTCAGCGCGCGGCGCAACACCGGCCGGATGGGAATGATCCGGTCGGCCCCGGTCTTGCTCGCGTCCGGCGGGACGTAGATTTCCGTCTTGCTGACGTTCTCCCAATCCAAGCGCGCGATTTCCCCGCTTTCCGCGTCCGGGCGGATCCCGGCATAGAGAAGCAGCGCCACCGCCCGGCGCTCATCATCGCCCTGGCAGGCGGCAAGAACGGCCGTTTGCTGGTCTTCGGCAAGAATCTGAATCTCGGTGGTCTTCCGGTGGCGCTCCCGGAAGCCAAGCACGGCCAGAACGTAGCGGGCGCGCATGTCGATCGTGGAGCGCTTGATCACCCGCTCTTCCTGCAAGGCTTCCTCGATCCGCTGCCGGTCGATCGCTCCGCAGGCCACCGGCATCAGCGACGGCACCCACCGCGGCACCCGCTCCATGTCGGACCGGTAGCGGTCCCGCCAGTGTTCCTCACCCCAAAGCATCGCTCTGGCGTAGCGGTCGCGGAACGTCTCTTTGCTGGCCGTAGTGGCGATTCTGGCGACAGCCAAGCGGGCCGCCTCGACCAGCGACACCCCGGAGCCTTCGAGGATGCGCGCCGCTTCGGCGGCCTGGTGGGCGAGAGATAGCGGGATCATCGCCCCGCGCACCCCGGCGGTGTGCTGCTGCCGCAGGGTGGCGGCATACTTCTCTGCCGCGGTCTTGCCGGGGAAATACTTCCGGCGACGCTTGCCGGTGGCGGTCATGCCGGCAGGGATCGAGACCATCCACCCGCGGGGCGTCTCGACAGCGTGGAACTCGGGAACTCTGGCCATGGGAGTGTCGCCACAATCGCCACTTGGCGGAATGTCGGCTTGGTTTTCCTTGTGTCCAAATGTTCGGAAAATCAAGGAAAATGGAGCCGGCTGAGGGACTCGAACCCTCGAACCTGCTGATTACAAATCCGCAAACACGCTTTGATTGTCAACGTGTTGCGCTGGCGCTTTGCAGAATCGCCACCATATCGCCACTTGGCGGATTATCCGGGGAATGCCTGTTGTAGAAACCTGCCGCACACCGCCTCCACTGCCGATGGCGTGATGTCCTCAAACTTCATGTCGGACAGGCTCGGCTTGGCGGCGTGGCTTTGGGACGTGACCAGCCGCACCGTGAAGTATTTGCCGGCCGGGATGGCAGAGAAGGTGATGCCGCGCCGCGGGTTGTCCGGGTGAATGTCTTCCCGAAGCTCAACCTCGATGTCCAAGGATGAATCCGGACTGAGTTCCGACACGTCACGGCGGCAGGAGATCCGTGCCGGGATGCCGTGGCGCACCAAAGCAGCATGCAGCCGCTCAAGCTCCGGCAGGATGGTGGCGTGAATGATCCCGTCCGCTTCCTTCATGGCCTCTTGCAAGGCGATGTCACGGCGACGGGCTGCCTCGGCGGCCTGCGCCTCAAGCTCGCGCTGCTTCTCTTCGTAGCGGTCGAGATGGTCGTCGTAGTTCATATCACGGTATCTGGTTTTACTGATGCCTTGGATGCCAGCGGAAAGTGCCTGCGCACCAGTGGCATTTGAAGAGCGGGATTGCGTCATCGGCCGCGTTCATGACACCGCGGCTTCTGCCTTTCCCTCGTGGTCGGGGACCGATTGGAGTTCGTGCTGGGGAACAGGATCTTGGTGGCCGGCAAGGATTCGCCTTGCCTCTTCTTGAATCACGTCGCGGCAAAAAGCTGCAAGGGAAGGCGAGCCAGCGATACGACTCGCCTTGTCGGCCCGGTCGATGTCCTCATCAGAAATGAAGATTTCGCTGTAACCAGGTGGGATCTTTTTGCGCCGCGCTTCTTCTGCCTCAATCGTGTCGGATAGCGCCTTTTGAAGTGATGCAGAACGCTTGAATTCGGGAGCACCCGGAGCAAGTGCGCCACGGATAGTGTCCGGTTTTTTCCCGGAATGCTCCGACAGCCATTTGCGGTCGAGCCCCAAAGCATCAAGCCGGGTATCAATTTCATCGAACGGGATCACGGCGGGAAAATACCCCAACAAGATTAAATTTCCACACTTTTTGACCCGTTGTGTAATTTTTCTCTTGCTTGCGGGTTATTTTAACACATAGTCCCGTCATGAGCAACTTGCACGAACCTAAATCAAGCTCTCCTGCTCGTCTTGGTGGTGCGGCCCTTCGCCTCTCGGCAGTGGATCTCCGCGATCTTTCAGAAGAGGAACACGCCGCGCTCCGCCAAGCTGCAATTCGAGAAGGAATCTCCCTGCCGGAACTGCTCGGGAAAGTGGTGGCAGACGCATCCCGCCGACTTCTGAACCCCGAAACGGAAAGGGCTACCGTATGATTACATATTTCGTTCGCGGTGGCGATTTTATCAAGATCGGCCAAACCCGGAACCTGAAAGGACGCATTGCGTCTCTACAAGTTTCCAACCCCCATCGCCTGTCGGTCATCAAAACGACAGAGACTGTGACGGAGCGTGAAGCTCACGCAATCGCAAGTAAGCTGACTGAGCGCAAGGCAAGCGAATGGTTTGGAGAAACCCAGGAACTATTAGCTTGGATTGAATCCTTGGAAGAAAGCACCAAGCACAACCTGAGTCGGTCAGAGCGTGATTCACAGCGCCACGGCACCAAGTATGCCACATCATTCTATTTGGATTTGATGAAAGTTCTAAGCCGTGAGGAAAAAGATTTTTTGATCGGCGCTCCCGAAAGCCAAAGGATATGTATCAGCAATTTCATAGATAGGTTGATGCGGATCCATGGCGGAACAAGTCCACAGAAAAGGGCTAAAACCTCTATTCGGTTGGCGATGCTTGAATACAGGTGCCGTCGCTTGACTCAACAACTCAACGAGGTTCTGAAAAAGGAGGGACAACCGGCGTGAACACCGACATGTTCTTCCGCTTGAGCGACCTAGATTGCAACTGCGAGCCGCCGACGAGTTCGTATCAAGAACGGCAGTATTTCCTGCTGAGCGTGGGCGAGGCGGGGCTGGATGAATCTGGCGCGATCCTGTTCCAGTTCCGGACGCTGCGCTGGTGGTTCATTTTTCCTCAGTGGCTGCGTTTTGGTGCTGCGCGTGGCAAAATACCAATCGTCCATATTGCGCTACTGCCGTGCTCACGATTGAGGAAGCAGCAGAAGGCCCGTCGCCGGGAAATAGCGAGAAGCGAACGCGATAGGGAATCCCGTTCCGGCGCAACAAACGCACCCAGCGAGGCATCTCAAAAAGCAGAACGGCAAGTGGATCGTCCCGCTGGGGAAGAAGCTCCACAGCAACATCCAAGTCTGAATCCGGCCTTGGGATCTTTCCCGACTCCGGGACCCGACTGCCAAACAACCAAAGACGACTCACGCACCCGGAACGCTCCGCGAAATCCGCAAAAATGCGCTCCATCACCTCAAGTTCCATGCGGCGACTCTGCCGAGAAACCCGAAGCCAATCAACCCCAACCCGCCCACTTGGGCGACGGCGTATGATCGAGAAACTGCTGACCAGTGACGAGCTTGCCGAAGCTCTCAACGTCCACCGCAACACGGTGATGAACTGGCTGCGTGATGGAGTCATTCCAGCGGCGATCCGCGAGGGGAAGACGCTGCGCTTTGATCTTCCGGCGGTGAAGCGAGCGCTGGCCAAGCGCGCTGCCAAGCACAGCAAGCCGGCCGCTGCGGCGCTGCCGGACGACTACATGGTCCCGACCTGCTGAACCCCATGCCGCTCGTTCTCCACCTTTTCGTCTGCCGGTGCCGGGACTCACGCCCCCGGTTCCAACGCAGTGCGCGGTTCACCAGTTCCAAAAAATGAAACGCCGGCCAGACGAACCATTGACCATTCACGACCACCCCATGATGACCTATGACCCACCAACAAGTTGCAGCGAACTACTCGGATCGAGCGCTGGCGGAGATTGCCCGGTTCTTCCGGAAACACCCGTCTTGGGGTCCGAGGGACAAGGAGTGGGCGGAAGCTCGGAAGGCCGCGGTGAAAGCGGAAATCGAGCGGAGGGAACGCGAGGACAAGGAGGCGCTGCAATGAACTTCTCCGACCAGTTTCTTGCGGCCTGTGCCGCCGCCAAGGAGGCAAAAATGAACTGCCTGACCCATGTGATGGTGCTGGCTCATTTGGCGACCAAGGACGAGGGCGATTACCCGTCCCGCTTGGCGGTCTTGGCCAAGGTCAGCACCGCCGCAATCACCGGGGTTCTCGATGCTTTGGAGAAGCTGGGACTGGTCGAGCGTGGCCGGTGCCAAAGCGACCGCCGCGGCAACCGCGCGCACATAACGCCGAAGGGGCTGGAAACCATTGCCCGCATGCTGCCATGACTGCGACCAATCTCACCGACCTGACCGCACGTTTCACGGCCGCCACGACGGCCGCGGAAATCGAGTGGACCAAGCTGCGCGCTGACAAGTTCAACCCGCGCCTGCTCGCCAGATATGTGCGCCGGCTTCGGATCTGTGCGCGCCTGCGCGAACGTCTCCGCGAACTGATGGAAACCGGAAACCTTTGATCCTACGCCATGCTGTTTCACCCAACGAATGCCCGAAATTGACCATGAAAACCTATTCGTCCCATACGACCGAGTTCCGCTCGGTTTTGAACCCTTGTCGGAAACCGGAATCGACCGTGGAGAAGCCATCCGGCTGTGCCTTGTCGAACGATCCCACGGACATGATTGCGTCATCACCGTGCAGGACGGATGGCATGTGGTGTGGGTGGTCGTCTTCCGTTCATGGCCCTTCCGCTGATGATGATTGCCGCGGGGTCAAGGCGGAGTATCTGCGGGACGAGGCCAGCAAGAGCCTGTTCCTGCACGCGATCTATCTCGTGATCGCCGTCAACGCCTCCGCAATCGTGGTCTGGCTGGCGTTCCGGAGCGCCTGGGTGCCGGCCATCGCTCTGAGCATCCCCGCCACCATCTTCTGGAAGAATGCCATCTTCGAGGCCCGCCGGTCGGCACGGCTCTATATCGCAGCCAACTTGGACAGCGCTGATTGATCTCCCAAACCAACACCACAACCGATATGTCATCCGACACCCAAACACTGATCCTGAGCGGCCAAGGCTACGAACTGGCTATTGCTCCCGAGGCGGAAGCCCAAAAGGCTGAACTGCTGAAACACTCCGCGCTGATCGTGGAAGTCAACGATCCGGACGCCAATCAGGCGGCACTGATCCAAGTGAAGAAACTGGCCGCCATGCGTAACGCCGTCGAAAAATCACGAAACATCGTGAAAGCCCCGGTGCTGCAAGTCGGCCGGGACATCGACGCCAAAGCGAAGGACTTCGTGGCCGCCATCGATGCCGAAGAAAAGCGGGTTTCCAAGCTGGTGGCCACCTACGCCGAAGCGGTGGAGCGCGAGCGCCAGCGGATCGCCCGCGAACTCGAAGCGAAGCGCCAGGCGGAAGAGAAGGCGCGCCGTGAAGCCGAGGCTGCTGCCGCCAAGGCCGCTGCCGAAGCCGCCGCCGCCGCCGCCAAGGCTCAAGAAGCCGAGTGGGAGGACGACGAGGAAACCAAGCGCCAGGCCGCGGAAGAGGCAGCCAAGCGCGAAGCGGAAGCCGCTGCGGCCAAGGCTGCCGAGGAAGCCGCCAAGTCTCGCCCGATTCTCGACGTGGTGCCGGCCAAGGCCAGCGGCGTGAAGTTCGTCCACGACTTCGAGGTTCTGGAAATCTGCCACCTTGCTTTTCAACAGCCGCGGCTCGTGAAGATGGAGCCGAAGCGTTCGGAAATCCTTGAGTTCATCAAGGAACGGATCGCGGAAGGAGTGGGCGAAGATGACCCGTCATGGGCTAACATCGGCCTGCGCATCGTCAAGAAACCAATCGTGTCCACGCGCTGAACCCCTGCCCCGTGCTGCCTTGGGTCTGGCATACGCACCAAGGACAAAGGAGGCAAGTATGCCAACCACTCTCACCAACCGAAACCATGTCAACTGAACTCGCAACCGCTCCGGTAGCCAATACGGCCGCCCTCTCCATGTTTGCCAATGCCGAACTGTTTGCACTCGTGCAGCGGCAGGCACAACTGATCGCTACGTCCGACCTGATCCCGAAGCAGTTTCAGGGCAACGTCGCCAACTGCGCGATCGCTCTCGAAATGGCTTCGCGCCTGGGAGCCTCGCCCTTCGCGGTGATCCAGAACCTCGACGTGATCCACGGCCGCCCCTCGTGGCGCTCCACGTTTTTGATGGGCATGATCAACGCCTGCGGCCGGTTCACACCGCTGCAATTCAAGGTCGAGGAAACAGGCAAGCCGCGCACGGTGGAACTCGAAATCGAGCGCTGGGAAGGTCCGCAAGGCGCGCGGAAGAAAACCACCGTCAAGCGCCCGTGGACCTACACGCCGACCACCTGCATTGCCTATGCCCGCTACAAGGCGACTGGCGAGGAAGTCACCGGCCCGCCCGTGTCCTATGATATGGCGCTGGAAGAGGGATGGGTGGCCAAGGACGGATCCAAGTGGCTGACGGAACTGCGAGAACTCATGCTGCGCTACCGGGCCGCATCGTTCTTCGCCAAGGTGCATGCGTCCGACCTCACCCTAGGCATGCAGACGGCCGAGGAAGCGCACGACATCACGCCAATGCGCGACGTGACGCCGAGGGAAGAAGCCGCCACGCCACCCGCGCCGAAGGGCAACCCCTACGCCGACCCGGCACCCGCTGCGGAAGCCGCACCGGTGGAAGTGGAACAGCCGAAGAAGGCCACCCGCGCCAAGAAGCCGGCACCCGCTGCGGAAGCCGCGCCTCCCGCCGAAGAGCCCGCCGTGGATCGCCCGAACCGCACCGACATGGTGGCCGACATCAAGGAGTCCTGGCGCGAGGCGGAAATCACGATGAGCGCCGCCGAGGCGAAATACAAAGCCGCCGGATTGATCGGACCTGACGAAAAGCTGTCCACGATCACCACGGACAAGCTGTTTGAAATCTGGAAGGTCCGCGGGGCTGTCCTGCGCGGTGAGATTCAACCGGAGGGTGACGCACAGTGAGCGAGAAACCCAAACTCACCCGCGGGCTCTGGCTCAAGATGAAGGCCGAGCGCAAGCAAGCGTTCCTCGACCGCTCCGCGATGCAGGGCAAGTTCCGCAAGGCTCAAGACATCATAGCGCCGCGTGGCAAGAACGGCCGGAGCATGAACCGCGAACTGCTGGCCGCCCACGGCATCAGCGCCCCGAGAAAGGAGGATCAGCCGTGAGCGGAATTGCAGACATAACAGGCAAGACTTACCACAAACTGACGGTCATTAAGCCTTCACATAAGAATCAAGAAAACCGCTGGATTTGGGAATGCGTTTGTGAGTGCGGAAACATTTGCTACGCCGCAAAAAACCAACTGGACCACGGCATGAATAAGACATGCGGCAAGTGTGAAAGACCCAAACCGAATTTGCAGCACGGTGGCAAATTCACCGACGAATACAAAACATGGTCTAGCATTCGAAATCGCTGCAATAATCCAAACAGCAAAGACTTTCCCCGATATGGAGGGCGAGGCATCAAGATTGATTCGGAATGGGAAGACTTTTCTGTATTTTTGAAAGATATGGGCAAAAGGCCGTCTAAACGACACCAGATCGACCGCATTGACACAAATGGTCCATATGCCAAATCAAATTGCCGTTGGGCAACCGCAAGCGAAAACGCCAAGAACCGTAGAACATCAAAACTATGGATCATCAATGGCAGAACATTTGGGTCGATCATGGACGCGGCTCATAGTTTTTCGGTAACACCACAAACAATTCACAAGTGGTGTTACGGTTGGTTTGACGGTCGAAGGAATAAACAGAACTGCGCAAAACCCGGATGCTTTACACAACCCAAATATGCAAATTCATAGCCATATAAAACAGGGGACACTTGATTGGTTCGAAATAAAACGCGGACTCATCACCGCCTCCGAAGTCGGCCCATTCGTGACCAACTCCGGCAAGGTGGCCGAAAAAGCCCGCCTCAAGCTGATCTGCAAGAAGCTCGGAGAGCGTGCCGGCCACATCGAGCAAGTGCCGCCGAACGATGCCATGAAGCGCGGCACCGCCCTGGAGCCATTCGCCCGCGAGGCATACCAGCGGATCACTGGCCAACAGGTGACGGAAGTGGGATTCGTTTCCCACGCCAACCTCCCGCTTGGTTGCTCGCCTGACGGGCTGATCTACGACGGCGAGCGCATCGCCCGAGGGGTTGAGATTAAATGTGCGGGAGCCTCGACGCATATCGGCTGGCTGCTGGCCGACGAACTGCCGGAAGAATACGCCTACCAAGTCCACATGAGCATGATTCTCGCCCAGGTGGATCATTGGGATTTCTTCGCCTACTGTCCGACCGCTACGTTTATCAAGACCCGTGACGCCTGGACAGTGGACACGATTGAGGAAGGCGCGATCCCGCCGTTCATGAAGCGGGTGTATCGCAACGCGCTCACCGAGGAACTGGAGCGCGGATTGCGCGACCTGTGCGGCGAGTATGCTGCCAAGCGCGCGACCATGGCCGACCTCTACGACCGCTACCAACACCAAGCTGCCGCCGCATGAACTACGATCGATTGCTCATCGCCGGCCGCCTGGCCGAACCCGTGGCGCTCCGCGTGACTTCCAAAGGCACGCATGCCGCCAGCCTCATGCTGGAAGTGAAGCGCCGCTATCGCGGAGCCAACGGCGAGCGGAAGGAATCCACTGCCGTGCTTCCCGTCAGCGTCTATGGCCTGCCGGCCAGTTACGCCGCCACCCATCTGAAAACCGGCGATCAAGTGCTGATCGAGGGACATCACCGGGTGGAAGAGCGGACCAACGCCGACACCGGAGTAACGACCCACTTTCTCAGCATCGTAGCCGACTATGTGGATTACCTCAACAACCCGCGACACAAGGAGGAAGCGGCATCATGAAAGAACGACCCATCCTATTCTCTGTGCCGATGGTCCGCGCGATTCTCGACGGTTCCAAGACGCAGACGCGGCGGGTGGTGAAACCCCAAAGCGCCATCTTGTCCGACACTATGTCTCGAACTCTTGGCGTGCGTCCACCCAACATTGAAAATCAACCAGTAATCCCATGCCCCTATGGCCAGCTTGGCGATCAGTTGTGGGTGAAGGAAAACTTCCACCTTGGCGAGTATGTCAAAGGTCCGAACGCACAAGGCGCGGTCATCGCCTACGCGACGAACAAGCAGTCCTGCTTCCGCCACATGACCGACGCCGAAATGGACCGCTGCCGACTCAAGCCCGATCCTCGCCCGTGGGCGGAAAGTCGCACGATTCCCAGCATCCTTATGCCGCGATGGGCAAGCCGGCTCACGTTGGAGATCACGGAAGTGCGCGTGGAGCGATTGCAAGACATCAGCCCCGGAGACTGCCGCGCCGAAGGGCATCCAACCGCTTGGGAAGTCTCTGCCGACCAACGTGTCCACGATGACGCCGCCCGAGACTGGTACATGGATCTTTGGGATTCCATCAACGCCGAAAAAGGACCAGGCGAACACGGATACTCATGGGCCGGAAATCCATGGGTGTGGGCGATTTCCTTCAAACGAATCTGACACCATGAACAAGACCATACCTCACGAACTGAACCGGCTGCCCGATTCCATCGAATCACAGCTTGCCGCCCTCAAGACCAAGCACCAGCGCCACCAGGACATGCTGGAACGCCACAAGGAACTCAAGGCACGCCGGCGCGAGCGCCATCGTGACAAGTGGCACCGCATCAGCCTGCCGCCCATCGTTCTCATCTGAGACCCCAACCCCAACCAATAGAAAGACACCGCCACTATGGATCTGAAATTTCTATCACTTGGCCGCAAGGCTATCAACTTCGGGATTGTCCTGAATCCCGATTCCGATGACGAAACCAACGCCACCGAAGAGCGCCGGATCACTGCCCACGAAGCACCCCTGCCGGAGCTTTCCGAAGCGTTTGCCAAGCTCGCCCCGGTCGTGTGCGAAATCCTCGAACTGGAACCGTCTTGGGCCGATGGCCTGAGCGTCACCCGGATCGCCATTTCCTACACCAAGGCCGGCACTCGCTCGGTGAAGTTCAAATGCACGAAACAACTTGAGTGTCGAAAAGACTACCTCTGGAAGCTCGATACTCCCATGTGCCAAGTGGACAAGCCGGCCGATGGTGAGTCCGGTCAAATCGACATCGAGGACAAGAAGCACCTGAAACTTGTGCTGAACGCCATCAAGGAGGCGGAGCGCTACGCCAAGGGCGAGCGGAGCCAGCAACTCTTGAACTTCGATGAGGCGAAAGCCGCATTGCAAGCCACCGCCGACATCGGCGGCCGGGACATGTTCTCGGGAACCGAAGGCTGATCCCCCACCCCGCCCCCGCTCCCCATGGTCCCGCCCAAGCTCTCCGGCAAGGAATTTGAAACCGCCCTCATGGACGCCGCCAAGCGCCACGAGGCGGAGGGCGCGCTGACCATGGGGCGCTATGGGGTGCAGGCGATGCACCTGGGCAAAGACAAGGTGATCACGGTGCCATCTCTCCCCGACTTCGAGGGCGTGCTTGCTACCGGTCGCCAGTTCATCATCGAGGCAAAGGCCGTCGCCGGATCCTCCCTGCCGCTCAAGTCCGACCACTTCCGCGGCCGACAGTATGCCCACCTGGCCAAGCGCTCCGAGTTTGGCGCTTCCTGCTGGCTGGCAATCCACTTCTCCGCCCGCCGCCTCGTGAACTCCATCCAGCCGGCGATGACGCTGGCCGTGCCGGTCGATCGCTCCATGCCGTTCTGGCAAGCCTACGAGACCGGCGAGACCGCCACACTCCACCGGGACACCGCGCACCAGATCGGCAGCGTAATCCCCTGGCGCATTCCGAAGGGCTGCCGCAAGCCGCTGCCCGACCTCGTGGCGCTGCTCTGGCCGGAATCCCGCCGCATCGAACTCCAAACCCTGACCCTTTCCCATGACTGACACATTCGCTTTCACCGACACCGCCGAGACCATTGCCGACAACCCGGAAGGAATCGCCCGCCAGCAGGCCGCAGAGGCGCGATACGACGCCGCAGGCGAGGAATACGCCGAGGGTGCCCGCGCGATCCTCCACAGCCTTTACCGCCGCCTCACCGGCGCGGAAATCGCTCACTGCCAGTGCGCCGCCGGGCTCCGCGAGGACATGAACGGCTTCAACACCGACATCCTCGACCGCCTGCGCTCCGAGTTCCCCCGCGAGATCGCGGAGGCGAAAGCCGTCCTCGCCGCCCTCAGATAGCTGCGCCCGTATTCAATCGCCCGAACCATGGCAAGATCCCTCCAGTTCCGACCACGCCGATTGACACCGGCCGGACCTACGACAATGCAACCAGACCAGAAACATCCTTCAGATTGCCTGCCACGCCGCGTTTTCATTGTCCGCGGGTGTCAACGTGGCGGGCAGTCTGAGGGATTTTTCATGCCTATCACCAACCAATGAGCCTACGCCTGATGAACATTGTCTGGAAATCTTCGGTGGGCGATCCACAGGCCAAGTTAGTTCTTCTGCGCCTTGCTGACCGCGCGGACAAGGATGGGATTTGCTGGCCATCTCTCAACACCCTAGCGGCGGAAACCGAACTTCACAGGTCAACGGTTTGCAGGAAGCTGGATGAACTGGAATCCGCCAAATTCATTACCCGCGAACGGTTCAAAAACGGATGCAAGTATGACGTTTCAGGTGTTGAAAAGGTGTCGCACGCTGCGACTGGTTCGGATAAAGAAGTAGTCGCAGGCTGCGACAGGTTTGATGAGGAAAGTAGTCGCAGGCTGCGACCAGTCGCACAGAGCGACCAGTCGCACACTGCGACTCAGGTAGTCGCAGGCTGCGACTCAGGTAGTCGCACAGAGCGACTTTCTAAGTATAAAGAACCACCAGAGAACCACCAGAGAACCCACAACTCTCAAGAGGGCGATGATTGGAGCGAGTGGGACGACGATCCACAGACAAAACCAAACTTCGGCAAGCAAGCGGAGGAAATCGTCAACGCTTACCCACGAAAGCAAAAGGTCGCAATCTCGTTGGAGATCGTCCGGAAAGACCTGCGGGCCGGATGTGACTTCGATGCGATGCTGGCGGGAACACGGGCATGCGCTGCCGCAATCGCCCAAATGCCGTCTGGCGCACTCAATCGCTACGTCCCTTCTGCCGAGTCGTTTTTCCGAGACAAGCGATGGCAGGACGATCCGCAAACCCTGATCCGTAAGCCTGACGCCCCCCCTCTCAACGGCCACAACGGCAGCGCCCATCGCGCGGCAAAGCGGGCCGGCGAATACGAAGAAACCAACCTCGAAATGCCAGACCTAACCCCAATCACCCGATGAACTCAAAATCCGCACTCCAAGCGCTCGATGAACTGATCAAAGCCGCTCCTGATACTCCGGCCATGGAAGCCGATCCCAAGAAGACTTTCGCCGCACAAACCGGCGTCCCTGATCGCTACCGGTCCAAATGGCCGTTTCCGCAAGACCTGGAATGGTTGGGGCGGATGGAAAAAATCAAAGGGCAAACGCATCACGGCGGAATGGCTGTGCTGATCGGACCACGAGGCACAGGCAAGACCAGACTGGCGGCCGAAGCGATGCGCTACCACCCGTGCGACGGCATCCTGCTCTATGCGCGATACACCACTGCGATGGGGCTCTTCCTCCGCCTCCGCGCCACCTATGGCGGGCAATCGGAAGAATCGGAAAACGACATCGTGGAAGCAATGGCGACTGCGCCGATCCTGACGATTGACGAGATTCAAGAGCGAGGCCACACGGCATGGGAAGACCGACTGCTGACCCACATCATCGACCGCCGATATGGGGCGATGCTGCCAACGATCCTGATCGCCAACCTCACCATTGCGTCCCTGGCGGAATGCCTTGGGGAATCGATTGTCTCCCGCATCCAAGAGACCGGCGGGATCATCCGTGTTGAAGGACAATCGCACCGCCGCGGCGCATGAACGACTTTGCACCAGAAACCGCCGACGACGTGACCCGCGCTCTGCCGCATGCGGTAGGACCAGAGAAAGCGATCCTGTCCTGCATGCTGGACGATCCGCAGGAGTTCCTGCCGCGCGCCATCGAAGCCGGCCTGAACGATGGGCATTTCTACCTGCCCCACCATGCCGTGCTTTACGGGTTTCTCGTGAAACTCTTCGACTCGAATCAGCCCATCGAAATCGTTTCGCTCACGCAGCGCTTGCTGGATGCCGGCATGCTCGACCGAGTGGGCGGCCCGGCCGGTCTGGCTGACCTCAACGGCTACGCCTTGCAGCCTTGGCACTTCGATCACCACCTGCGGATCGTGCGGGACAAGTTCATGGTGCGCTCGCTCATCCAGGTGGCGACCGAAACGATTGCATCCGCCTACGACCAGCCGGACGAAACGGCGGAACTTCTCGATGCGACCGAGGCCCGAATCATGGCGATCCGCGAAGCCGGCCAGACGATGGCCGAAGAGACGCTTGGCGCAACGGTCAACCGGGTGGTGGATCGCATCAACGCAATCATCCGCCACGAGCCCGAAGCCGCTGGCGTCTCAACCGGATTCACCGGCATGGACAACCTTGGCGCGTTCCTCAAGCCCGGTGAGATGTTCGTGGTGGCCGCCCGCCCGTCGATGGGCAAGACGGCCTTCATGATGAACATGGTGGAAACCTTCGCTGTGGATCACCAGCGCAACACCTTGGTCTTTTCAGCGGAAATGACGCGCGACAGCCTCATGCAGCGCGCGATTTGCTCCCGAGCGAAGTTCCCCATTTCCGCGATCCAAAAGGGACAGCACACGCCAAACAAAGCCGACCTCCAGCGCTTTCAGCGCGCATCGATCGATTGGGCATCATCGCCGCTCAAGATCAACGACAAGGCACAGATCACGATTTCCGAAATCCGGGCCGTGGCACGCCGCCGACACCGTGAAAAGCCGCTGGAACTCATCGCCATCGACTACTTGCAATATCTCCGCTCGACCTCGAAGCAGGCGAGTTTTTCACGCGAGCGTGAAATCGCGGAAATCTCATCCGGCATCAAGGCGTTGGCCAAGGAACTTGGCGTTCCAATCATTCTGTTGGCCCAACTCAACCGCGATGCCGAGAAGCGCACCGGCAAGAGCATGGGAGTTCCGCGCATGTCCGATCTGCGCGAATCCGGAGCCATCGAGCAAGACGCCGACATGATTGGCCTGCTTTACCGAGAAGACTACTACGCACAGGACAGCGACACCAAGGAGACAGCCGCCGGCCGCTCGAAGCTGATCCTTGCCAAGAATCGCAACGGCGAAACCGGTGATGTGCCGCTGACGTTCATCGCGCCATTCGTCCGCTTCGAGGATGGCCAGCCAGCCCCGGAACTTCCTCTGCAATCCACCAACAAATCACGATTTGACGATGACTGACGCCATGAACCCACAACTTCAAACCCTGCTCGCCAAGGTGAACCACCTGCAAGCCGCCCGTGCTGCCAACCACGACGGCGAGCGCCCGATCTGCTCGCTGCTCGAAGCCTCGCACCAGACCAGACTGGCAGCACTGCAACGCCAGATTTCCCGACTCTCCACGCCCGGCCGAGTGGCCGGATCCGAGGAAACCCCCACCAGCATCCGGCCCGACTCTCACCGGGGTGAAAGCCGGGTGCCGGTGGGAAACACTCTCTGCCAATGATCGCGGAACTCATGGAAACGATCAGCTATCTCCGCCGCGGCCGGAAGCTGCGCGCCAGTGGGGCCGTAGTCGAGCGAGACGAGGCCACGCGCATGACCAAGGTGAAGCCGGCCCGCGACGGCTGGGGCATGGTATGGCTGGACGAAACCGAGATCGAGGCGGGCCGCGAGAAGCCTCCGACAAGGCCGAGGGAGAAGCGTGACACCGCGGAGCCGAAACCGATTCAGAAGCCAAGAAAGCCAAAGCCGAAGCCAAGCCAAGCCGCCGCCGGCGACATGCTGCCGATCGATCCGGAGCCATCCCCGGCCATCCGCGAGGGACAAGCGCTGATCCAGATTGCGCAAGAGCGAGGCGAGTTTGTCACCGACGTGGACGGCTTCGTCTATTGGTGGCCAAGCGCTAAGCCAGAACATGCCGGGCACTTAGCCGCGCATCAACTCCGCTGGTTGGCCGACGAACTAGACCGCCGGAATGCCGAGTGGAATCGGCGCATCGATGAATACTTTGAGAACGACAAGGATCTGGCGCGGCGGGCGCTAGACTCCGAACAAACCAAACAGGCAACTTCCTGCTGTTGCCAGCATCCACTTGTTCTCATTCTTATGGATATCATCGACCACTACACACGCTCAGGACTCATATCCGACCCAACGCGACACTTCCGCCCGTGCTACGGCTGCGGCGAGCAATTCCACCCCGACGACATGCACACCATCGATATCGACAAATATGGCGAGCATGACACGGCGGAAATCTGCGACGGGTGCAAAGAGGGTCACACCGATACGCCACGAATCGCGGACATCGATTTTGATGCTCTGAATCTTGATGAGAACGCCCATGTGGACGCACGGATACCAGCGTCCCGAGACTCCGAATCCATAACCGACTGAGACGCTGGTATCCGTTGCGTCTCACGACTTGTTAGCCTCTTCTATTTATGACAACGACCGAACTCACCAAATGGCTCCGCGAAAATTCGTCTGGAGCGTATCGCCCTGCCGCTGAAGCTGCCGATCTTATCGACGATCTAGTGAAGAGATTCACAAAGTTCGACAAGCCGAAATACTCAGGTGACTCGATGCTGGATGCGGTCCTTGGAACCCCGAACGCGGACTTCCGCACTTGGGTGGATTCGCTGCCGCCGTCGTATTGGGCGCGATACGATCTCAGTGCTGCTCGGATCGGATGGGAAGCCGCGTTCAAATTCATTCAGGCTAACGTAAAGCGCATGCACCCCTACCAGCGAGAGCGGAAGGGTAATACACCGGAAGGAAACGAATTATGAGTGATCGTCGAAACAGAACGGCTGATAGGGGTTGTCATGGCGCGACTTGTTGTGTGTCTTCATTTATTATTGCTGGAGGGTGCTGGCGCACTGCCCGACGGGGTAGAGGGTTCGATTCCTTCATTGGCTATCTGGGTTCGAATCCCAGCTCCAGCACTCTTTATCGCTTCGGATACAACTCGGTCGTAAGCACTGATAAGGAGAAGGCAAAACTTGGCACGTCGAACCATGGTAGAAGAATCCACTTCCTGCTGAGGATCAAGCTCGTGGGCAAACACATGTCGAAGCGTAAATGTGTCCTGCAATGTCGCCACAAACTCGTCATAAATCGAATCCACTTCAATGACGAACTGATCGTTCTTGAATACAACCTTCCTTGCGAGCGGAACAACTTTGTAGCCGATCACGGCATCAAGGTTGGATATCAGATCCTCAATGCGGTTGCAGGATACGAAATGAGCAATGATCTCACCAGCGGTCAATCGCTGGGAAGCGATGGCCATAACAAGGTCGTGGTCAAACTTGGTGATCTTAAGATCCTTCGAATTGGAAGCGAACGGCTCGCCAACATCCACCAAGTCACGAATCGCAAGGCGCATCCATCCTTGAACCGCTGCAACCAATGCAATCGGAATGTAGCGATATGCCTCAACTCGACGATCCTCTTTGTCCCACTCTTGCTTCGCCCATTGCTCGGAAAGATGAGTAAGGGAAAACACACGCTTCGCGTATGCCATAATGCGAGGTCCTTCGTGCAAATTCCTCTCCCGGATGGCGAGGATCTCTCCGACAATGTCTCTAGGCTTCGACATATTAATATTTCACACAACGATGAGCACATCCACCACTACCAGCGGGAGCGAGTGGCGGAAACACAGGAAGGGGGCGAGTCATGAAAGATCATCGAAACAGAACGGCTGGTAGTGGTTGGATGATGCGGCTTGTTCGCTTTCTTGTTTCTTTGTGCGACTCACCAAAGATGGTCAGTTCTTACTGTGGTTGTGGTGCCTTCGAGCAAGTGCGGGTGTATGTGGAGGTAATTCCACGCGATCTCACTGATGTTGTGTGCAAACCCATTGGCGACATCTCCCAATTGAGTGGAACGATAAATGATCCCGCAGGATACAAGACTCTTAACGATGCCATCTTGAATGCGAAGGCTATTGGCGCGAGTATTGTGACGGATGTAAAACCTGAGGATCTGCTTCTCGTCTTCGGTGAGACTGTGCAATCGCTTCGTGATGCGTTGAAATGCTTTCCGATCCCGCCAGATGCTCTTGATTCTGTCGATTACGAAACTTCCTACGGATACAAGCAACAATGCGAGCGAGGAAAGGAAAAGAACCCCCAAAATAGGGCGATAATTCTTTGTAAATTCAGTGAGTCCAAGAGTCTTACGAAAATCATCACTTCCAAAAAGCAGTATCCCTACCACAAGTCCAATCGCTATGAGGTAGCGTGGAGCGAGCTTGATAAATTCGAGCAACATCTTGAGGAAGTCAGGCATCTTAATTTTCTAGCGAACGTCCAAGTGGAGGGACCGGCGGGGAGCGCCACGTCGCCGAAGCCAACCAACTTGCCTCTATGAAAAAGCAAACTAACAACGCCGTTCCGCTGGTTCCTCTCGCACGCCTTGTTCGCCCATCAGATGTCGCTGGCGTGCAGCTAGGCTGGCATGAGTTAGAAGTTGCGCTTGATGCGATATTGAAGATTTGCGTCTCCAAGGGTAATTCGTTTGAGGAATGTTTCATGGCCTCGGAAATCGATTCAGATACCGCGCGCGACGGATTTGCCGCACTGATAGCACAAGGGTTGTTGGTTCAGCCGGATCTAGGCGGGAGGGGCGGACCATGCCTGTTTTGTCTGAGCGATGAGCTTGTAGAGAAATGTAAGCCGAACAAGGCGTGAGACACAATCCCCACCACTAACACCACAAGACCATGCCAAACGATAAACCATTGCCGGAGCCGAAAAAAGTATCCCAACCGGAGACTGGTGGGGATTGTGTCTCACGCCTTGTTCGGCTTGTGGTTTGCGCTGCTATACGCCACCGTGAGACTGGATTCTTGATCTGCGGGGCGCGGCATGGAAACTGCCTGAACGCGGCGGCGCGATACGGCAACGGCGATCAGAAAAGCGAAACGTGGGAATGCGGATTTGTGGATCAAAACGGCAAGTTCATGGATCGACGAGAGGCGTGGGCGGTAGCAGATGCCGCTGGTCAAATTCGTCGTCCATGTGGATTCGAGCGTCATTACGACGACCAACGTGCAGCCAATGTTGGAGACTCCGCGCTGCTATTCAGCGAGAATTTATATTAGCCGAACGATTGAGCCCATGCACGCCGACCCTCCAAGCCCGAATCCAAGTGCAACGCCATCGGCGTTGCATGCGGCGGCTTGTTCTGAGGTTGCCGTGATCCTGCAATTCCCGGCCCTCGAAAAATGCCGCGACTGCGCTGGATCTGGCCTGACGTGGAACATCCAACGCCGGACCAAACGCCAGCAAGTCGGAAGCACCTGCCAGACCTGCCGAGGCACGGGCCGCGTCCGCAACACCGAGCCGGTCATCGTGGATGATCCTCAGAACGAAACAAGCGCTGGCACCGCGAGCAAATGAGCACGCCCATGGACACGAAACAGGAAAGCGAAATCGCGGTTGATCCAGCCGCGGCTTGTTGTGCATTGCGTGAACTCGCCGAAAGATGGGAAGTCGAGGCGTCGCGGATTGATTCCGACACTGGGGAAACCTACCCGGATCAGGACAAAGCCGAGGCGGATCTTGGATGGGGATCAGCCGCAGGGCTGAGAAAAGCCGCTGATGAACTGCGGGGGATTCTCGCGGAAATCGACCAAACGCGAATCCAGCTCAGCGATACCCGAAAGGGTTGCCCGAAGTGTGGATCATGGCGATTCATGCCGTCAGTGAGCGGTAACGATGGATACTGCGAAACGTGTCACGAGCGCGTTTCTATTATGCACAACTCCTAGCTCATGCACCCGCCCTCTATGACTCCGAACCAACAACAGACGCCCAGCGGGTTGCATGAAGCGACTTGTTCGACTCTTCCGTCGCGGCGGTTCCGTTGCCGGATGTGCAACCAGAAATGCAGAAGCAGCAAGCAAGACAGGGGCAAGCGCGATATGTGCCGCCCCTGTGAACAACGATACAAATATGAAGACTGAAATGATAAAACCAAGTTGCCGCCGGATGAAAGACGGATGGGCACCAGCACTGGAATATGACAACGGTGGTGTCGTAATCGCAGCGATCCGATGCGGAACGATGAACGAAGCACTTCGGGAATCGTCTGAAATGCTTGGGTGCATGTCCGATTACCCGGATGCGTTTCGCTACAACCACCCAGCACCGAACCAGTTGATTGATCTGTCGAACACGTTATTAACCCACCCATGCCAAGCTTCCGAAAACAACGCGATGAACGCAAAAGACTGAGATTCAGCGCGATGGGAAAGGCATCTCAGCGCGTGCAATCAGAGCGTCGAATGCAAGCTGCTGCCGAGAATGCTGCCATGATGGCCGAATACGATGTCTGGAACCTCCCTAGAAAAACCGGCGATGCACTTGGGTGTCTGCAATGGCATGACTTCCGATCCGGGAAGGTCCGCAAGTGGATCATTCGGATCGGGGAGAGGCGCGACCGAATTACCGTTGAATCACCATGCACCGCACGGACATCTAGCCACGGATGGACGTGGTTTCTAACCAAACTTCGAAAGCACATCAAATGATAACACTCCCCACCGCCGAAGTCTGGCCGGAAATGATGCAAGGCTCTGAGCAATGGTTTGCCGCTCGCCGCGGACGCGCCACAGCCAGCCAGTTCAAGAAGATCCTCACACCGACCGGCGCACTGTCCAAGCAAGCCGACGCCTACGCTAGGAAGCTGGCCCGTGAATGCGTGCTTGATGACCCGTTTGAGTTCGCTGGCAACAAGGCGACCGACTGGGGAAATACATACGAACCGGAAGCAAGGGACATCTTCCGTGGGATGACTAGAATGAAGGTTGTCGAGATTGGCTTTGCCACCCATCGCCACATGACATGCGTCGGGTGCTCGCCGGACGGCATCATCATCGAAGGCGGTGCCCCGGTGGCCGGGCTGGAAATCAAGTGTCCCGCGCCGGACACGCTGGTGGAGTGGGCGCTTGCCGGAACACTGCCACCCGAGCACATGCCGCAGGTTCACGGCTCCATGGTGGTGACCGGGCTGCGCCGCTGGGAGTTCATCGCCTACTTCCCAGGCGCTCCGGTGTTCCGCGCTCATGCCGTGTGGGATGACTACACGGACAAGCTCAAGACGGCACTGGAGGAATTTGTGATCCGCTACGCGGAGATCCGGCCGCGGGTGCTGAAGCTACTGGGAAAGGGGGCCGTATGACACCCGCAGAATGCCAAAAGGAACTCGCCGACCGCGACCGCATGATTGAGCGGCTTAAGGCACAACTTACCGCCGCGTTGGACGAGATCGCGCGGCTGCACGAGGAAATCACCAACATCAAGAAACCATGAAAAAACTATTCGACGCCGTGGCCACCATCGGCAAATACAAGGACCGGGACGGGAACGAAAAAAAGCGCTACCTGACAGTAGGCGCGGTATTCGAGGACGCGAACGGCCGACAGGCGCTCAAACTCGACGCGCTGCCGACCACGCCGGAATGGAGCGGCTGGATTGCGTTCTACGAGCCGAAGCAGCAGGACCAGCGCGCTCCCCGCCAGGACGCGCACAATCAGGCCAAGGCGAATGGATATGCGCCGGAAGCGAAGATGGAGGATGACAATGACGAGATCCCGTTCTAAGGCCGGCGCTCCCCGCTTTTCAAGCCCCACCACCCTTTGTTAGGTATGGCAAAAATTTATATCGTAGAACCCGGCCCCACTGGCGGGCCAGGCAACATGGGGGTCAAAATCCTCGCTCATTCCATGCGCCAAAGCGGCCATGACATCACCATCATGCGCGTGCTTAATGAGAAGCAAGCGGCAGTGGCCAATGTGCAGCCCGAGCTATTCGAGACCGGCACCAAGGCGATTGCAACGGCGGAGACACTGCCAAAGCCGGATGCGTGGTTCATCTCCACGATCTACACCCGCCAATGGCTCTATCTCCCGATGACATTCCGACGCATGGGGCTGCCGATGCGAGCAGACCAGCGCGACGAAACCGCACCTCTTGTCGTGTTCGGCGGTCAAACCAGCTTTGCGCCAGAGCCAATCGCGCCATTCGCTGACATCGTGGCACTCGGCGACGGCGAACTGACAGGCAACCACATCGCCGCCCTACTGGATGAGGGACTCAATAAAGATGAAATCATGGCGGCTGTATGCAAAACGGTGGGATTCTACGTCCCGCAAATCCACATGACAGATGATTACCGATTCAGACGCTGGGAGATGCCCAATCATGAGCCAATTATCATCTGGCCGGGTGACGAGGGCGAAAAATCGCCAACGGTTGAGGTGGCGCGAGGCTGTCAATCCAAGTGCGCCTTCTGTCCGATTGGATGGGCTGGCGGCACCTATCGTGAGGGTGACCTGACGACGCTGCAAACCGAGCTGCAAACCATCGCCAAACGCCGCGCACGGGTGAACCTGTTCGCGCCGGACTACTCCTCGGTCTCATACGTCTCGGATCTCGACCGCTTCGCGGAGTCTCTGGGCTGTAAAAACGCGGGCCTCGATGCCCGCCTCGACAAGGCGGAAAAGCACATGGACAAGGGCGGCACCGTCAAGCGGTTCAGCTTTGGTATCGAGGGGCTATCGGATCGCCTCCGCAAGGCCATCGGAAAGCCTCTCAAATTCGACAAGATTACCGAGGTCATGAGCCGCCTTGAGGGTGTGACGATCAAATGGTATGTCATCATCGGGCTACCCGGTGAGACCAAAGACGACTTCGCGGAGTTCAAAGCCATGTGCGAGCAAGTGATGGCCAACCACGGCACGCGCCTTGACGTGACTCTCACCCACCTGCAAGCCGTGCCACACACGCCGCTAGAGCGTGACCTAATGACCTACAATGAGGACAGCATCCGCTACGCGCACGGGCTGCGGCTGTGGGCAAAGCAAATGTGGGAACAAAAGCAATGGATGCTGCTCTTCTCGGCGCTCAAGGGCCGCGACCTCCACGAGCATGACGCGATGATCCAACGCGCCGGACGCGAGGCCGCCGACTACCTAGAGCGGGCCAGACACTCCACCGCATACATCAGCGACGGTAAATGGCGCGACGATGCGCGGGAGTTTATGGACGTGCGGCACCTGCTCGACCAGTGGGACTGGGATGAGCCGACCCCGTGGGACTTTGTG
>JAJFUV010000289.1 GCA_021372245.1 Terriglobales bacterium
CGTAACCCTTCCCACGATGCTTCCTCGCGACTCCTGTGCGAACGCAGGCGATGCGACCACTACAAGCAGGAGCGCGCACAAAACAGTAATGGTCCATCCTCGCGCATGAGACATGGATAGTTGCATTGGCGAACCCTCCCCAAAAGAATATGAGCCTTTCCCACGAACGCTTAGACTCACAATGGATGTTACTTCCGCCATGTAATACTGTCAAGACAAACAGCGGCGCGATGGCTGGTTCCGCTGAGCGGAACAATCCGCCGGCATTGAGAAAGCCACCTGCACCCCGGATGCCAGGAGCAGCAAGCGCAGACGCCTCGTATCTACCGGCTTGACGCATCCTTTGTGAATCGATAAAATTGTTCCGCCAAGAGGGACACCGGCGCCGTATGATCCCGCATAAGAAACGGAACCTGGTGGACGGAATCCTGCGAGCATGTGAACTGCTGCACTCATTCCGCACAGATACCGAGACGCTTCGATTAACTGAGCTGGTTCGCCGTACGGGTTTGAAAAAGACCACCGTGTTCCGGGCAACTCAATCGCTGGTTGAGGGAGGTATGCTCGAGCGGTCTGCAGACGGCCAGTTCCGGTGTCTCTTGCGTCCTTCTCCACGACGGCGCTACCGGCTGGGATACGCGACGCAAGCCTCCGATTCCGGCTTCGCGCACGATGTGACGGAGGGCCTTCGCCGTGCGGCGGAAGAAGCTTCCGTTGAACTCGTAGAGGTGGGCAATAATTACAGTCCAAAGATCGCCTTACGCAGCGCGGAGACCCTTATAAGGGCACGAGTGAGCCTGGCGGTCGAGTTTCAGACTTTTGAATCTGTCGCGCCGATAATCTCAGCGAAACTCGCGGAAGCCTGTATTCCACTGATCGCAATCGATATTCCACATCCAGGCGCAACCTACTATGGCGCTGACAATTACAACGCAGGCAGAATCGGCGGCCGCGCGGCGGCGCGCTGGGTGCAGAAGTACTGGCGGGGGCGAGCGGACGAGGTAGTGTTATTGACTGTAACGGCTGCGGGCACCCTGCCGAACTCTCGCCTGGGTGGCTTCTGCGAGGGCCTCCAGGAAGCCGGCGTTTATCCCTCCGACCAACAGTTTGTATGCCTTGATAGCAACGGTGCCTTCGGCGCAACTCTGGATGTTGTACGCAAACACCTCCGCAGCAGTCGATCGGAGCGAATTCTGGTGGCCGGTTTCAACGACCCGTGTTCGCTGGCGGCGCTGCACGCCTTCGAGGAGACAGGCCGTTTGGATCACTGCGCGGTAATGAGCCAGGGAGCGAGTACACTGGGACGTGTTGAACTTCGCCGTCCCGACACCCGCTTGATTGGTTCGGTCGCATTCTTTCCCGAGAAATATGGCGACGGGATCATACGACTGGCCCTCGATATTCTGGCGAAGAGGCCCCGGCCGTCCGCGGTTTTCGTGAAGCACATTCTCATCACGGCGGCCAACGTCGACCACTACTACCCGAACGACAGCATCATATCGGCCGGAGACTCCGAGGCCATGCTGATCCGTTACGGCCACTGAGCTCAGTGGCCAAGAAAACTCTCGATCTTTGACACCGTCCGCTCGGCCATGTCGAGGTTCTTCTTGGCTGCGGCGGAGTCGCCTCGTTTCAAGGCCGCTTCGGTCTCGTCGAGATAGTACTCCATCCGCTGGGCGGCACCCGCGATGTCGGCGCGCAGCCCCAGGCCTTGCCGGGCCTGCTGATTCTGCAAATTCGTGAGGCTGGTCTTAGCCGCTCCCGCTCGAGTGCCCAACAGCATCAATTGCTCGCGGATCTCGCGCAGTTCGGCTGCGTTGGTCGGCTCGGCGGCTTGCGGTTGGGGAGTGGCCTGCTGCTGCGGTGTGGCTTGGCGCGGCGGCTCCTGCGTAGCTGGCTGTGAAGGCGCCTCGCGGGTGACGGTCTCACGGCGTAGCGCAGGCTTTTGCGACTGCGGCGTGCGGCTTTCGGTCTGCTGTACCACGGGTGGTTGCGCCGCCGGCGCGGTCGTTGCCGGAATGGCAGGTTCGGCCGTGGCCGGAGCCTGCTGCGGAGCGGTGGCGACTGGGGGCGCCTGCGCGGCCGAACTCTCCGCACTGGTCTGCCGGAACTTCGGGAGCTGCATGGCCGCCACTACCAGCACCACGATCGCCAGGACCGCGCCCAGCGCGACGTAGAGTCCGCGATGGCTGCCCTGCCGGGCCGCGGGGGCCGGCGGCGGAGGCATCGTCGGTGGCGCAGGAGGCGGCACAACCGCGACCGGGGGCGGTTGTGCCGCCGCAATCCTGGGAGCCGGAGGCGCGGCCGGATGCTGGCCCACGTTCAGCAGCGCCGCGCGGAAAGCGTCGGCTGTCTGGAAACGCTTGGCCGGATCTTTCTCAATCGACATGAGCACGATTTCGCTCAGCGCCGGCGGCACCGACGCGTCGATCTCGATCGGCGGGATGGGATTCTGCTCCAGGTGCGCCGCCATGATGGAGTACTCGCTGTCGCCCTGGAACGGCCGCGCCCCGGTCACGATCTCATACAGCGACACGCCGAGCGAATAAAGGTCCGAACGCGCGTCCAGGTTCGTTGCACCCTTGATCTGCTCCGGCGACATGTAATACAGCGAGCCCACCGTGGCCCCGGTCTGCGTGAGCTTGCGGTCCGCCGCCATCTTGGCGATCCCGAAGTCCATCAGCTTCACTACGCCCTTGGGCGTCAGGATCATGTTCGCGGGCTTGATGTCCCGGTGTACGATGCCGCGGCCGTGCGCGTAAGCGAGCGCCGACAGCACCTGCGCAAAGTAGTCGACGGCCTTGTCCACAGGCACGGGGCCGTGCCTCAGCATCGCCTCCAGCGTGACGCCGTCGACGTACTCCATCAGCATCACCAACTGATTGTCCAGCCGCAGCGCCGTGTAAAGCGCTGCAATGTTGGGGTGCTCCAGGCTGGCCTGCACCTTGATTTCCCGGAAGAACCGGTCGGCCAGTTCCTTGTCCCCTTCCAGGTTCGGGAGCAGGACCTTCATGGCCTCCACGCGGTCCGATATTACATTACGGACCTTGTAGACCTTCCCCATCCCTCCCGCGCCAAGAACAGCCAGAATTTCGTAATCGCCCGCGCGCGAACCTATCTCGTAGTCCATGTGCCCCTCACTGGTTGCGTATCCGGTCTCCCACCTTCGCCGGCGTCGTGCCGCTATACGTCCCCACCGACGACACTTCGTCCACTTCGGTAATCACCACCACTCCCAAGTTGCTTTCCACGCGGCGAAGGACCTTGCCCGTCTCCGGATCCTTGACTTCGCGAACCGGGCGCCGCAGCGCCAGGCGGTCTCCTACCTTGACACCCGCCCGGCTGCCCACATTCAAAATCACCGTACCGCCGGTCACGTCGGCTACCATGCCGTCGATGCTGACGGTCTTCGTGGGAATCTTCGAGGCATTTTGCTGCAACTGTCCGGCCACGCTGTTGACGGCCTGTCCCACGGCCTCGCCCAAAATCGTGTCGGCGAAGTTCTTGCTCGTCATGTCGAAAGCGCCGCCGCCCCCGCCCGAGGAACTCCCGCCGGCCCCCAGCAGGGTCGCGCCCGAACGCGTCGATTCACCTTGCCCCGTCGCCGCCAGCAGGATTTCGCCCGTATCTGTGTTGATCATGCGCGCGGTCACGCCCACCACCGCTTTGGCATTGCGCTTACCGACGCCTCCGAGCCCGTAGCGCCGCGTGATGCCGCCGAACGCGCCGCCGCCCACGCTGGTCGTCTTGTCGTCCCGGCCGAATTGCGTGATGCTGCCCACGATGATGGCATCGACGCCTAGCAGCCGTCCGATCTTGGCCGCCGAGGTCGAGTCCGCGCGGTCGCTGTTCGAAAAATTCTGCTCCGCGATGATCTTGTCGATCGCTTTCCGCTCGATGACCCTGTAGGTGCCTCCCTGGACCAGTTTCTCCACCAGTAGGTCCGCGATCCCCTTGCCGACATCCACGTTTGTACCGAAGATCGCAGAGACGCCGCTCTGCACCGTGGCGTAGTCGAAATTCAGCACCGCCACCCGCTTCTTCTGTTGCGCGAAGGCTCCCGTAACCAACAACGCTCCCAGTACTATGGAAGCAATCCACTTATTCATCGAGTCCCTCCATTTCTATCAGCCCCATTATAGAGTGGAAAACGGCGCACCGTTCCCCTTTTGTTCACCCTACCAGCAGGCACAAACGCACCGCCATTTTCAGATTCGCATCCAGCGTCGATTCGATTCTCTGATCCGGATTGGACGGCGCCGCTCCCCCATCCTCGGGTCTGACCAGCGCGGCCGCCAAGGCGGTTCGATCCCGGCTGCCATCCAACAGCATCAGAAGCCTCCTCGAAAGCTCATCGGTCAAGTGTACCGACGTATGTCGCTGGGAGGTCACCACTTCGCCGCCGCGCGACAACTGTAGCCGGCCTAGAGCGCTCGCGATGGGGCGGTCGCTCACGGTGTCAACCAGGTGCGGCGCTCTCGTACTCAGTTCGACGGCCTTCGCGGCATAGAGGCGCAGCAGCATACCAGAGACGTCGCGGACCTCGTCGTCCTGGCCGGTCAACGAGGCTACCGGCACGCACCCCGGCCATCTTGCCGCCAGGTCGCACAACACTCGTTTGACGAACGGATGATTCGTGGAAAGAGACTTGTCCTCACCGAGGATAAACTTCTGTGCGCCATCGGCCTGTTCGCATTCCGGGATGACGGGAGAGGCGGCGAGCAGACCCTCCAGGCGGCTTGGCTGGATATCCCGGTCCGGCGTCGTGCCGCTGCGGCAAAGCAGGCTGGAACGGAAGCGCCGCCCGACGGAGTAGTCGAAGTATTCAAGCTCCGCCAGCCAATCCGGAGTTGCCAGAAACGGAGCGCGGAGGCAGTCCCGGCCGAACTCCGCGTCGCAAAGGTATTCGAGGCCGTGACGGGAGGCGGCCTCGACGAACTCGCTCAGATGGAGCGGGGTGTTCACTTCGGCCAGATCGTCGTGAAACACCATCCAATCGTCCGCTTCGATCAGGTTCTTGCACTCTTCCTTGATGGCTATCTGGTGGGGATGGTCCCCCAACCTCTCCATCATCTGCCGTGCGATGGCGCGCGCCTCCTCGATCTTTTGTCGAGGGTCGGTGATCGCACGGGTGTGGAAGCGCACGAGGTCCCACACGTAGCTCCGGAAGTGGCAGCCGGGAAGTGCGTTGTAGCTTATGTAGGCCACGCCGTTGGGCGATAGCGTGGACGAGCAGATGGCGAGGATGGCTTCTCGCGCCGCGGGCGGCACCCATGAGTACACGCCATGCACGATGATGTAGTCGAACTCCCGCCCCGCCACGTCCCAATCGCGGACGTCGGTGTGGATGAACTCGATGTTATCGAGCCCCAACGCGGCGCTGAATTCGCGCCCTCGATCAATCGCGGTTCGCGCCAGGTCAATTCCCGTGAACCGGCTGCCGGGTTCGCGAAACGCTAGTGGTATCAGATTCGAGCCGTCTCCGCACCCGATCTCCAGCACTCGGCAGCGATCCATGGGTGCAGGAATCACGCTATGCAGCGTGGCCAATGTGGCAAGCCGGTCGGGTTGTGTCTGCGGCTTCGGCGTCGAAGCGTATGTGACTTCGTCGTAGCTAGTGGTCAAGTTACCCTGTTCGGACCGCGGACTAGAACGTCGCGCTCACCTCCGCCGATCCTCCCAGAGAGTTTGTCAGATGTACGCTCACCGAAGCAACCGCGTCGGCATCGTTTTGTACTGTGAATGGAATCCGCAAGCTGAATTGGCTCCCGTAAGCAGCTGAGGCGGCCGACTGGTACCAGGCGCTGAAGACGCTGGTGAGCTGGATGGTGAACAGGCTCCCAGACAGCTTCTTGTCCGGCTTTGCCGTGAGACTCACCACCGCCGTGGCGACCTCGCGCGGTGTCGAGTAGCCAATGACCACCAGATCGAACCCACTGCTGGTCTTCGCCACGCTGACCGAGGTGATCACTGGAGCCGATTTGGCGATCCGTATGATCTTCGTCGGCGCAGGCGTCGGCGTGACATCGACGGTGCCCACGAACATTCGGGTGGTCAGTGTGATCGTCCCTGCCACAGTCCCGGTCTGCACACCGACGGAGGAGGTGCTGAAAACCGCTGGTGTAGTGCCGGCGGCGATCCTGAAACCGGCTGTGCGTCCGCCGGTGGTGAACTGCACGGCGGGATCGTCTGCGCCGCTATCCGGCGCGAAAGTCAGGGCGACCTGCCCTGTGATCTCCTGCGAATAGCCTTGACTCAACCTGACATCCAAGGTGGGTTGCGTCGCAGGAAGCCCCGAATCCGGTTTCACATCAATCGATAACGGGGGAGCCGGCGGCAACGCGATGGTCAGTCGGTACTGAGCTCTTGCGGTCTGCCGATCATCGCTTACAGTGATTGTGAAATCGAAGTCTCCAGCCGTTGTGGGCGTACCGGAGATGGTCCCGCTGGCTGCGTCAAGGGTGAGGCCCGAGGGTAACGTGCCGCTGCTCACCGACCATTTGAGGGGCGGAACCCCGCCGGTTGTGGCAAGCCGCGTTGAATAGGGAGAGGCCACAGCGCCGTTGGGCAGCGGAGAGCCGGTGGTGATGACCAGCGTGGCCGCAACGGTCAGCGTAAAGTTCGCCGTGACTTTATGGTTGCCCCAATCGGCGACCGTCACCGCAAAACTGTACGTGCCGGTACTCGTCGGGGTGCCTTCGAGCAAGCCTGAGGACGCATCGAGCGTCAAGCCCGGCGCCAAGGTCCCACTCGTGACTGTCCAAGTATATGGAGACGTGCCTCCTACGGCTGCGAACTGCGTGGAATAGGCGTTGCCGGCGACGCCGCTTTGCAACGGGGACGTCGTCGTAATCTGAAGGGCCGGCACGATGACGAGATTCAAGGTTCGTGTTGTGCTCAAGCGCTGGGCATCCCGGACCTGCACCGTGAAGGTGGACGCTCCGGCCGCCGCCGGTGAGCCGCTGAGGATTCCGCCCGAACTCAAGCTCAACCCGTCGGGCAACGATCCGCCGGTCACGCTCCATTCGTACGGAGGAGTGCCTCCGGTCGCGGCCAGAATCGTCGAATAATTCTCTCCTACCATGCCGTTAGGGAAGGAAGAGGTGGTGATCGATAGTGACGAACCAATCCACAGCATGAAAGTGTAACTGTCCTGAGTGCCGGCGTAGTCCGTCACCGTAATTGCGAAACTGTAATTGCCCGTGGTTGTGGGGGTGCCCCGAATCACGCCCGCCGCCCCATCCAGGCTCAAGCCCGGTGGCAAGCCTCCCTTCGGGGCCGACCACGCAAAAGGTGTCGCGCCTCCGGTTGCCGCGAGCCTCACCGAGTACGCGGTACCCACGCTACCGTCTGGCAGAGGTGACGTGGAGATGATCCTGACCGGGGTGACAACGGTTATCGTGAAGGGACGGGCCGCTGATCCTGTCTCACCACCCTGCACTTCTACGAGGAAATTGAAGGTTCCCGCCGAGGTGGGCATTCCGCTGATCAATCCAGACGAGCTCAGAGTAAGGCCTCCAGGCAGGGGCAGGGAGCCCTGCACAACCGACCATGTGTACGGCGGGTATCCGCCCGAGGCAGTCAGGCTCGCTGAGTAAGTGCTGCCCACTACGCCGTACGGAAGCGAGGTCGTTGTGATCGATAGCGGAGCGAACGTAATCGTCAGTGTATAGCTTTGGCTTGCGGGGGGGAGAGCAGGTACGCCTGCTGCTGCGCTGGTCACCTGGATGAGCACAGGAAAGGAGCCACTAGCTGTCGGCACACCCGAGATGACACCGGCTGGCGAGAGCGTAAGGCCGGGAGGCAGGATGCTGCTACTCCAGCTCCACGTGTAGGTCCCGGCGCCATAGCCGCCGGTGGCCGTAAGTAGTTGATAATACGACACGCCGACTGCGCCGTCGGCCAAAGAGGGCGTCGTGATGGCGAGCGTCGGTACCTGGGCGAAGAGCGGCCCGCCGGACAGCGCTGCGAATACCAACAAAGCAAACCAGATGCGCGATTTCATCGGTCGCCTCCTTGCTCGGCTGGGGCGGTTTCAGGTTGGGAAGGTTCCGGCGGAACCACCACCAGGCGCGGTTCGAGCCCGCCGGCATCCAACAGCAGTAGGGGTTCGGAGGAAGGCTCTGTGAGACGGTAGACCGCGCCGCCGCCGAGCGGATTCAGCCCCGTTATCGTGCAACCGCACTGGATCGACAATGGACTCGTGCCGTCCCGATAGAGAACCGTGATTGCGCCGGTTCCGGCATTGGCCACAAGCACGCGCTTGTTGTCCGGCGCCTTAATCCACGACGGATCCGCGATGCCTTCGCGCGCCGAACCGAGCAGAACGGTCTGGGCCGAGCCTCCAACGTCTGCCATCAGGAAAATGCTGTTGGCGCTCGCATCGGCTACCAGCGCGTCCTGGCTGTCGCCGGCAAACTCCAGCGCGGTAACGGCGCCGAAGAGAGTCAACCGGCTCGCGGATGTTCCCGTAGGCAAGGGCTCAGGCTCTCCTTCTATCCCATCCAAAACCGTTGCGGAAAGGCGGGATCGCGTCTCCGCAGGCGCGGTCTTCAGGAAATAGACAGCCGTTGCCTCGCCTTCCTGGATGGCTGCCAGCAACGACGATCCGTCCTCGCTCACGGCAAGCAGCTTCGTTGCAGCCGGGAGCGACGACGTATCGACTTCAGTCGCCTGCACCGTTTGATCCCGCAAGCCGCTGAGCACCACCATGCGGCCCGCCGCTCGGTAATAGAGGACCGCGCTTCGTCCGCGCGGGCTGAAGGAAACGATGTCCGGCGCGGAACCGGCCGCCTCCACCGGCAGCCACTCCGGTGCGCCGCCGGTCGCGCGCACTCTGGCCAGCCGGAAATTCTCGCTGGCAACCATCACGGCAAAATCCCCACCCGGCGCAACCGCGGTCCGGGTCGTTGCGAAATCCACCACCAGGGGCGCGCCCCACATGGCAGCCCCGGGGATCCCGAGGATGGGCCGGATGGTCCCTGCGGTCCGGCCGGCGACTAGGCCCAGCGACGGACCGCTCACCGCATAGTCGGGCGCCTGCGCCGCCCAGATGCATGGAAGCAGGAGAACGCCAAAAGTGACCCCTAACCTTGCAAGCCTCTGCATGGCCGATCCCTCCTATTCCTGTCTCTTATTTCGGGGCGCCCACGCTCGGGGTGCCTGGTGTGACTACTGCTGTCGGAGTACTTTCACGTGTCAGCGCTACCGCCGTTCCCGCGGCCGCACCGGCCGCTCCGATCAGAATCAGCGCTATCAATTTGCCGGAGATTCCACCGGCCGCTGCCGCCGCGGCAGCGATGTTGGTCTGCGTGATCACGGTGCTGTTGGTCAGCCCCTGGTACTTGGCATTGATGCGAATCTCCATCTTGCCGGGTACCTTGTTCACCCGGATGCCGCGCGCCACGACTCTTCCCTGCGCGTCGGTCATGGCACTAAAACTGCGGCTGCCGTCAAGGAAGACACCGCTCGGCCCGTTATTGGGCAGAAGGAAAGTCACGGCGACTCCGGAGAGAGGTTTGTGATTCTCGTCCTCCACCTGTACGATCGTTTCCCGGGCGACCCTCTGGCGCACGTTGTTTATTGCGCCCTCGCCCTCCAGAATCACGATATTGAGCTTAGCCGGCGCCGGTGGCTGCGCCGGGAGGCGCGCGGGTAACCCCTCGGTCATCATCAGAATTGCGATTAACCAGGAAAGCCCGCGGGCGCCATTTGAAATCCCTAATTGGATTCCCATGTCGTCCCCCTACCTGGAGATGATAACTTATTCTCCGCGATGCTTACATCCCATTTTCGGGTTATTTTACTCTTTGCCCGGCGAGGGCCATATAATGGATGCGTGGTAGCGAACCACCCGACTTCAGCGCCTGGGAGATGACTCATATGGTTAGAACGACGGTAATCCTGATCGCGGCCGGCACCGCGCTGACTTTCGCGGTGTGCGGGCAAATCTCCAAGACCTTGACCGCGCGAGAGTTGTTCTACGCACCGGCCAAATTGGCGACACCCGCCAAGGTGAAGCCGGCGCAACAGCCCAAGCGGGTGGCTTCGAGCAAGACGGCGCCCAGCAAACCTGCTGTGGAGAAGCCGCCGGCCCCTGAAGTGGCGCGAGTGAAACCCGGTACACCCTCGGTCACGCCAGGCGGCGTTGCCGTCATCCCGGCGGCTTATGGCGCCGGCAGGCCCCTGGGGCTCCGTTACAGCCTGTTGCGCAATGCTGGCGGCGACCGGTACGATGAAGCCGACGCCGACACCGTGTTCAGATCCGGTGACAGGATTCGCGTGAGCGTCGAGTCGAACGACACGGCGTATCTCTATGTCGTCATACGCGGTTCGAGCGGCTCCTGGAAACTCCTGTTCCCGACTCCTGAGGTCAGCGGCGGCTCCAACGTCGTCGAAAGCGGCCGCCAGTACCTGATTCCTCCGCCACCGGGACGTTTCGCCTTCGACGAGCAGGCTGGCGAGGAAAAACTGTTCCTGGTGCTTTCGCGGAACCCCGAGCCCAGCCTGGAAGAACTGATCTACTCGCTCAGTTCCGGCAAGAAGCCCGCGGATATCAATACCCCCAAGCCGATGCTGCTTGCCAAAGCCAGCCTTCCCATCGATGACAGCCTGGTAAGCCGACTGCGCGGGCAGGTGTACGCGCGCGACCTGGTCTTCGAGAAAGTCGACGAGACCACGCCAGGCGAAAAGAAGGAGAAGGCGGTTTACGTCGTTAATCCGGCCGGCGCACGCGACTCGCGACTGGTGGCGGATCTGATTCTCAAGCATCAATAGAACCGGAGGCTTTTCATGAGGCAGGTTATCGCCGCTACTGCCGTCTTCCTTGCTGCCTGCACTTCTGCCTTCCCACAGGCCAAGAGCCTGGGATCGGGCCCCCAGCGGATGGAATTGACTCTGGAACGCCGCGAGGGCTCCGTGTGGCGAATCGTCGATCCGGGTTTGGTCTTCGCGCAGAATGACCGCGTCCGGTTCCGTTTCCGAACCAATTTCGACGGCTTCCTTTACGTGATGAATCAAAGCACCTCGGGCAAGTACGAGATGCTGTTCCCGCGCGAGGACACCGGGGAGCAGAACCGGATAGAAGCCGGAGTCGAGTACGTGGTTCCCGCAACGCAGGGCTGGTTCCGCATCAGCGGACCGCCGGGGCATGACGTTCTCTACTGGATGGTGACGCCGCTATCGCTCGGTTCGCAGCCGAAATACACCCCCCTGCCTCCGCCGCCGAAGGCCGGTCCGGCGCCACTCCGCATGACCCCCCGCTGTGATGAGACCATCTGGCGAGCTCGCGGCGCTTGCATCGACAGTTCCGCCGGTCCGAAGGGAATTCGCGGCGAGGAGGGATTGCCCGAGAACCTGAAGGGGGTACCCGGCGCGACCTCTCGGGAACTGTTCTTTATCCGCGAGAAGAGCTCGTCGGTGGTCTCCTCGCCGGAGCCCCTGCAAGGTCCGGTGATCTACGAGTTTCATCTGGCGCACAAGTGAGGGCACGATGCTGAAGACTCTCTCCTGGTTCCTGGCGGCCGTGGCGGTTATCTGGGCGCAACCCGCCGGTCAGAAGCCGCAGCAGCGCGATCTGAAGTACGAAACCGGCACGGAGGCGGCGAAGCCTGCGAAGCCGCCGGCGTCTGTAGTCATCCCGCGGTCGTATGCCCTGGTGGTCGGTATCGCGAAGTACCAGAATCTGTCGGACAAGGACCAATTGCAGTTTTCCGAACGGGACGCCGAGGCCATCTACTCGATTCTCATCAGCCCCGAGGGAGGTAACTTCCACGCGGAGAACGTCCACCGGCTCATCGGGCAGCGAGCCACGCTGGCCAACCTTCGCCGCGAGCTTGAACAGTGGCTGCCCTCGGCCGCCGGAGAAGGCGATCGCGTGCTGATCTATTTCGCGGGCCACGGTTTCGTGTACGGCGGCAAGGCTTACCTGGCGCCTTACGACATCGATCCGAAGAACATAGCCGCAAGCGGCTATCCCATGGACGATCTCGGCAAGGTGATCGGATCCAGGATCAAGGCGAAGGACAAGATCCTGCTCACCGACTCCTGCCACAGCGGCGCCATCACGCCGGAAGCCGACCGCGCCGCGGTCAACCGCAGCCTGCTCGATCTGAATCGCTCCCTGTTTTCGCTCACCGCCAGCCGTGATCGCGAGCGGTCCTTCGAAAGCTCGGATTGGGGCGGTGGCCACGGCATCTTCACTTATTACGTTGTGAAGGGCATGGAAGGTGCCGCCGATGAGTCCCACGACGGCATCGTGACCGCCGACGAACTGGCCGAATACGTTCGCCGCAACGTGCGCGAGGCCACCAACGCCAGCCAGAATCCCACTTCGGAGCGCGGCAGCTTCGATCCACAAATGTTGCTGGCCTACACTCCCGCCGGCGCTGCGCCCGGCACGCCGCCTCCGCCCAAAGACGGGACGCTCATAATCGAGTCGAACATGGACGGCGTCGAGGCGTTCGTCGACGGCAAGTCCGTCGGCGTGATCAGTAAAGGCGTTCCGCTCCGCCTGCCCGGTTTGCAGCCCGGGGTACACACAGTGAAGGGCGTTCGTATGGGATACGAGCCCGACGGGCCGCGCGAGGAGACCGTCTATCCGGGGCAGGAGTCCACCGTCTCGCTCAAGATCGCCATCCTGCGCCGCCGTCCGCGCTCGGCCGTGGACGAGTTCGAAAAGGGTTTGGAGCTATACAACAAGGGCACGAAGGAGAACTACGCGAAGGCCGCCGAGCGCTTTCGCGCCGCCCTGGCTGCCGACCCGCAGTACAGCCAGGCGGCGCTGTACCTGGGGCGCGTCGAGCGCGATCTGTTCAACGAGGAAGCCGCGGAGAAGGCCCTGCGCCGCGCCATCGAGATCGACCCCGATTACACCGAGGCCCGCGCCACGCTCGGCGGCATGCTGCTCGACAAAGGAGCCCTCGACGAATCCATCCGGCAGCTCAACGCCGTGGTCGTCCGCGATCCGAAGCATGCCCTAGCCTGGTACCTGTTGGCCCAGGCGCTGCGCATGAAGGACCTGTACCCGGATTCGATCGACGCCGCCCGCAAAGCCATCAGCCTCACACCGAACAATGCCGAGCCGTATTTCTGGCTGGCGGAGAGCCTGCGCCTAAGTGGCAAGCACCAGCCCGCGGTGGATTCCTACCTGCACTATTTGCAACTGAGCGATTTCGACAGCAAGCTGGCCGGGAAGATGAATTACTACGTGCTGGGCTACCTGGCGGGATTCGGGCGCAAGAAGCGCGCGGCGCAACGGGACGTTTGGAAGGACCTTCGCAGCCTGGCCTACTTCGGCCTCTGCGACAGTGAGCGTCTGCTGGGGCATTTCGACACGGCCATCGGCTACTGCACGAAATCCCTGGTGTACGATCCGCAGGATCCTTACGCCCACTTCGCCCT
>JAJFUV010000293.1 GCA_021372245.1 Terriglobales bacterium
CAGCGAGGCGTTCTCCACCGGGTCCCATCCCCAGTAACCGCCCCAGCCGAGGACCGCGTACGCCCATCCCGCGCCCAGCAGTATGCCGACGCTTTGGAACATCCAGGTGATCAGCGTCCAGCGCCGCGTCGTGTGGATCCACCCGTCGCCCGGCTGACGGGTGATCAGAGAAGCCATGGCAAAAGCGAACGGCACCACAAAGCCGACGTAGCCCAAGTACAACATGGGCGGATGGATGGCCATGGCCCAATACTGCAGCAGCGGATTCAACCCGTTGCCGTCTGGCACTTCCATGACGCCGCCGCCCATCGCGAGCAGCCGGAACGGGCTCACTACGAACGCATTCAGCACCAGGAAGAACACCTGGGTGAGCATTAGCACCGTGATCACGTACGGCATCAGCGACCGGTGGTGCCTGCGGTTGAACGCGACAACCACGGCCGAGTAGCCGGCCAGCAACCAGCTCCATAGCAGGAGCGAGCCCTCTTGCCCGCCCCACCATGCGGCCACCTTGTAAAGGACGGGCATGGCTCGGTTGGTGTGCGCCGCTACGTAAGCCATGCGGAAATCGCCGATGACGAGCGCGTAGACGAGGATGCCGCTCGCCACCGTCACCAAACCCCACACGGCATAGACCGCGCGTTCGCCGCTGCGCACGAGATACGGTTTCTTCTTCCACGCTCCGGCGAGCGAGGCCAGAACCGCATACACCGCCAGACAAAATGCGACCAGAATCGCTAGTACGCCCAGGTTTTCCATAAGGGATTGTTAGCTAGAAGCTTGCTTTGCTTACACCCGTTGGATGCTGCTGTCCAGGCTTAGCTTCGTACTTCGACGCACACTTGGCCTGGATCTTGGCGGCCCGAAATACGCCGTTGGATCCCATCTTGCCGTCAGCCAGGGCTTGCGCGCCATCGCGGAAAGTGTCAGGCAGCGGATCGGTGCCTTGATAGACCACCTTCAAGCGCAGCGCATCCTGCTTCAGAGTGAACTCCACCTCGCGCCCGGTGCGGTGGATGGATCCCGCTTCGACGTCCCCGGCCACGCGTAGCCGCTTGCCCATCGCGCCGCCGCCCATCTGGCCAAGCTCTGCAATGGTTTTGTAATAGGTCTTGGTCTCGTTGATCCCACCCGCGGCCAAGTACACCAGTGTACCGACGATGACGACAACGAGCGCCCCAAACTTCACGTAGGTCTTCATCGCACCCCTCAACAAACAGTATAACCGACCGTCTTTCTATGCGGGGCGCACCAGCACCGGGTTTGCTGCGGGAACCTGCAAATCTGTCAGCGGCTTGGCGCGGAACAGCTTCAGGCAAAGCTTGGCCATCCAGCGTGCCCAGCGGTTGGCCCGCCTGCGACGCGCGCTATCGGTAGCGATGCCTGTGTTGGCGTACATTTGGCGGTAGAGCTTTGAGATAAACACGAACGCCAGGCGCGATTTCACGGATTTCACGCAATCGGCCCGTTTCCAGATCTCGCCGAGCTTGTAGTAGCTGTCCCAGACGCCTTGCGTGCGCTCGCGAATTTCCTCCGAGCTCATCGTGGGGTGCGGCGTATACAGTTTCGGCCGTAGGTGTCCGGGAATGAGCCAGTAGCGTGTGAGCGGCACACCTTGCACTTCTCCGGCGTCCTTACCCGCGCCGCGCTCCCAGCGGGCGAAATCCACCGTGCCGGGGAAAGGCGTCATGCACACAAACTGAGCGAAGGTCAGCCCGGCCTGTTTCGCCAGTTCGGCCGTGGCCTGGAAGGTATCCGCACGGTCGCTTTCAAGGCCGAAAATGAAGGAGCCGAGGACGTGAACGCCGTGGCGCTTGAACAGGCGCAGACGCTCCACCAGCGTTTGCCCGGAGAGATTGAAGTCCTTGAACACCGACTTGAGGCCTTCGGCAGTAACGGCCTCGACGCCGACCAGGGCGCCCTTAATGCGGGCCTTGCGCATGGCGTCCAGGAATGAAGTGTCCTCGGCCGCTTCCATCGTGATCTGGGTGAATAGAATCGTGTCGCTCGGCAATTCCGCCAACCGCTCCATCAACTCGAAGCGCTCGGCGCGCATACGGCTTAGCCGGGCCAGAGCTGCCTCGTCTCCCCTCCGCTCCGCCGCGGCCAGATCGCCCAGTGTTACCGTGTAAAAGTTGTCGTCGGCCAGGGCAATGACACGGTAGCCCAAGCGCCGTAGTTGGCCAATCTCCTCCATGACCGCGCCGGGCGGGCGTTGGCGCGGCTTCTGGCCGTCTGTTTTCCAGACCGAGCAGAACGAGCAGTGTTTGGGGCAGCCCCGAACGGTCTGTACCGACGCCCACATATACCGGTCCGGCGGCAACAAGTCCCAGCGCGCCGCCAGGAACTGGCCGGAATCTACGTGGCCGCCGTCGTAAATCGCTTGTGGAGCACCGCTGGTGCAGTCGGCAAGCACGGTCTGCCAGATGAGGTCGCCGTCGCCCTTAACCACCGCGTGCGCGCCGCCGAGATTGGCCGCCTCTTCCGGAAAGAGCGAGGCGTGGATGCCGCCGAAGACCACCCAGGCGCCTCGTTCCCGTGCCTTGCGTCCAAGTTCCAGTCCGCGCAATGCGTTGGCTGTGTGGATGCCGATTCCGACCACGTCCCCCGGCATGAGCCGGTCCAGAGGGAAGGGTTCAATCGTCTCGTCCACGACAACCGGGTCGCCGTACTGCACGGGCGTTGCGGCCGCCAATACAAACAACCACCGAGGTGTAATGACACCAATCCCGAAGGCCACGTCGCTGGGATTCACCAGAAACACTCGCATTCGTTGCTCCTTCCACGGTTCGGACCATCGCGCCAGATCCAAAAGGAAGGACAACTGGCTCTTCGGTGGGATTAACGCCTTTTAATTCTACATGAGATCAGCCCCCGGCGAGCTGGTATGCCGACCGAAGCGCGGAATTTCTTTTTTGGGGGGGACGGGGGAAAACGTTCCGGGGCGGCCCTGGGGCCGCCCCGGAGGATCTTGGAGGGACTTATTCTGGACGCTGTGCGGGTTCCGGCATCGGTCCGCCTGGACCCTGTCCCGGTCCCATGCCCGGGCCCTGCCTGAAGCCACGGCCCTGTCCTCGCCGCTGCCCGCCTGGGATCATCGGACCTTGCGGCCCCATGAACATCGGTGCATGGATCAGGTTCAGACCCAGGGCCTGCCGTGCCGCGGCGCGCTCGGCGTTTTCCTTCCGCAGTTCCTTTAGCTTGGCCTTCTGCGTTTCGTTCAGCACCGCCAAAGCGTCGGCGTGGGCTTTCTGGCGGATGGTTGGCATGGCCTTCCGCTGGGCCTCGATTTCAAACAGCAGCTTCCCTGCCGCCGCCGGATCCGTGGCCTTCTCGATCTGGTCCCGCAACTGCTGCTGTTTCGTGCGCATCGTTTCGGATGCGCTGCGCATCGATTCGTGAGCCTTCTTTGCGATCTGCTGCAGGCTCTCCACCTGCTTGTCGTCGAGTCCCAGAAAATCCTTCAGCTCCTCGGGCGGTCCCATCTCCCCCCGCGGCCCCATCATGTGCATGCCCGTCATCGGCGGACCCATGGGCCCACCGGGTCCCATCGAACCCATCGGGCCGTCCCCCGCAGGCATTTGCGCCAGGGCGTACATCGCGAACATCAAACCGATCAAAATTCTCGCCATTGTCAATTTCCTCTCTTACCGGACAGGCTCCATCATGTCCCTACTCTATTAAACGCTCCTTCGGCGTAAGTGGCGGTAAAACATACGGAAATCATGCTTTACAGTCTTAACAATTCGTTTTGGGAGATAACATTCGCGTCCTATAATGAGGTCGGATGCCTCGGCGCACTAGTCTGTTGCTTTTGCTGACGTCGGCAATTGGAGCCGTTTTGCTGGTCACGCTGGCGGTTTTGCAGTACCGTTGGTTGGGCCAACTCAGCGAAGCCGATGCCGTTCGCATGCGCCGCCACCTGTACGGCGCGGCAACGCAATTGGCGCGGGACCTGGAAACGGAAGTCTCCCGCGCACACACTCAAATCCAGCTTGGGCGCTTCTTCTATCAGGCACAGGTGGAAGGCGAACTGGCCGACCGTTACGCCAACTGGGCCGCAAACAACCCCCACCGCGGAATCGTGCTGGCGGTTTACCTGACTTCCTCCGAGCCCGGTAAACATGGGTTGCGGCGCCTGAATGTCGAGACAGGCCGCTTCGAGAACGTGCCTTGGCCGGATTCGCTGGTCCCGGTCCGGGAGAGGCTCATCGAACGTGAACGGCCGGGCGAGTTACCCGGGCCGCCCCGGCAGTTGGGCGCCGGCGCCAGTCCCTTGATATTGATCTCACCGCACTTCGACATGCGGCCGACCCGGTTTGAAATTCGGGGTGGGCGTGGAGGCGGGCCGCCCGGGCCTCCCCCCCCACTCCACTGGAGCATAGTCGATCTGGACCAGACGTACATCTGCCGCACGCTCCTGCCCGCCCTTGTGCGCAGGCACCTTAGCCGGGATGGCGTGCTCGATTACCGTGTGCAGGTGACCGGCGGCAGGTCGAAGGCCCCCCTCTACGATTCCGAACCCGGCGCGCCTGGCGTCATCATCGCCCACCCGGACGCCTCTGTGCCGCTTCTGCCGGTGCGCATGGGTCGTTTCTTCCGGCGCGAGGAAGGCGGCTTTGGCCGGCCGCCCGGTCCTCCGGCGCCAACGTTCGCTCCCGCGGAAGGTTCGTGGCAATTATTGATGGTGCATCACGCCGGGTCGCTGGAAGCCGTCGTGGGCGCGGTGCGAAAGCGCAACCTCGCCGTCGGCTTCGGCGTGCTGGCGCTGCTGGCCGCCGCCATCGCCGTGATGTTGTTCGCGTTGCGCCGGGCGCAAATGCTGGCGCAACTGCAGCTCGAATTCGTGGCTGGCGTTTCGCACGAATTGCGCACTCCGCTGAGCGTCATCCGTTCGGCCGGCGAAAACCTTGCCGATGGTGTGACCAAGGGGCCCGAGTCGGTGCGCCGCTACGGGGCTCTCGTGCGTGACGAAGGCCGCCGGCTGTCGGAGATGGTCGAGCAAATCCTCGCGTTCGCGCGTACGAGTTCCGCCTTCGAGCGGCAACCGGTCGAGGTCAGCGACCTGGTCGAGCGCGCCTCGGCAGCCTGCGCGCACGAATTGAACGATTCCGGCTGCGATCTGGTCAAGGATCTCGATCCGGACTTGCCTCCGGTGGACGCCGATCGAACGGCGCTGGTCCACGCGCTGCGCAACTTGGTCAGCAACGCGGCCACGCATGGCGGGCGCGGAGAGCCCATCCACTTGCGCGCCAGAAACTTGGGCGATGCAGTCGAGATCGAAGTCTCCGATGGTGGGCCCGGCATCGAACCGACCGAGCTCCACCGCATTTTCGATCCGTTCTATCGGGGCCGCCGTGCCCGTGAAAGCCAAACGCGCGGCTTGGGCCTCGGTCTTTCATTGGTCAAGCGCATTATTGAAGCGCATGGCGGCAGCATCGCGGCCGCCAATAACCCCGGGAAGGGCGCCTGCTTCATGGTGCGCTTGCCCGTAGCGAAAGCCTCCGTCGCATGAGTTCCAAGAAAATTCTTCTGGTCGAAGACGAGGCCGGCCTGGTGCTGACGCTCACCGACCGCCTCGAAATGCAAGGTTACGCCGTTGAAAGCGCCGCCGACGGTGCCGCGGGTCTCGAGAAGGCCCTGGCGAACAGTTACGACCTGATCATCCTTGATGTGATGCTGCCGCAGATGAACGGCTTCGAGGTCTGCCGCAAGCTCCGTGAACACGGATCGATGGTCCCCATCCTCATGCTGACCGCGCGCGCGCAACTGGCGGACAAGGTCCACGGCCTCAAGACAGGCGCCGACGACTATCTCACCAAGCCCTTCGAAGTCATGGAGTTGCTGGCGCGCCTGGAGGCCCTGCTGCGCCGCGCGCCCCAGGCTTCCGTGCCTGAGGCGTTGCGTTTCGGCCCGGCGGAGGTGGATTTCAAGCGCGGAGAAGCCCGCGTGAACGGCGCGCCGGTCAGCCTTTCGGCGCGCGAGTTCCAATTGCTGCGCTACTTGGCCGAGCGCCGGGGAGAGGTGGTCTCGCGCGCCGAGCTGCTGAAGGACGTCTGGGGTTACACCTGCGCCCCGCTCACCCGCACTGTGGATGTCCACATCACCTGGCTTCGCCAAAAGCTGGAGGAAGACCCGAAGCACCCCCGCCACATCCTGACACTCCGTGGCGCGGGCTATAAGCTGGCCTGAGACCGAATAAACGGCTAAACCGGCTTTATTTCTCGAAGACTAGCTTCTGGTCCCGTTCCCGATCTCCGCTCTTGAAGTGGCGATTGATGGTCAGGACCTTGCCGTCGGCGTCCATCGTCCACCGGTCGTCGAGCGTGATCGGGTTGTCGTTGAAGGTGCCAGCGGTGTGGAAGACCAGGGCATCGCCGTCCCACTTCACCGTCGTCTTCACGGGGGTGCCCATGATTTCGTTGGTGCATTCCTTGCCATCGGTCGTGTAGTTTAGCTCGACATGGAATTCGCCGCGCTCACTTACCTGGTCGACGATCACCTTCAGTTTCGGGTCTTCGTGCGTGATCTTATGCGTGCTCTTCTGAGGGACGGAAGATCCCTCGCCCAATACGCTCTTTTGAACGCTCAATTTCCAGTCGCCCGAGAAGTTCGGAGCCGCCTGCAACAGGGCGGCGGAGACCAGCGCTGCCACAATCGTATGCAGTATGCGCATAGAAAACCTCGCCGCAAGTCTATCACAGCGATCCCAGGGCTTCCCGCGCCGTGTGTTAACTTAAAATAGTAGGTCCTTTTTCACCCCACTCATATTCATGGAGACCGATTCACATACAGGGGATAAGTTTCGACGCTTGGTCGAGATCATGGATCGTCTGCGCTCGCCCGGCGGCTGCCCCTGGGACGCCAAGCAGACCTTCGACACCATTAAATCCTACCTGGTCGAGGAGACTTACGAGGTCCTCGATGCCGTCGACGCGCGTAATTGGGACGCGCTGCGCGAAGAACTCGGCGACTTGATGCTGCAGGCCGTCTTTTTCGCCCGCATGGCGCAGGAGGAAAACCGGTTCCAAATCGGCGATTCGCTCGACACCATCAATGAGAAGCTCGTCCGGCGGCACCCGCACGTGTTCGCCGATGGCGACGCCAAGACGCCCGAGGAAGTAAAGCGCCGTTGGGACCAGATCAAGGCCGAGGAGAAGGCCGAACGCAACGGCGGCCCCGTGGGATTGCTCGCCAGCGTGCCGCGCTCGATGCCGGCGCTGGTCGAAGCCTCGCAGATCGCCTCGCGCGCCGCGGGCGTGGGCTTTGACTGGGAGAACACCGAGCAGGTTGTCGAGAAACTGCACGAGGAGTTGCGGGAGCTGGCCGAGGCACGTCGCGGCGCGGCCCAGGATCGGCTCGAAGACGAGCTCGGCGACCTGCTGTTCGTGGTAGTCAACATCGCGCGCTTCCTGAAAGTGGATCCCGAACAGGCGCTGCGCCGCACCAACGCCAAGTTCCGCAAGCGCTTCGGCCACATCGAACAGCGCCTGCGGGAACAAGGCAAGACCTTCGAGCAAGTGTCCATCGACGAAATGGAGGCGCTCTGGCAGGAGGCCAAGACCAAGCTATGAGCCTGCGGAAGGCGGCTGTCTCTTGAGCCGCCGTACATTCCAGATCAGACTCTACTCGCTCATCCTGCTGATGGTGCTGTTCTGGTCGCTGAACTACATTGTCGGCAAGATCGCGCTGCGCAGCTTTCCGCCGCTGCTCCTGGCGTGCATAAGGACCACCATGGCGGCCCTCTTCGTACTGCCGGTGTACTGGTGGAAGATGCGGAGCCAGGACGCTCCCGAGCTGTGGTCCAAGGGTGAAGGCCGCGGCGTGGTGCTGATTGCACTGCTGGGTGTGGCGCTCAATCAGGTGTTTTTCGTCATGGGGTTGAGCCGCACTAGCGTGGCGCACTCATCGCTGGTGATCTCCGCTTCGCCGGTCCTGGTCCTGTTGATTTCCGGGTGGCTTGGGCGCGAACGGCTGTCGACTTTGAAATTTGTAGGAATGGCGATAGCGGCGGCCGGCGTCGGAGTGTTGAACCTGGTGCCTGGCAAATCCCACGGCGCGACGATCCTGGGCGACACGCTGGTGTTCCTGGGCGCGCTTACGTTCGCGCTCTACACGGTGACCAGCAAACAGCTTGTAGCGCGCCACGGCGCCATCACGCTCACCACGTTCGCCTACCTGGGCGGGGCGCTGATGCTGGCGCCGGTTACGCTGTGGCTGGCGCGGGACTTCAATTTCTCCGCCGCGCCCCTTACGGGCTGGTTGAGTATCGGTTTCATGGCGGCGTTCCCCTCCGTGGTGTGCTACCTGATCTTTTCGTACGCACTGGTTTACATCCCGGCCTCTCGCGTGTCCGCGTTCTCGTATCTTCAACCGCTCATCGCCAGTGCGCTGGCGGTGCCCATACTCGGCGAGCCCATCACAGGCGCGCTCGCCGCCGGCGGGGCCCTGGTGCTGGCGGGCGTCTGCGTTACGGAGCGAGGCTGATGGCGGGTTTCACCCAGCTCCTGCGCGAGAACCGTAACTACCGCCATATGTGGACCGCCCAGGTGGTCAGCGAAGTCGGCGACCACTTCAACAACATCGCCGTCTTCAGCCTGGCCCTGGCCCATACCGGCAGCGGGATGGTGGTTGCGGGCGTCATGCTGTCGCGCGCCATCCCCGCAGTGCTGGCCGGACCGCTGGCGGGTGTGGTGCTCGACCGCCTGGACCGGAAGCGGGTGATGATCGCGAGCGACCTGATCCGCGCTTTCGTCGCGCTCGGCTTCATCGGTACGGTGTACTACAAGTCCAACTGGCTCATGTATCTCCTGAGCGGCCTGCTCATGTTCGCGTCTCCGTTTTTCACCAGCGGCCGCGCCTCGATCCTGCCCACCATCGCCAGCAAGGAGGAACTACACGCGGCCAACACGCTCACGCAGACCACCCAGTGGAGCAACCTGGTGATAGGCGCCTTCCTGGGCGCCACCTCCGTCACCCACTTCGGCTTCCAATGGTCTTTCGCGCTGAACGCGTTTTCGTTCTTTTACTCGGCCTGGTCCATCTCGCGGATACGGCTGCGCCGCGGCAGTTTTCGGGTTGAACGACGGGATTTGACCGGCACTGAGGTGGTGCGTCCCTGGCGCGAATACGCCGAAGGACTTCGTTACATTCGCGCCACGCCGCTCATATTCGGTATTGCCATGGTGAACGTCGGCTGGGCTACCGGAGGCGGCGCGGCGCAGATCCTGTTCAGCCTGTTCGGCGAAATCGTGTTCCGGCGCGGGCCCGCCGGCATCGGCGTCATCTGGGGTTGCGCGGGTATCGGACTGCTCGCCGGCGGCATCATCGGACACAAGTTGGGGCCGCGTCTCAGCTTCGATAACTACAAGCGCGCCATCGTGATCTGCTACATCGTTCACGGATCCACTTATGTCTTGTTCAGCGTGATGGAGGCTTACTGGGCGGCGCTGCTTTTCATCGCGCTCTCGAGGGTGGCGATGGCGGTCAGCAGCGTGCTGAATTTCGCTAAGCTGCTGCGCTATGTGCCGGACCAGTACCGTGGCCGCGTTTTCGCTACCAACGAATCGGTGACTTGGGCGGTGATGATGATCTCGCTTGCGGCCGCCGGCATCGCCAGCGAACACGTAAGCCCACGCCTCATCGGGGTATGGAGCGGCATACTTAGCAGTTCCACGGCGTTGATGTGGGGGTACTTGAATTGGACCGGCCGCCTGCCGCATCCTGACGAAGAGGTCCTGGAAACGCAGGAGGTCGAACTCTGTGGACAAGCCCGCCACTAGCTTACGCGGGAAGGTGGTACTGGTCACCGGTGCCGCCAAGCGGATCGGCCGCGGGATCGCGCTGCGCCTGTCGGAAGAGGGCGCGCGGGTGGCCATCCATTACGGATCGAGCGAAGCCGAGGCGCGGCGGACGGCCGCCGAGTGCGGAACGGACCTGCTGTTTCGCGCCAATCTCGAGCGTGTAGACGAGATTGAGCGGATGTTCGCCGAAGTGGGCGAGCGCGCCGGCTCGCTCTACGGACTGGTCAACAACGCGGCCCGCTTCACGCTGCGCGATCCGCTCGAAGTCACCGAAGCGGATTGGGATTTCATCCACAACGTGAACCTGAAGGCGGTGTTCTTCTGTGCGCAGCAGGCGGCGCGGCTGATGAAGCAGTCGGGCCATGGGCGCATCGTGAACATCAGCTCGCTTGGCGGGCTGCGACCCTGGGCCATGCACGCGCACTACTGCGCGTCGAAAGCCGGGGTAATCATGCTGACGCGCGCGCTGGCGAAAGCGTTCGCGCCGGAGATTACAGTCAACTCCGTTGCCCCCGGCGTCATTCCGTTCCTTGATATCGACGAGGCCGGCCTTGCGATGATCCGCTCGACGCCGGCCGCGCGCGGCGGCACGCCCGAAGAGGTGGCTGACGCGGTGGTGTATTTCCTGAAGGCCTCCAACTTCGTCACCGGACAGATTCTGGCGGTGGACGGCGGTTTGAGTTTGAAATAAACGCGTCTGCAAGATTTTGCTAAAACTCCCCGGCGCCGGTCCGATAAGCCTTAGCATGAATCGGTTCCTGGACAACGCGTCGCGGATCTTTGAAGCCGCGGAAACCGTCGCCGGAGCCGGTAATCCTCCGTCGGATATGACCATCCTCATCGGCACGGGAGGAGGGATCAGTCTGGTAGCTGATTCCGATTGGCCTCTGGATTCCCTCGCAATGAACACCGGTGCGGCGATGGTCTACAGGGTTCGTCAGCAGGACGGCAAAGTCCTTGTGGAAGGGAAGGCGGGAGTACGTACCTGCCGGCTGGAAACGGCCGATTCCAACCTCGTGGCTCGCCACCTTCTGGCGAATCCTGTCCGTGCGGCATTCGTCGCATCCGCCCTCGCCTGAACCGCCCAAGACCGCCTTTACAGCCAAACGCACGATTCTGCCATACTGTACCCAACCACGGGCGCAACTCATGCCTGGAAAGGACGGTCGACGATGAACGACAACCGTAGGGCATTCTTTAAACGAACCAGCCTGGCCGGGCTTGGGTTGGCCGGCGCTCCGCTCCTCGACGGAGTCGCATCCGCATTGGACACCCGGAGGACGCGCAAACAGCAGTTCAATATGTCCGGGTATGCCGCCCCGAGGATCGAGAAGGTCCGCGTCGGCATCATCGGCCTGGGAAACCGCGGTCCGTCCCATCTGGAGACGATGCGGTACGTCGAAGGCGTCGAGTTCCGCGCCTTATGCGACGTCAGGCCAGAGCGCGTGGCCGCGGCGCGCAAGCGGTTGGATGGCACCAACCACAATCCGACCCTGTACTCGGGCAACAAAGATGAATGGATGAAGCTGTGCGAGCAGGACGACGTCGATCTGGTGATCATCGCGACTCCTTACTACATGCACGCCGGCATGGCTGTTTATGCCATGGAGCATGGAAAACATGCGGCCAGCGAGGTGCCGGTGGCGGCCACACTCGAAGAGTGCTGGAAGGTGGTGGAAACCGCTGAACGCACCCGTAAGCACTGCATGATGCTGGAGAATTACGCCTACGGCTTCTTCCAGGTGCTCACGCTGAACATGGCCCGGCAGGGCTTCTTCGGAGACATCGTCCACGGCGAGTGCGCTTACAACACCAGCAAGATGAAGAACAACTTCTCTAAGACCACGTACTGGGATATGTGGTGGCTGAAGCTGTACGCGTCGAAGAGAGGAAACATCTACCCGACGCATGGTTTGGGGCCGATCTCCCAGATCATGAACATCAACCGCGGCGACCGGTTCGATTACCTGGTGTCGATGGAGAGCAACGACTTCATGATGCAGGCCAAGGCTCGCGAACTGGCCGCGACGGACGATTTCTTCAAGCCATTCGCGGACAAGACCTACCGCGGCAACATCAACACCAGCATCATCCGCACGGTCAAGGGCCGCACCATCATGCTCCAGCACGACGCCACCAGCCCGCGCGGACCGCACACCGTGATCCACGGCATCACAGGCACCAAAGGGATGGCTCTGGAATACCCGCTGCCGCCGAGAATCTCCAAAGATCTCACCGGATGGGTTTCCCAGCAGGAGTACGAAACGCTGGCCAAGGAGTACACGCCGGCGATCATCACCCGGATGCGCGAACTGTCAAAACGTGTGGGCACGGGTCACGGGGGGACAGACCTGCTGGAGGACTGGCGCCTCATCGACTGCCTGCGCAACGGGTTGCCGCTCGACCAAGACGTTTATGACGGTGTCATCTGGAGTTCCATCATTCCGTTGAGCGCGTGGTCGGTGATGAACCGCTCCAACTCCATCGATGTTCCCGATTTCACGGCTGGCGCCTGGGAGAAGAATCTGCCGAATATGGACATCAACCTCACCCGAGGCGGGACGACGAAGGTTTTGGTGTAGCCGCCCGGCTTAGCCCAACCCGGCTTCACGGAGGAACTTGGCGGCTTCTTCGGGCGGGGTGGGGTTGATGTAGAAGCCCGAACCCCATTCGAAACCGGCTACCCGCGTCAAGCGTGGGATGATCTCGATGTGCCAGTGATAATGCGGCATGGCCGGCTCCTGCACCGGCGCGCTGTGCACCATCCAGTTGTACGGCGGATGCTCCAGCACCTTCTCTATCTTGCGCAAAACGGCCCGCTGCACCCAGCCCAGGTTGCGTATCTCGGTGGCGTCGGATTCTTCAAAGTGCGAGCGGTGCCTGCGCGGCAGGATCCAGGTCTCGAAGGGGAAGCGCGGCGCGTACGGGCAAAATGCCACAAAGTGGTCGGTTTCGAGCACCACCCGGTCGCAGGAAGCCAGTTCCTGCTGCGCAATGTCGCAGCAGATGCAGCGCTCCTTGAAGTCGTAGTAGCGTTTGCACCCGTCCAACTCTTCCTGTACGCGCTTGGGCACCACCGGCAGCGCGATCAACTGCGAGTGCGTGTGCTCGACCACGCTCCCGCCGGCCGTGCCGTGGTTCTTGAACAGGAGGATAAATCGCAAGCGGCGATCCTTGCGCAGGTCCAGAATCCGGTCCCGGTAGGCCCAGAAGATATCTTCGATGCGCGCTTCGGGTAGGTCCGCCTGGCTGACTACGTGGTCCGGCGTCTCGATGATTACCTCATGGGCGCCGATGCCGCTCATCTTGTCGTAGATGCCTTCGCCCTTCCGGTGAAACTCGCCTTCCACGCGTAGGGCGGGGTACTTGTTGGGTACCACGCGAAGCCGCCAACCGGGCTGGTTGGGGCCGCCGCCGTCGCGGTAGGCCAGCACTTCGGGTGGCGTGCGATGCTCCTGGCCGGCACAGAACGGGCAGTGCGGGTCGCCGTGCGCGACGACGTGATCCTTCACGAAGTCGCGAAGACGCCGCGCCACGTCCGTGGAAATAATGACCCATCTGCCGGTGATGGGATCTCGACGAAGTTCAGGCAAACCGCGGAAGTACCTCCCCTAATCTGTACAAACGATTATTGTATTACGGCGTTGCACGGCGTAGTGGATGGAAGGCGTCGCGGAAAAGAGTGATCCCGGGCGGATCCGTCAACAGGACGTTGACCGTATCGAAGCGGATGCGGGCCCATTCCACGCCTGAACGGCGCTGGTAAGCGGATGCCGTCCGGAACATGCTCCGCTGCTTGTCCGCATCGATGGCGCGGTCCGGCGCGGAATATTCCGAACTTGTCAGCGTCTTCACTTCGACGAACGCCAGCGTATCGCCATCCCAGGCGATGAGGTCGATTTCTCCCGGACGGCCTTGGGCGCGATAGTTGCGCGCCACTACCTGGTAACCCTCCCGTTGGAGGAAGCGGTGCGCGAGGTCTTCGCCGCGCCTTCCCGATGCCTGCGTTCGGGACCACAATCGCAGCCGCGCGCGGTGGCGCGCCGAATCCGCCAGCCGGTACAACCAGTGCATCATGAGTTGAGTGGAGGAGGGCCGGCCCGGCCGAACCGCATGGCCTAGTTCTTCAGCGCTTCAAATTCGAACACCATCACTTTGCCGCGGACCATGAAACACAGATAATGCTCCCAAAACCGCCGGAACCGGCGCGAGTGGTTCACCAGCCATTCGATACCGGCCCATCTCCAGAGAGCTAGTAGCCTGACCCGTACGGAAATCTCACGCAATCTGCAATCGGAATAGTAGCCGAAGCCGCCGTGGTCTTCTCCGAAGTAGCGGAACGAGAAGCTGTTCAAGTGCCAGCGATGCGTGGGATCACAGAAGGAGCTGAAGTCGGTGTAATGAGGCGTCTCGATGCGGATCAGCGCGCCGGCCCGCGCCAGGCGGTGGAACTCCTCGACGGCGCGGACCACATCGGCGAGGTGCTCGATGACGTGCGTAGCGTGGATCTCGTCGAACGAGCCCGTAGCGAAGGGATACGGGAAGTGGTCCAGGTCCGCAATGACATCGGCGCGCGAACGTGGATTGCGGTCGATCCCGATAGAGCCCGGGCGCTTATTGATGCCGCACCCGACGTCCAGAATCCGCCGCCCGCCCCCACCGCCGCTTTCCGCCACCATTACAGTCTATAACTCCCGTCAAGAAACATGGCGTCCAGCACGCGAGACTGCTGTAACCTGTCTTGTGCTGTGCGGCCGCAAATACGCCTGTCCCGGTCCCACTGCGATGAACCGCGCCAAGTGGCCATCCTGCAGCCTATCCGCGAACGACGGTGGCAACGGAGACGACATGTAAATATTATAGGTCCTGAATAACTGTATTTCTCCAGTTAGATGAACTGAGCACTGGCGCAGTTCCAGCAATTCAATCGAAGTCCGAATCTATCTCCGAGAAACTTGATATGTGTCACAATTTCAGCCATGGGTGACCTGAGCCAACGCGGATGCGTCTATGCGGCGCTCTCTATCGAACGACAATAATGGACGCGCATACACGCAAACTACTCGATTCGTACCCACGCAGCCGGCCCCCACTGTCAGAAGCCCAGAACGCCCGCTATCTACTCGACTACCGGCAGAACCGTGACGGAAGCACGGTAGCAACATCGCTGAGCCAGCGCCTCGAAAGTTGGATGCACCGACGCGTCGCTGCGCGCGCGCAATCCGGCGAATCGATTCTGGAACTGGGTGCCGGCACCCTTAATCACGTCCCGTACGAAAGCCACTATAGCCGTTACGATATCGTTGAGCCGTTCGAGGAACTCTGGAAGGACAGTGCATCGCTCGCGTGCATTACAAACCGTTACAAGAGCATTTTCGACCTTCCGGCTGACGCGCTCTACGATCGGGTATTCTCGATCGCGGTTCTGGAACACTTGACGGACCTGCCGGTCGTTTTGGCGCGATGCCGGCGGATGCTCGCCCCCGGCGGGATTTTCCAAGCAGGCATTCCCACCGAGGGCGGACTGCTATGGGGCTTCGGTTGGCGGTGTGTCACCGGGCCGGCATACCGCTGGCGGACGGGTCTTGACTATTCCTGTCTCATGCGGCACGAGCACGTCAACCGCGCGGATGAGATTTCTGCGCTCGTCCGGCATTTCTTCGGAGGAGTGAAGGTAACCCGCTATCCTGCGCCGTTCTACCACCTCAGTTTCTACTCTTATCTGGAAACGCCGTGCCGCAGCCGGCAACTCGAGCGCGAGAGGACGAAATGAAGCCGGAAATCAGCGTTGTCGCGCCCGCATATAATGAAGCCCGCAGCATTCACGAGTTCATCGCGGCGGTGCGGCGGGCCTTGGGCGAGGAAGTTGCGGTAGAGATCATCGTAGTCGATGATGGCTCCACGGATGAGACCGCCGCCGAGGTGCGAGCGATCCGCGAACTGGATCCGCTCGTGCGTTTGGTACGGCTGAGCCGGAATTTTGGAAACCAAGCCGCATTCCTCGCCGGTCTTCGCGCCGCCCGGGGCCGGGCCGTCATCACAATGGACTGCGACCTTCAGAATCCACCTGACGAGTTGCCGCGGATGGTGGCAGCATGGCGGAAGGGTGCGAGGGTGGTCCAAATGGTGCGCCGTGGGAATCCGGATGCCACGCTCGCCACGCGGGCCACTTCTCGAATGTTTGAATGGGTGCTGCGGTGCCTTTCGGGCCTGCCGCTGGTACCGGGGGCCGGGGATTTCCGGCTGCTCGATGCCCGTGCCGCCGAACAGGTAATGCGATTCAGCGAATCGCGGCCATTTTACAGAGGAATGGTGAGCTGGCTGGCGATCCCGACAGTCTACCTGGAGTATGAGGCCCACCCGCGTGCCGCGGGGCATTCGGGAATTGGTCTGCACAAGCGTCTGCGCATATCACTCGATGCGATTACCGCGCTTTCGATTCGTCCCTTGCGAATCGCGCTCTTGTTAGGGCTGATCGCGGTGACGTTGTCGATGGCTTACCTGGTTGTAGTCCTGGTCGCATACTTCGCCGGGCATTCCGTGGCGGGATACCCCACGATCATCTTCACAGTCGTGTTTTTGGGTGCGGTGCAGTTGATCTGTGCGGGGGTGCTGGGCGAGTACATAGGTCGCATTCATGAGCAGACCCGGGGAATCCCCCCTTACGTCGTCGCCGAAGCGGACGAGGAATTCGATGAATGAGTGCGCCTCGCCCACACGGCGGCGCCGAGCAGGAAGCAAGCGGACAACAGCGTGATCGCAGCACCAAGCTGGAATTTGCTGTCATGAAACTCAAGAACGATCCTGTGGCTTCCGGCGGGCACGGGAATTCCGATCAACGCATAGTCGACCACGCGGTTAGTAACAGGGCGTCCGTCCACAAAGGCCTGCCACCCGGGGTACCACGGTATTGCCGCGCGCAACAATGATGGGGTGGCCGTCTCGCATTGGAGGACATAGTGCTGGTCGTCAGCCGTCAGGACTGTCACTTTCGCTTCGGGATCCTGCGCTAGTCCATCGATTTCGCCTTCGACGAGTGCATTCTCCGCGGGGTTGGCCGAGGCCAGCGCGAGCCGACTTTGGCGAGCCGAAACAGCAGTGAGCCGCTTGGGGAAGAAGAATTTCGGCAGCATGTCCGCGTTAACCACGGCGGTGCCGTTCTCGTTGACACGAAGCCCCACATTGAGCGCATTCAGCAGGTTCAGGTTGCCAGCCGCCGCGTTGATGTATTCAGTGTATCGCTTGAGCTGAAGCGGGTTGGAGCCATACGTGACCGGAATGCGAGTGTCGTAAGCGTCGTTCAACGGCCCGAACGTGGGGGAAGCAAATGGCGAGAAGAACCGCGTGCCTTCGGGAAGTTGCCGCCGCACGGCGCGCTCAAAATTGTCCTGGAATATGCCGTAGCGACTTTCAAAGCTACCCCGATAGTACGCCAATTGGTTCTCCATCGAGTTCCAGTAGAGGACGTCGCAGAAAGTGAAGATCGCGAGAGCGACCGCCAGCCAAGGCAGCTTGACCTTCTCGGAAACCACTGCGGCGCCGGCGGCACCAAGCAGGGCGAGACCGAGCGCCACGACGAACCACGCATGCACCGGTGCGCGCACCGCGCCGAAGCCGGGCAGATGCACCGTTACCCGGTAAAGCCCCGCTGAGGGCCCGAACGCATACCAGGCAAATGGCAGCACGAGCGCGAGCGCGGCCCAACGTAATCTGCCGAACAGCGAGCCCAACAAAGCGAGGGGCAGCAAGGCCACCCCTGCGTAAAAGTAGAACTGCGTCCTGTCCTCCGGCCCGGAATAGTTGCCGCTTACGGAACCATAGTGGTCCGGCGAGAACAAGGTCCAAAGTGCACGCAATTCGAGCGGAGCATTTGTGGTCTCGAACTTCATCCCGGCGCGGGTTGACTGGCCGGCCAGTTCCATCGTGGGAAGCCATTGCACAGCGGAAAGTAGCACGGCCAGCACGGCGCATACCACCAGCGCCGCTATGGCGGCACGCCATTTCTTTTCAATGCCTGCCGCGACCGCCCCGTAAACGCCGAGTGCAGCGAAGGTGTACAGTGCGGATTGAAAGTGGCCCGCCAGCATCATGAGTGCGCATCCCACGCCGGTCAGCCCCATCGCGGTACGGCTGCCGGAACGGATGGAGCGGTGAAGCCCGTACAGCAAGAGGGGCATCCATGCGGCCGTTTGCAGCATGCCGAGGTGCGAAGCGTGCCCCGCAAAGAATCCAGAGAATCCGTACAGCACAGCCGCAATGGCCGCGTACCAGGGACTCGGAAGCCACAGCCCGGCAAGTAGCCAAGTGCCCATGAGACCGAGCAGTACGTGGAGCGCGATTTCCCATTGAAGCGCCCTTGGGGTAATCCCGGCCAAGAGAAAGGGCCAGTTCAGCGGGTACCAGATACCCACTTGCGGGTCGGCCAGAAAGGGAAATCCAGAGTAGGAAAATTCGCTCCAATGCGGTAGTCGAAATGATTTGAGCTCGTCGCTGGCGAACTTTTGGACGCTGTAGTGATAGTCGATGGTATCCCACTGAGGCGTGGTATTGGCGTTTGTCAGTGGATTCCAATAGAAAACCAGCACGGCGACTGCAAAGCCGGCAAACGCGATCCAGCAAGGGTTTGGCTTCCAAAATAAAGTCGGCTGTGTGACCCTCGATTCGACGCGACGCGTCTTCTTACGTTTTGCTCCGGCCATGACGAAATCTCATAATAGCGTAGCCCTATGTTGGGACTGTTAAGCGTCCAGCCGCCGCTGCGGGCGTCGGCTCCTGTCGCAGGACTCATGTCGTTCAGCTTATGAAACTCCTCCAGCCAGCCTATTCCCGCTTCCGGGGTTGCGCCTTCCAGTTCTCCACCAGGGCCTTCGCCTGCTTGATCTGCTCGGGCTTCATCTTCTCGGCCACTATGTCCCGGCTCTCGATTGCGTCAGCGTCGCCGTTCGTGCTGGCCAGTTCGAACAACACGTACGCCTGTACCAGATCTTGTGGTACTCCGCGTCCCCTGGAGTAGAGGATGCCGAGGTTGAACTGCGCGTCGGTGCTGCCCTGGACGGCCGCCATGCGATACCACTTGGCCGCTTCCTGGTAGTCCTGCTTAACGCCGCCGCCCGCGCCGTTGTCATACATCACGCCCAGGTTGTACTGCGCGTCGACGTGGCCCTGCTCGGCCGCCAGAAGGTACCACTTCGCGGCCTCCGGGAAGTTCCGTTCCACCCCATGACCCAGCATCAGCATCCGCGCCAGATTGAATTGTCCCGCGGCGTTTCCGGACTCGGCCGCTCGCAGATACCACTTCCGCGCCTCGGCGTAATCTTTGGTAACGCCTTTGCCCTGGTCGTAGAGGACGGCCAGATTGCACTGCGCATCGGCGTGTCCCTGCTCGGCCGCCAGAAGGTACCATTCCCGAGCTGCCGCGTAATCCTGGGCGACACCCTGCCCTTTGTCGTACATAATGCCGAGGCTGAACTGGGCGTCGGGATAGCCCTGCTTCGCCGCCAGCCTGAACCATGGGAGAGCCTGTTTGTGATCTTGTGGCACGCCCCGGCCGTTCGCGTACATCAGGCCCAGGCTGCACTGGGCCACGGCGTCGTCTTGCTTGGCCGCAAGGCGGTACCACTTCAAGGCTTCGGCGTAACTCTGCGCCACTCCCTGGCCACGCTCGTAGATAGCTCCCAGGTTGCACTGCGCTGCCGGATAGCCCTGCGCCGCAGCCAGCCGGTACCAGCGCAGCGCCTCGGAGAAATTCTGCGCCACACTCTGGCCTTTCTCATAGGTGAGCCCCAGGTTGAACTGCGCCAGCGGATCCCCCTGCTCGGCTGCCAGGCTGAACCACTTCAACGCCTCCGCGTGATCCTGCTGGACGCCCTCCCCCTGGTCGTACATGAGACCGAGGTTGCACTGCGCCCGGACGTCACCCTTCCCGGCTGCCAACCGGTACCACTTGACCGCCTCCGTGTAATTCTGCGGGACGCCCTTGCCGTTCGCGTACAGGACGGCCAGGTTGAACTGCGCCGCCACGTGCCCCTTTTCGGCCAGCGGAAGCCACTCCTTCACCGCCGCGGCGTAGTCGCCTCTGTCCAGGGCGCGCTGTCCGGCCGCGAAGTCCGCCCGCAGCACTACGCTCCAAATTGCGCAGCACAACAGGCTGCCCCAAGCGAACCTCCACATTTTGTCGAGAAGCCTCCTTTTAAGCCTGTGTACATTTTACGATGCGGCAGTCGCACGTACCCGGTGATGCTAAAATGCCACCAGGAAAGGGGTGGTCTCATGTCCGGACAACCACATCCACTGCGGCGCGAGTTTCTCATGGCCGCGGGGGTTCTGCCGCTCGTGGCGGCCGATGAGCGCCAGGGCGACATGCTCTACCGCCGGTTGGGGCGGACGGGCGAGCGCGTGTCGGCGTTGGGGCTCGGGGGAGCGCACATCGGCCGGCCTCGCGAGGAAGAGGCCGGCATCAGGATCGTCCGCACGGCCATCGACCGTGGCGTCACGTTCATGGACAACGGCTGGGCTTACATGGGCGGCAAATGCGAGACCTGGATGGGCAAGGCACTGCGCGACGGCTACCGCAAGAAGGTCTTCCTGATGACCAAGTTCGAGGGGCGCACGAAGGCCGCCGCCGCGCGCCAGATCGACGAATCCTTGCGCCGCCTCCAGACCGACGTGATCGACCTCATGCAACTTCACGAGAACATCCGCATGGACGATCCCGACCGCTTCTTCGGGCCCGGCGGCGCGCTGGAAGCGCTGATCGAGGCCCGCAGGGCCGGCAAGATCCGCTATATCGGTTTCACCGGCCATAAAGACCCCGCCATGCACCTGCGCATGTTGGAACTGGCAGCGAAAAACAAGTTCCACTTCGATGCCGCGCAGATGCCGCTAAACGTCCTGGACGCCAGTTTCCGCAGCTTCGCGCAGCAGGTGGTGCCGAAGCTGGTGGGGCAGGGAATCGCCGTGCTGGGGATGAAGCCGATGGCGAGTGGCGCCATCCCACAGAGCCGCATCGCCACCGCCACCGAGTGTCTGCATTACGCGCTCAGCCTGCCCACGTCGGTCGTGATCACGGGCTGCGACAACCCGCAGAGGCTGGACCAGGCGCTGGAAGCCGTGCGCACCTACCGGCCGCTCACATCCCAGCAGCGCGCTGAATTGGTGGCCCGTACCAAGGACGCCGCCCTCGAAGGGAACTTCGAGCTATTCAAAACCACCGACCAGTTCGACGCCACTTCGCGCCACCCCGAGTGGATGGAATAACACAGAACAGAAAGACTTTCGCGCCATGGACGCCATGGCTCCGCAACGGACGCAATGAAAATCTCAGTTTTCATGGCGTTCATGGCGAAACCTTTGTGTCCGTTGCGCGAAATCCTTCTCAGGAAGCCGCCGCCGGTTCCACGGCCGCTTGCATGGACCGGTTCGACTGCGGCAGCCGCCAATCCGGTCCATATGCGTGGATCTGGTCCCGCGCGAACTCAGCCTGCGGCCGTTCGCAGGTAATCACCACTGTGCGGCCGGCCGTGTCTACCTCGACGGCGTGCTGGAAAGCCTCGGTCGTCGACATCAGCAAGACGTGGCACAGCATCTCGATGACGTAGTCGTAAGTGTGCGCGTTGTCGTCGAACAGGACCACGTTGAACAACGGAACCCGTTGTTCCTGCTCGATCACCTCATCTTCGGTTCTGGGTTTGCCGGAGGAAACCGTGCTCATGCTGAGTTGTTCTGACATCCTACTCCAAATGTTCCGGTTTTGTCTCGCCCGGACCGCAGTCGTCCGCGTATCCGTGCGCCCGCGCCGGCCATTGCCACTGTGCCCTCGGTTGGAGGTAAGCCCATCGATTCCGGCGTGTCGCGCAGCACCGCGAAAAGCAGCACCGCCCCAATCAGCGCCATCGCTCCCGGAACGTGGAAACACAAGCGCCAGTCTCGCGTCACCAGGTACCCGCACGGCGGAAAGCCCATGCCCTGGAACCAGCCGTTCAGCAACCAGAACAGGCCGAAGCTCATGACAGCCGCGCTCGTGCCGAAGCCGAAGTTCATCAGCGCGCGCTGACCCGGTCGGCGAGAAATCCGTTCGCGAACCTGGAAACGCCATAGAGTACGCCGTGCATGGTGAGGAACAGCCCGAGCTGGCTCTTGCTGATGCCCAGGTCGTGTTCCATGGCCGGCATGGCCACGCTGAGGTTTTTCCGTACGAAGTAGAACAGAGCGTAGCCTATAATTGTAGATACAAGTATCCTGTTTTCCCAGTACCTATGGGTGCGCGCCGCGCCGGCGGCCGGCTCAGTTGTCGTTGCGCTCATGGCCGGGCCTTCTTGCCGCGTTCGGCGTAGTATTCGCGGATCGTCCGCATCATCACGTCGGGGTAGTCGGTGGCGAAGCTGGCTACGCCGAAGTCCATCAAACGGCGGAACACGGCGGGACTCTTGCTCTGCCACGGAAACACCTGGAAGAGGATGCTGTGCCGGCGCAACTCTTTCCCTGTTTCCACCAGGAACGCAGGCGAAGGAGTGAGCGTGCCGTCCTTCTCACGCACGTGGATCTGGAGTTGATCGATGGCCGCGAAGCGCGTTTCACGCAGGGCGGCGATGCGTTTCGATAGTTGCTCCTCGCTCCCACCCATCCAATGCAGCGTGGACGACGCCGGCGCCAGGGCTTTCCAGCGGCGGATCACCGCGTAGTCCGTGCTCGCCAAGGTGAATTGCGCGGCCGAGCGGCCCGCTTCCCGCGCCAGTTGTTCGAGATCCACGTTCTTGATGTCGATGTACATATGCCGCTTGGGGTGGCGGAGCAGGATTTCCAGAATGTCGGTCAACCGCGGCACGCGCTGGCCGGCGAATTGCGCTCCTTTCCAGGCGCCGACGTCCAGGCGCGATACTTCGTTCCAGGTGAGGTCTTGGATGCCGCGTTTCTGCTCTTCAGGGCTGGCCTTTGGAAGCATGCGGCGGAAATCGTTGTCGTGGAATGCCACGATCACTCCGTCGCGCGTGGTCCGCAGATCCGCTTCGGGAATGGTGCCGAGCTTCCACGCCAGTTCGAAGGCCTCAACCGAATTCTCCGAATTCAGCTCGCCTGCCCCGCGATGGCTCTGCACAACGACGTCAGACAGCCGGATATAGTCGCGCAGATTCCAATCCGGCCCGCTCGCGGCCGCCAGCGGCGCAAGCAGCCCGAGCAGCATAAATATTCTCACCGCATTCTCTCCTTCCGGGTCAAACAGTGAGGGTACCAAGCTGCCGTCCTGCCATGCCAGCGCGCTTGCGTTAATCTTGTCGCATGAGATTGATCTTCCTGCTCCTGGCCGCGTGGAGCATGTTCGCAGCCGACCGTCACATCGCCGTGATCAGCCATCGCGGCGAGCACCTTTCGCGTCCGGAAAATACACTGGCCGCTTACCGGGCCGCCATCGATCTGGGCGCCGACTACTTTGAGGTCGACGTCCAAACTACTTCCGATGGGCACCTAGTCCTGATGCACGACAGGACCGTGAACCGTACCACCGATGGCAAGGGTGCGGTGGACCAGCTCACCTTCGCCGAAATCCGCAAACTCAAGGTTGGCGGCGAGCAGGTGCCCACGTTCGATGAGGCGCTGGCGCTGGCTAAGAGAAGGATTGGAGTTTATGTGGATGCTAAGCGCGTGTCCGCCGAAGACCTCGTCGCCGCGCTCGACCGTCACAAGATGGGCGGCCACGTCGTTGTATATGGCGGCGCCGAGTATCTCAAAGGCGTCCAGAAATTGCGTCCTGAGGTCAAGGTGATGCCCGAGTCGGTTAGCCTCGCAGTGGTCGAAAAGATCATCGCGGAGTTGAAACCGCGGGTGATCGCCTTCTCCCACAGGGACTGGCAGGACGACATCATTCAGGCCGCCCGCCGCTCAGGTGCGGGCGTTTTCGTCGACCGCCTGGGGCCCGAAGACACACCCTCGGCCTGGCAGGATGCTATCGACCGGGGCGCCACCGGAATCCAGACGGACCATGTGGCCGATCTCGTGGCCTACCTTCACGCCCGCGGCCTTCACAAGTAGCTGGGCGCGCTACTGCTCTTCGGCCAGTTCCTTGCGAAGCAGCCGGTAGTCGATGAGCAGGCCCGCGCCGATCAGTGCCGGGATGAAGCCGAATGCCGCTCCGATGAGCGCCCCCTTATCGCCTTCCACCAGCCAGGCCACCACCATGCTGAGCGCGAGACCTATACCCAGCGCTACCATCACGATGCCGCAGCGCCGCACCCGAGCCGCGCGCTGCCGTGGCGTGACGGAGTTGTACGGGATGCTGACACCTTTTTCGATGGCCTCCAGCCTCTCACGGCTGCTCAGCCGCCGGAAAAAGTATGCGGTCACGAATCCCGCGACCGGCACGATCACGCAAACGCCGAGAATGAATGTGAATGCTACGCTGTCCATAGCCTTTCGCCTCCGGATGTTCTTCGCTACCGTTAGACCACGTCCAGGCCCGCGTGTTTCACTTTTTCACGAGAAAGTGAAACAATTCTTCGGGAAGACGGTCTGACAGACTTGGAGGACTTTACCGGGATCATCGAGCGGCACCAGCGCATGGTCTTCCGCACACTCTCGCGTCTGACCGGATCGGCGGACGTCGAAGACCTGGCGCAGGAGGTGTTCCTGCGCCTGTTTCGAGCCCTGCCCGGCTTTCGCAACGAAGCATCGGTTTCGACGTTCCTCTACCGCATCATGGTGAACGTGGTGCGGGACGATTGGCGACGGCTCGAATCAGTGCGGCGCACCGTGTCGATCGACGCCGAGCCGGTGCTGCGCGAAAGTCTGGCGGGTCCGCCCGAGGATCCATCTGCGCGGCTGGACCAATCCGGCTTGCTCGCGATGCTCGATCGATGCCTGAGGGAATTGGACAACGAGGAACGTGCCGCCCTGACGCTCTTTCACCAGGAAGGACTCAGCTACGAGCAGGTCGCGGCTGCGCTCGATCTGCCCATGGGGACCGTCAAAACGCGCCTCCACCGCGGGCGCGCCCGCTTGCGGGAAATGCTGATAGAAAGGATGACGCCATGCCGGACAATCCGTTGAGCTGCCGTCAGGCGCAGGCGATGATCCGGGCCGCCCAAACAGGGCCGGAACTCGCCGCTCACTTGGCTGAATGCGATGACTGCCTGAGCCAGATGCTCAGCTTCGCCACCCAGACGGACGTGCCTCCCGGCTTCGCTGCGCGGGCGGCCGTGCGCATCGAGAAGGATCTTCGCCATGGCGAGTTGCGGGTTTCTTACTGGGCCCTGGCAACCGCCTGTGTACTCTTCGCGGTGTTGACAGGATGGGCAGCAGCGACTGGAGCCTTCACGCCGCTGTTGAGCCGCCTTCCATCTCAGCCGCCGAACATCACCGTACTGGCTGCCATCGGCTGCATCGAAGCCGCCCTGATCTTCGGCTGGCTCTGGCGCCTGAGCAAAGCCTAATTGCGAGCACAGATAGCGAAGGCGGGGACTGTCTGCCCCCGCCTTTGTCCAACGGACATCTCGCCGGTCAGGATTTCACCCGGCGATCAACTCTTCCAGCATCTGCCGCGCCTTGCGCGCTTCTTTGGTGGTCGCGGCCGCATCTGCGCCGCGGTCCAGGCACTCTACCACCAGCGGCCCGCGCTTAAAGCCGCCCTTCTTCGCCCGGGCGAAAACCTCGCGGAAGTTCACTTTGCCCGTGCCGGGAGTGACTAGCACCTCCTTAGGCGGCTTGAAATCTTTGATACTCATGCCCGCGATCAGTCCGTTCACGGACGGCACGTCGTCCACCGGATCGGATTTCCCATCGGAGTAGTAGAAGATGTTGCCGGGATCGTACCAGATGCCGAAGTTCTTGTGCCCCACCATCTCGACGATCTTGCGGCACTGTGCACCCGTGGCGTTGCTGCCTCCGTGCGGCTTGACGCTGAGGGCCACCTTCTTCGCCGCGGCGTAACCGCAGCACTCCGCGACCACCTTGTAGTAAGGCGCAACTAACTCCGCTTTCCCGGTACCGCCAAGCAGCAGATTCGGGCAGCGGACTGCCGCGCAGTTGTCGATGAGCTTCTTGAGCCCCTCGATGCCGGCTTCTATCGACTTCTGGACCGGGAAGTTGCCCGCGTAGATCGAGACCGTCTGCATCCCGCGCTTGCGCACCTCCTCGCCCATCGCCGCCGCCTCTTCTTCGGTGACATCCGTGGTTACGATGACCCAGGACTTGGAGTTTTTGTGGGTCATCAGGCCGGCGTACTTGTAACCCGCCTCGGCCATGCCGTCCAGCGCGACGCGGTAATCGAACTGGTCCCACGGCCGGGTGTAACAGCCGATCTGAAACCGGTCCTTTCCGCGGGGCGCGGCGTCCAGCGCGAGCGCCCCGGCGAGGGCCGCCGCGCTGCCGGCGAACTGCCGCCGCGTCATCGAACGTGCATGGAATTCGCTCGAATGGATTGGCATTGTGTTCCTCACGGTTGTTACGCCTTGATCGTCTGCTTCACCGGGTCGTAGGTGACCTTCCGGCCTGTCGTGTACGAAAGATCCGCCATGAGCGTCGCGATGGAGTGCGAGAAGCCCGCTTCGATGGGAGCGTTCGGCGCCTTGCGCGAGCGCACACATTCAAAGAAGTTCTTCATGTGGTGCGTGCTCTCCACTTGCGGAACGGTTGTGCCGGGCTGGATGCGGTCCTCTTCACTCGAGCCCTCGCCGCTCACGGTCCACGGTTTGCTCCAGTTGCTGGCGTCCATCACGCCCTTCGTACCGATGAACTTCAGGTAACTGTTCGCGCCGGTACCGAAGGTGGAGTTGTAGCGCACCAGGAATCCCTCGTCGGGATAATCCAGGACGCACTCGATGGAATCCGGGCAGGTGTACTCGTCGTCCTTGAACCGGACCTTTCCGCCCATGGTCATCACGCTCCTCGGAACCTTGGCTCCGGTGACGTAGTGAACCAGGTCGATGAAGTGCACCATCAGGTTGGTGTGCGGCCCGCGCGAGAATTCGCGGAAGCCGTACCACCCCGCGTACTGTTTGCCGTTGAAGGGCCTGTTCTTCTGGTTCATGAGGAAGCTCTTCCAGTCCACGTCGGCCTCCGTGATCGGGCGCTCTCCATAGCTGTACCAGTACGGTTGCTTACTGTTGCGCGACTGCTCGATCTTGAAAATCTTGCCTAGTCCGCCGGACTGCACAAATGCGCGGCCGGAGACCGACGGCGCCCAACTGCGCACTTGCGTGCCGATCTGCACGATGCGGTTGTTCTTCTTCACCGCGTCCACCGCCTCGTTCAATTCCTTCAGGTTCATTGCGAGCGGTTTTTCGCAGTACGCGTCCTTGCCCGCGCGCGCGGCTGCGGTGAGCATGGTGCAGTGCTGGTGGTCCGGAGTGCCGATGATGACCGCGTCGACACCCTTCGACGCCAGCACGTCCTGATAATGGACGAACTCCTCGGGCGCGGTGCCGGATGCCTGCTTCACCATGGCGATGGCTTTCTCGCGCTGCTGTTTCCATGTGTCGCAGATGGCAACCACCTGCGCGTTGCATTCCTTCTGAAACTGCAGAGCCTCCCTGAGCAGCCCTCGGCTGCCGCAACCGATGACGCCCAGGGAAAGGCGGTCGTTGGCTCCCAGGACCCGCTGGTAAGAACTAGCGGCTAGCGAGGCCGCCGCGAACGAATAATTCACGAACTCTCGACGGTTGAGTGTAGACATAATTATTACTCTCCTGTAAGTAGCGAATGATAACACCAACGACCCGGTACAATGCCCGCCGCTAGGCGATCATCTCGTCCCAGGTGACCACGCGCTTTTCGTAGATCGCCTTGGTGCCCATGAGCGCCTGCAGCGTCGTTTCCATGGCGGATTCAGCCCCGTTGATAGGCTGCTTGTTGTTCTTCACCGAATCCACCCACGATGCCAGCGCCATATAAGTGGAATCCTGGCCGCTGTTGGGGATGTCCAGCTTGATCTGCCCGCGCTTTTCGCGAGGCTGCCAGACGCCCTTCACCAGGTCAACGGATCCTTCGCTGCCAAACACGTTTTCCGTGGTTCCGGTGAAAGCCGGCGGATCGTAGTAATGATGGCTGAAATTGATGTAGACGCCGTTGGCGTATTCGTAAATCACGCTGTAGCCGTCCATGCAAGTGCGTCCCGGAGGCTCGTTCTTGAACAGGTTTTGGCCGCCGGTGCCGTAGGCGCGGAGCGGATGGCCGCCAATCGCCCAACGGAACAGGTCCAGGATGTGGATGCCCTGGTCGACAATCATGTCGCCGGACTTGGTGCGGTCGTGATACCACGGCGTCGTGCGAGGCAAGCCCTCGCCGCTGTGCCGGATCCCGTGACACATCAGCACCCGGCCGATACCGCCGTCGTGGATGAACTTCTCGGCGGCGTTCGTTGCCGGGTCGTGCCGCAGTTGGAAGCCGAACTGGGCTATCTTGCCGGAGCGCTTCACTTCGGCTGCCACCGCCTTGCAATCGGCTGGCGTCAAAGCCATGGGCTTCTCCGCATAAAGATGCTTGCCGACTTCGAGGATGGCAATGTCGAAATCCTTGTGCGTCCAGTCCGGTGTCGCCAGGACCACGGCGTCGATGTCCTTGCGCTGATCGAGCATCTTGCGGAAATCCGCATATGTCTCGGCCGATCCGCCGGCGTCAGCGACGAGCTTCGCCGCGTTCGCGACGCGCTCGGGGATAATGTCGCAAACTGCCACGACCTTCACCCCGGGCACTTTCAACACGTTTTTCAGAAGCCATGTGCCGCGGTTTCCCGTACCGACGCACGCCACCCGCAGCGTGTCGCTGGGAGATTGCGCGGACAGAATTGCGGGCGCGCCCACGGTTGCCATGGCCGCCGCGGGAACGCTCAAGAAAGTACGACGAGTGCAATTTTCCATGTTGTTCTCCAATCCCGAACTATGAATATCCAACTTCCACGAGGCGATGGACTGCGCCACGAAACTACCCAGCCAGCGCGTAGATTCGATCCACCACCGCCGAAAGCCTGTTGATCTGGTCCGGGTCTTTGGCGTCGTAGCCGTATTCCGGCGAGAGCCATCCCCGGTAGTCGATCTTAATCAAAGCGTCAACGACCGCCTTCCAGTCTACGTCCCCTTCCATGGGCGGAACGAACTGGTTGGTCCGAAGCCTGAAATCCTTAATGTGCATGCGCTTGATGCGCGGACCCAACGTCAGAATCCAGTCCTGCGGATAGCCGTATTGCAGAATGTTGCCGATGTCGAAATGTGCCTGCAGCCAGGGGCTGTGAAACTGGTCCACGAAAGCGCGCATTTCGAGCGGGCTCAACAGGAACTTGTTCCACACGTTCTCGAGAGTGAGAATCACCTTCGCCTGCGCGGCATAGGAAATGGTCTTGCGCAGCTCCTCGCCGGTCAGCTTCCAGGTATCCTCGTAGCGGTGTGTCAACTGCGGGCCCGAGCCCACGCGCGAGGGCACCAGCAGGATCGTCCCCGAGTTCAATGCGTGAGCGATGTCGATGGATTTCTTGATCACATCGACGCCTTGGGCGCGCACGGCCGGGTCGGGATCATTCAGGGGACATTTCGAAAACGGACGCGAGACTGAAATAGTCACGATGGTCACGCCGTTGTCGCGTGCGGCGGCAGCGATGCTCTTGAGCTCACCTGGGGGAGTGTCCAGGTTGAGCTTGACCCCCATGGTAATTTCGTAGCCGTCGAAGCCGGCGCGCTTGACCTGGCGAAAAGCCTCCACCAGGGACGCCGACTCCGGAATGATGCCGTCGCAGATGCTCTTCTTGAAGCGCGTCCCCGAAACCGCGGCCGCTGCGGCCGCCGCCATAGGGAGTGCGATGATGTCTCGTCGAGTCATAGATTCCTTACACTAACAGGTGGCGGCGGAGGGGCGGAAGCCCGAAGTCCCCGCGCCCTCCGCCACCGATACCAAGAAGGGGCGCTTTAGAATTGAAGCCGCCCGCGGAGCTCAATTTGCCTGCTCGCCGCCCCTTCCACCAAACCGCTGACGACTCCCACACTGCCAGGCGCCGAAATATTCGAGTCTGGAGCCGTGAAGTTGGGGTGGTTGAAGGCATCGGAAGCGGCCGCCGTAAACGTGAAGCGAAGGCGTTCGGTGATGGCAAACGTCTTGGCAAGTGAGATGTTCTGGTTGTTGTATCCCGGCCCTTCCAACACGTTCGCGCCGGAGTTGCCCAACATCCCTGCCGAGGGGACAGCAAAGCAACTAGCATCGAACCACCGGTCGAGGTTACGCTGTCCCGACGGGAGATTGCCATTGCAGACGCGGTTGGGAAGGCCACCGCTGGTATTCGTATTGGATGGATCGGAACCCGAGAAATATGGCGAGAAGAAGTGCCCGCTCTCCAGGTAGCCGACCCAATAGAGTTGCCAGCCGCCGAGAACCCCATTCAGCACCGGATTCGCATTGTTCAGGTAGTGCCGTCCCTTACCTATCGGGATGTCCCACCCTATGTTCATAACTACCCGATTACGCGGTGTGTACGTATCGCGGGAGAACTGGAGCTGGGAGTACGGGCTCTCCAGATTGGACATGTTGGAGTAACTCGAAGAAAGGCTCCAGTGCGAGTCGAGGGTAAGCTGGCCGACCTTGCGAACGACCTCGAAGGTCAAAGCGTTGAACTTGGCCTCGCCGTCATTCCGGTAATATGACGCACCGACGTACTGTGGATAAGGACGCCGGCTCGCAGTGAACGGAATCAAGCTGGGTTGCGGTTTGTTCACACTGATGCCGTAATGCATGCCGTAATCGTGAGAGCCGACATACGACAGACGGAAACCTGTGTCTTTGTACTGCTGTTCGATTGTCAGGTTGTACTGGTGGATTTTCCCATTGGTCGCATCAACGGGGTAGCCGGTGACACTTTGCGAAGGAACCTTCGCGCTGCTGAGGGAAGACGGGAACGGGTTCGGGAAGGTGAACATTGGAACGCCGTTGGTAATTACATTTTGGTAGGTTTCACTGATCTGGAACGGTCCCGTACCTTGTAAGTACGCGTAGCGTCCCAACGTTTCATTAAAGATGCCGTAGCCCCCGCGGATGACCGTCTTGTCTGTTAACCGGTAAGCGGCGCCGATACGAGGAACGAAGTTCTTGCTGCTCGGACTCATACGGACATCGCCGGTGACCAGCTTGATGGTCGAAGGATAGAGCCCACTGATCTTGCTCTCCGTGCCTGCCGGAATTATCACGTTTCCGGACGTGGGATCCCAGTTCAACATCAGACCATCTTCATACTCCGGTGAGCCGAAGCGATCCCAACGCAAGCCGAGGTCGAGGGTTAAGCGGTTGGTAACCTTCCAGGAATCCTGAATAAAGATTCCCAATTCACTGTCGTGCCGGGTGCGGTTGGTCAGAGGATCAAGCCTTGTACTGGCATAGGGAATACCCAACAGGAAATCGGCATACCCATAGCTTGAAAATGAGCCATTGAAACTGAAGTTGCCGTAGCTGTTGCTTGGGACGAGGTTGTTGATATTGGTCTGTGGTTTGTACTCTCCGCCGAACTTGAAAACGTGCCGGCCTTTGGACCATGTTACGGTATCCGCATAGCCATAGTCGTGATCGGTAACCGAACCGCCCGCTTGCGTGGAAAGCGTCGGATAGCCGGAAATACTCATGATCGGAAAACCTTCCGCGCTATAGCCCTTCGGATTGACGCCTTGCAACCCAATCGCCTTCACAGCCTCGTCACCTTTGAATGGCGTGACGCCGTAAAGCGGGTCGCCGTCAGTGTATTTCTCTTTGTACCATCCGAAGCGAGCCGTGTTGATCAACGAGGGAGAAAAGACGTGAGTATCTTCGACCACCATATGGACGTCGAAACGGGTGCGGGTCCAGGTAAACTGTTGGAAATTGGTAGGCAGCACATACAGTCCCCAGTTCTCAATCAAACGGCCCATCAAGCGGTTCTTACTGGTGAGCTGATAGTCGATGCGCTGAGTAAAGTCCTTCCGCAGGTGATAATCTTCCGGGAATGGAAAGGTGAACCCGTAGTTGTTCGACAAGCTGCTTGAATCGCCGCGATTAGGAGACGGTATGTACGAATCGGTTACCGCACGGGACACGGAGCTGATCCGGCTTGTAGGAACCTGATTACTCGCGAAGGGCAAGCCGCTGGTCGGATCTTTAATTGTGATGCCTGAACTCAGCAGTTGGGAAAAATCACCAGTGCGCATCTGCGCTGTAGGCACCGTTCGCAAGTAGAACTGTTTGCTGGGGATCTTCATGATGTTCGCCGAGGCGAAGAAGAAGAGTCTGTCTTTGATGATGGGACCGGAAGCGTTGGCCGAGATCGTGTGGAGCAGAACCTTGGTTTTGCTGTCGCTAAAGAACTGACGGGCAGCCAGTGCCGAGTTCTGGTTCCAGTACGATGCCTGGGCGTGAAACTCGTTGGTGCCGGCCTTTGTTACCAGGTTCATGTAGCCGACACGGGCGAACTCCGCCGTGTTGTTGACGGTGACCACGGTGACTTCCTGGGCATCCATGATGTCGTTGATCTGGTTTACAGCGTCGTCGTTGGTGTGACCATCCTGGCCTTCCTGCACTTGGCCGGAACTGTGTCCGGCCCATTGCGACCCCCAGATACCGCCGCTCTGAGAGACCAGTGGAGCGGTAGTAATGAATAGACTGGGATCCAGGGTGGCCATCCCTCCTACCCATGGCGTGTCGTAGTGTCTGGACGTGTCGACGTCAGTCTGAATCTTGGCTCCATCCGTTTGGATCAGCGCCGCGCCAGCCTTCACGGTGACTTCCGAACCCACCGCACCGATCTCAAATTGAACGTTGAGGCGGCGGATTTGGTTGCCCTCGAGAATGATGTCGTCGGCAACAAAGGTTTTAAAGCCGGCGGCTGTTGCAGTAAGACGATAAGTTCCGCGGGGGAGGTCGGGAATCTCAAAGTCACCGCTATCGCTGGTCTTGACCTCGCGCGTGGCATTCGTACCTAAGCTGGTCACTCTGATGCTGGCGCCTCCGACTACTGCGCCGCTGGGATCCTGCGTGACTCCGCGGATCGTCGAGAGGGTCAACTGGCCGAAAACGAACGGGCAAAGCGCCAGTTGAATGAGAAACAAGCGTAACGGCAACTGCTTCAACATATATTTGTCTCCTTGGAAGAGGTGGTCTGCGACAAACATGGAAGCTGCATGGAACAACGTACACTGTGAACATCCGCTTTCGATGTGGTTGGCGAACAGCGCTTCACGGCTATCACGGCTGCTGCCTCACTACTGGAGTCATCGTCGGCGCTGTTTTGCGGCGCGTAACTTTGCGCCGGAAGGGGACGGCGCGAGATCGTTTCTGAAAACCGGTGTAGAAAGCCGACGGGTTCACTTCGATCGGTAGAGTCAACTGGATTCCGGAAGACTCCGCCCACTGATCGCCGTCCATTATCGGCTCACATTCAGGCAAGTCGGGCCGGGATCGCGAACGACCACGTAGGGCTTAGGTATCGAAGGCCCGTCCAGCCACACTTTTCCCACCTTGGGAATACTCGTTGCCGATCCTCACGGATAGAAGTTCCGTTTGGACGCGGTTTAGTTATTGCCTATATTAATAGATCTCAACCAAAGCTAGCGGACTTCCTATAGCTTTCTACTGTGAGGATTTTATAAGCATAAGGCCGTCTTGTCAAGGGAAAAATTAACTATTACAATTATAGCTTGACCAGCCATGCTAGACTGACCGCAGAGGAGGCCGCGACTGCGCGGGGACGCATCTGAAGATCTCTAAACAATGGTTTCGTCAGATCTTCGGTCTGCTGTACCAGCGGCGGACGGCGACGCGCCGCGAGATCATTCAGGCGACCGGGTTGAACTCCGCCTGTGTCAGCCTGACCGTGCAGCATCTCACAAGGTGCGGCGCAATCCAGCGCATTGGCGAACTGCGTTCGACCGGAGGCCGGAAGCGCGAAGTGTTGAAGCTGAACTCCGAGACCGCTTATTTCGTGGTGGTGGATCTCGAGGGAACGCGCATCCGCATCGGTTTGGCGAACTTCCTGGGTGACGTGCGCTACCGCTGGGAGGAAGACGTCAACTACCGGAACCGGCTGGAGATCAGGGATTTGCAGCATGGAATCAACGCGGTACTGGGCAACCTGGATCCCGCCGAGCGCTCACGGACGCTGGCCGTGGGAGTGAGTTACACCGGTCTGCCGCACGCCTCCGGAGGGATTACGGCGGTCAACCTGGGGTGGAAAGACTTTCCCCTGGGCAAGCATTTGGAGCAATTCGTCGACCTGCCCATTTTCTATGGCAACGACGGTGTCTGCAAGATTCTGGCGGAGAGATCGCTAGGCGTGGCGCAGAACTGCGACAACTGCGTTTACGTCATGGCCGGTGTCGGGCTCGGCATAGGCCTTTACGTGGGCGGCCGGCTTGTGACGGGTGCGCGGGAAATGGCCGGCGAGTTTGGACACATGACCGTGGATCCGTCCGCCGCGGATAAATGCAACTGTGGCAAGACAGGATGCCTGGAGGCGATCGCGTCCAGTCCCAACATCGTTCGTCAGTACTTCGAATTAACTGGACGAGCCGGACAGCACCCGAAGTCTTACCCGGTAACCGAAGTGTTCGCGCGTGCCCGTGCAAAGGATGGCGCGGCAATGGCGGTGATAGAACGCGTGGGACGGTACCTCGGCCTGGGCCTCGCGAACGTGGTGAATCTGCTGAACCCCGAGCTTATCGTCTTAGGGGGCGATTACGTCGAAGGCCAGGATCTGCTGATCCCCTGCATTCGACAAACGCTCCAGAAGCACTGCCTGCCCGACCTTCTGGAAGGTGTCGAGCTGAAAGCCAGCGCCTTGGGACACGAGGGTGGATTGAAAGGAGCGGCCTCTCTAGCCTTCAGCCATGCGCTGCAGGACGAAGAGTTGTTGAGGAGAATGACCAGTCCCCTCCAACTCCAGCCGCAAGGATCTGGAAACGAAGAAGCCGCGGCGCTTACGGGCGGCGGCAGTGCGAAAACCAGGAAGGAACGGAAAGGAAAACCGCATGGAAGAACTAGCCATACGAGGCGGCCAAAAGGCCGTCAAGAATAAGCTGACCGGCTGGCCGCACTTCAGCGAAAAGGCCATTCAGGACGTCGAGGCTGTGTTGCGTTCGGGGAAGGTGAACTACTGGACGGGGCGCAAGGGCATGGAGTTCGAGAAGCGCTTCGCCGAATGGCAGGGCTCGAAGTACGCCATCAGCGTGGCCACGGGGACGGCGGCGCTGCACGTGGCGCTGACGGCGCTGGGCATCGGTCCCGGCGACGAAGTGATCGTGCCCAGCTACACTTTCATCGCCACCAGTTTCTCGGTGGTGCAGGCGGGCGCCGTGCCGCGCTTCGCCGATGTGAACCTGGAGGACCACTGCCTGAGCGTGGCGTCGGCCGAGCGGCTGGTGAACGAACGCACGCGCGCCATCATGCCGGTGCACCTGTACGGCAACGTGTGCGACATGGACCAGATCGCGGCGTTTGCGAAGAAGCACAACCTGTTCGTGATCGAGGACAACGCGGAAGCGTTCGGCGGTTTCTACAAGGGCAAGCAGACGGGGACGCTGGGCCACATCGCGGGGTGCAGTTTCTGCCAGAACAAGACCTTCACCACGGGCGGGGAAGGCGGTATGGTGACCACCGACGACGAGGACCTGGCGTGGAACGCGCGCAGTTTCCGGGACCACGGCTACGACGTAAAGCAGCGGTTGAGCCTGATGGAGCTGGAGCAGAAGCTGCCGTACATCCACAACATGATCGGGTGGAACTACCGGATGACGGAGATGCAGTCGGCCATCGGGCTGGCGGAGCTGGAGCGGATGAAGAGCTGGAACATGCCGGCGCGGCGGCGGAACGCGAAGATCGTGATCGACGCGTTGCGGGAGCGGCCGGAGGTGAAGTACTTCCCGGTGGACACGGCGGAGCGGCGGAACGGGTGGTACGTGCTGGCGTTCTCGCTGGACCTGGAGAAGATGAAGTGCGACATCCAGGAGTTCGTGCAGGCGGCGGTGGCGGAAGGGGCGCCGTGCTGGAAGGTGTTCTGGCCGCAGTGCCACACGGAGCGGGCGTTCCGGGAGCACAATTCGTTTGGGCGGAGCGGGTTCCCGTTCCGGTCGAAGGAATA
>JAJFUV010000295.1 GCA_021372245.1 Terriglobales bacterium
TGTCGTGGCAGACTCAAGTCGAACCGCAGCGCAAACGCCGCCACGCCCGACACTGCAAATACCCCCACCTGGGCCGCCCAAACCACGGTCCGGTGACTGGCCTTCAGCCGTTCCATCAAGTCCCATGCTTTACGCATAGTATGTTGTATCTACAAAGTCGGGACTAGCTACCGCTTTTTGACCATTCTTGTCCGTCGCGAACCGTAAGGGAGCGGCTTCGCCGCAAGCCACTCACGCGTGGTAACGAGTCATGCTCAACTCATCGTTTCCACGTTTATATGTCGGAAGCACCACATCGAGTCAAATGTTGAGCCGGTCAATGATGCCGAACGGCGAGTTCAGACGCGCCTGGTGGTGGATAGGCCAAGAGTGGCTCCTGCCGTGCGGCCATTCGTATCACGAGGGGATCGAGTCGCCAGCCGCGAAGCATGTATCCCAGCGCATACAACGCGGCCGGCTTGGAGATGATGGCAACTATAGTCAGGATGATCAGCCAAACGTCGCCGCAGAAACTCCGGTGGTCGATATGTGCGAGAGAAAGTCTACTCTTCCAGGGACGGACAACCTGATTGTAGAGAAGGTCGGGATCAGCGCTGTCTCTTAAGATCTCCCCCTCGTCGGAGAAGACAATGGAGGCAGGATCTGTGATGCCCGGACGGACCGTCAACATGCGTTTCTCGGACTCCGTATAAAGCGCAGTATCGCTTGGGACCTGTGGCCGCGGCCCCACCAGACTCATATCCCCCTTGAGAACGTTCCATAGCTGAACAAATTCATCGAGTTTATACGCGCGCACGAACCGACCGACGGGTGTGATGCGCCGGTCACTTGCAGCAGTAGACGAACCACCAATCTTGTCTGCGTTGAGCACCATCGAGCGGAACTTGACCATGCGGAATGTGCCTCCGCCACGAGCAGCCCGGGACGCGATGTAGAGAGGCGACTTCCGGTCCTGAAGCCAAATCGCGAGCATGACAGCCACCAGAAGCGGCATGAACATTAGCAGACCGGCAGTTGCAACGACAATATCGAAAAGCCGTTTCAATATCATACGAGGGAAGGAACACCTACTTTTGCGATTACGGTTCGAACTATGGTTGTGGCATCCAGCGAGTATACTTGGCGGAGGTATTTCTGGCTTCCCACTTCGGATGAGAACGTGTTGCGGAGCCCCATTCGCACGAAGAAGCCCGGGAAAGCGCCTGCCTCCATGAGAGCTTCGGCGATGGCACTGCCCAATCCCGCGTCCACGGCGTGCTCTTCAACGCATACAATACCGCTGGTCTCGCAAGCGGCGGCCACAAGCACACCAACATCGATGGGCTTGATCGTATGCACGCTAAGAATACGGCAGCAGATACCCTGCTCCGCCAAAATATCGGCGGCTACTAGAGCTTCTGCAAGGACCCCGCCGGTAGCAGCGATGGTCGCGTCCGATCCTTCACGAACCGTTCGTATCCTGCCCGGCAGGAAGACCTCGCCAGTTAGCTCAGTTGTCGGTGCCGCCGACTTGTCCAGGCGTATATAGGCCGGGCCACGGTGCGAGACGAGATAGCGACCCGCTTCAGCGGCCTCCCACACGTCGCAAGGCGACAGAACAAGCATACTTGGAAGGGAGCGCAGGATAGCCAGATCCTCGGTGGCATGGTGTGACATGCCAACCGCACCGTAACTCATGCCGCCGCCAACGCAGACAATCTTGACGTTCGCCCCGTGGTAGCAGATATCGTTCCGTATTTGCTCCAGGCAGCGTAGCGTCGGAAAGTTACCGATAGAGTAGGTGAACACGGTGTGACCCTCGATCGCAAGGCCTGCGGCCAAGCCGGACATGTTTTGTTCGGCGACGCCGACATTCAGGAATTGCCGAGGGAATCGTGCCACAAACTCGTTCAGCACACCAAAACCGAGGTCCCCTGTAAGAAGCAACAGTTCCGGATGCTCCGGAGCAAGTTCAGTCAGTGCGCGGATGAAAGCATCTCTCACGCCTCCGCCTCCAGTTCTACCACTGCGGCCTCGAACTCGGCACCCCGTGCAATCCGGTAGTGCCAGAGTACAGTGTTCTCCATGAAACTGACGCCTTTACCTTTAATAGTGTGTGCAATTAGGCACGAAGGTTTCCCTTGCGCGAACGGCAACACGTTCAGTGTGGCTCGCAATACGTCATGATCGTGGCCATCGACTTCACGTACGGCCCATCCGAAGGCCTTCCACTTGTCGGAAAAAGGCTCGAGTTCAATAACCTCGGCGACGGGGGCAATTCCCTGAATTCTGTTGTAATCGACAATCACGACGAGGTTCGAAAGACCGTGGTGAGCGGCGAACAGAGCGGCTTCCCACGTGGAGCCTTCGTCACACTCCCCGTCACTCAAAAGGCAAACAACCCGATGGGATGCGGACCTGAGCATCCCGGCATAAGCCATTCCGCAAGCGATAGACAATCCGTGGCCGAGCGCCCCCGTTGAAACCTCGATGCCGGCCACCCTATGGGACACGTGCCCGCAAAGATCGGAGCCATTCTGGTAGTGAGTGACAAGTTTCTCGACCGGGAAGAAGCCACGTTCCGCCAGTACAGCATAAAGGCCGGCCGCCACATGACCTTTACTTACGATAAAGCGGTCACGTGTCGGTCGCCCGGGATCTGCCGAATCGACGTTCAGCACCCCGTCATAGAGCACGGCCAGGATATCCGCGCACGAGAAAATGGCTCCGATGTGTGCTCCTCCGCTTCGGTTTGTCATCCGAAGGGCATGCAAACGTATCCGTCTAGCAAGATCTCGACTGGAGGTGGTCTTGCCCCGGCATGCGCCCCGATCAGTCTGCCGCGCCCAATCGTGAGTCGTGTTCATTAAAGAAGTTTCCATTCGTAACCAGTCACTCCAACCTGTCTGTAGGGTCACGTGGGGACCGTCGGCATGCCTACCATTCAGCGAACTTAGTCGGCTCTGACACTGCCATATGCGGTTACCCCCCAACAGGAGATCATCTATGATCTACCAGACGTTGTACTGCTTGTGGTCCACAGCCTCATCGAGCACCACGGGCAACTCTCTTTGGAGCTTTCTGCTCATGCCTAGATCCTCGCCAATGCTCACTGACCGGTCGGATTGCACGGTTCGGACTCGCTTCTGGCACCGCCGGAGTCACTGTCCGTAGCCATAGAATGAGCGAATATTGTCGCAGACGTAGCAAACATCGTCATCCGAAAGCGACATATTCATCGGCAGCATCAGCAAGCGATCAAACATCCAGTCCGTGTAAGGAAGATGCTGTGTGAAACCGAGTGCCTTCATGTGGTGAATGGCTTTGCCACCCCACTGGACCAATGTTCCAACACCGACATCACGGAGGTATTTCCTGAGTTGGTCACGCTCTTCGGCCTCAATCTCATAGTTCTGGTAAATGTCGAAGTGGTCAGGGTCAGATTCCGGGGCGGGGGGCAGCACGATCTCTTTGACGTCCTTCAGGTACTGTGTGTAAAGTGCCGCTATTCGACGGCGCCGACTGATCACGTCTCCGTATTTCCTCAGCTGGAAGTCAAGAAACGCGGCTTGAAGGTTGTCTAAGCGGGAGTTGAACCCCCACCGGACTACATTGCCGTTGTGGTTGCGCCCAAAGTCACATAGTTCGGCTGCACGTTCATACACTTCCGTGTCATTTGTGACCAGAGCACCTCCATCGCCCAAACAACCCAGGACCTTGGCAGGATAGAAACTGATGGCCGCAGAAACTCCGAATGTACCCGCGCAACAGCCCTTATATCGGGCGCCCAAGGCCTGGGCGGCATCCTCTACGATGAGCAAATGATGTTTATCGGCGATGCGACCCAATGCATCCATGTTGCACGTACGACCGTTAAGTTGCGTGGGCATGATGACGCGTGTACGAGACGACACCGCCGCTTCCACTGCAGAAGGATCGATCAGGTGATCTGCACCGCACTCCACCGGAATCGGCTTTCCTCCGGCAAAATGCGCGGCCACTGCCGTAGCTAACATTGTGTGCGAGCTAACGATGATCTCGTCGCCCTCCCCGATACCGGCGGCGCGGAGTGCCACTTCCAAGCCGTCAGTTGCATTGCCAACCCCGAGGGCGTACGACACGCCCAATAAAGATGCTAGAGACTTCTCAAAGTCCGCAAGGTCTCTCTGCTTAATGAAGGCTCCTCGCCGGCCAACGTCGGAAAAGATCGTCTGAAAGTCGGCCTCCTGCTTGCAGAAGAGCGCCGGATAGTTGAAAAATGGCACGCTACGCATAAATAGATGATTTGAGCGGCCTTTTATTCGAGAACCGCAAAAGCGATGTAGGGATCCCAGTAGAGGCGGCGCAGTCGCAGGTTGCGTAGTCCGACGGCATCGAGTGCAGCAGCAGTCTCACCCGGCCAGATTGGGTTATCCAGTTCGTCAAACACGAGAACGGCCCCCTTCGGCATTCGCGGTAGAAATGTCTCCAGGGCGATCTTCGTGGGTTCGTACATGTCCGCGTCAAGGTACATAAGACTGACCAGCAGATGCGGGTGTGATGCACAAAACTCCGGGACAGTCTGAGTGATGTCTCCCCGAATCAGTTCAACTTTAGGTATATGGCCGAGAAACCGATCGCGGTCGTATTCTCGGACGAGCTGAAGCAGTTCTTCATAGGAGTCCGCGCATAGATCGCCCGGCTCCGAGTCCGTGAATGTACTCCGGTCTTTGTCGGCGACCGACGGAAAGCCTCGAAAGGTATCGAAACCGTAGATACGGCGCGTTAGGTTTTCTGGCTCGAGCATGGCACTGAGTTTAGCCCAAGCCATCACACCGAAACCGCGATAGACGCCACACTCGATAATGGATCCCTTAACGGGTAGCGCCAACTTGAACACCTCGTACATGGCGATGAACCGCTTCAGGTGTTGGCGCCGGACATATTTCGTGAAGTTCTCGAGCTTTACCTGGGTTGTGTCGGGGCAGCGCTCGAAAATCTTGGCGACAGTACTTGCGGAGTCGGCCTCCACGCGAGTGCGTAGCGGCTTCGGGTCTCTCCCTGTGATCTCTGTCATTTCACTGGCTTTGAGTGGTCTCATATATGAAAACGACGGATTTCACTCCCTTGTGAACTTGAACGCCACCCACCCTCCGAGCATGCGCCGAATCGTAAAACTTCTGTGCACGAGTTTGAGATTCCCCAGTCACGATCTTGATGCGCGCGACACCCCGTCGTTTTAGCTCTGAGGTGGCGGCAGCGAACAAGCATCGCCCAATTCCCTTCCCCTGTTGACTATCACCGACACAGAAATTGAGTATTTCGGCTCTTGGTAGCGCAATGTCGCCGCCGTCGCTGGCATATCGTAAAGTCTCAAACACCTTGACAAGAACTCGCCAAGAGAACAATTGCGGCAATAAGGCAACGGTAAGGCGAAACCAGGATTGCCAGATACATCTTTTCAGAACACTGCTGGTATCAACCGTCACACAGATGAATCCAACTACTTCGCCTCCAGCACCCACACCTGCAAGAAGGAACGCCTGATCCGACGCCACTATCGATGCATACAGTAGCGCAAGGAACTTTCGGCCGAGTGTGGAAAGGAAACCCTCACGGATTTCTCGTTGATGTAGGCCAGCAATCTGATACCAGAACTTTGGCGACTCTGTCGCTTTGGTCATTACAACTGAGATCTCGGAATTCATAGCTGCAAGCAATTCAAGAACTCGACCGTTCTGTCTACATCCCACTGCGTGACCTTAGCATGCGTGGGAAGAGTCAGCACCTCGCATGCTCGTCGTTCCGCGTTCGGACAACACCCCCTTGTGTAGCCGACCGACCGCCACTGCTGTTGCGTGAGAGGATGAATGGGACTGGAATACCAGCCAGCGACTTCAACCATCGCCTTCCTCGCGAGCCGCATAATCGCCTCCTTATGCCGACTCGTCAACGGATAGCGTCCAAAAACGACGTTCGATCCCGGATCAATGGCTGGATGTGCAACGTATGAGGTACAAATCCGCTCACGGTATTGGCCAGCAATCAAAGTGCTATGATCTGCAACGCGTTGAATGTCGCTCCGTACACGCTCCAGTCGTCGCCGGGACAATGGCGCCATTCGGAACAGAAAGTCTGTACTTGGTGCCCCGCGGGACGGCGAGTTGTAACTCGGCTCGATGACGCCAAACCTGTCAAGCAGGTTCTTGAACTGTTTCGCAATCCAATACAACGCCGGCCGGAAGATCAGTCGGTAACCGAGGTACTCAATCTCAATTTTCAGATCCCGCACCAATGGCGGCTCCTGAAGCACAGCATTTTGCCTGCTCAATTTCTGCCGTAGTCCCTCATCGGCGGTCACCGCGCTGCCCCCCATCCCCGCCACAATCGGTTTGCCCCACTCGAAGGAATAGAACGACGCAGTTCCGAGACTACCAACGACACGCCCTTTGTACGTCGACCTCAACGTGTGGCAGCAATCTTCAATCAGAGGAATTCCGCGACGGCCAGCGAGCGCCATCAAGCGATCCATGTCGGCCGGCACACCAAAGGTATGCTGAACAATTACAGCCCTCGTCCGCGAAGTAATGACTGATTCCGCGTGGTCTGGATCCATTGTTAAGCCGTCCGGTTTCAGATCGACCCAAACTGGTTGTGCCTCTAAGGCCAACAACGCTTCAGGGACCGCCACACACGTATAGGCAGACAAGGCCACATCGTCCCCTCGTCCGACACCAAGCGCCTTCAAAATGTTGTAGAGCGCCACACGTCCCCTGAAGTAAGTCAGTCGGGTCAATTCTGATTCGGAATCCACGTACACCAAACCATCCTCCTCAGCTTTTGAGGGTTAAGTGCATCGTCTTTTAACCGACGATGTTATCCTCCAGCACACACCAGACAACGTCAAGCGCTGTCCGATGGCCTTCTCGGTGCCCCAGCCACCAAATACAATATCTTGAAATCAGGTAACACTTCGTCGCATGTGATTGGCGTCGGCGACACATAAAGTGCCATCCCCTCAGTTACTGTGGTTGGCATCGGGGTGAGTCGGCCGTAGATGATTCTTTTGAGCCAAGCCCGCGCAGCTAGTGTATCCGGCATCAAATGCAAGTGCACGGCCGCTTGCTTCACGCGTAACAATAGTCGACTCCAGAGATCTTCTGATTCTCGGAACCCGCCATATATCGCAATATCACTGAAGACGCTTCCGGCTAAGGTCGTCAGCTCGCGCGCCGAATAGTACCGAATGGCATTGGGAGAGTGATGAAGGCTCTTCCATTCACCATTCACTGCTGCGACGATCAGCTTTCCGTCCTCGCTCAGAACTCGTGCGGCTTCCGACATAAACTGATGCGGATCCTGCAAGTAGTAAATCGCTTCATGCAGCAATAACAGATCAAAACTTGCATCTGGAAACGGCAGATTGTGGGCGTCCAGACCAACGATACGCACTCGTGGTAACCCGGCATTCGTTGCTCTCGCAGTCGTCAAGTTTAGCTCGTCGATGTCTCCGCCAACGACGTACGAGGCATCTCGCGCAACATAACCCAGGCCCAAACCGGCTCCGCAGGCGACCTCAAGCACTCGCTTTCCCTGCGCCAACATACGCGCCATATGATAGCGTTGGAGGCAACGGGCTAGTTGTTCGGAGGAACCGGCGAGTCCCGGATACTCCGTAGTACTGTGGAAGGATCTTGACAACATCGCTGACCCGTATGCTCTTCGCGGTTCTTTAGGCTGCACTCCCGCGTACCAAGCCTTCGAGGTACTGTACCATCTCTGGATATACGTTTTCGGCGACGAAGGAGCCTCTAAAGGTTCTACTTGCGTTGCACGACAGTTCCTGGAGGCGGAATGGCTGGTTTTTCAGATCTACAATCAATCGTGCAAGCTCGTTAGACTTGCCAGGTGTGTACGTCAATCCACAATCGTTCTCTCTGAGCAAGCGTCCCAACGCCCCTTTCAACGTTGTCAACACGGGCAGGCCCGCGGAGAGGTATTCGATTGGCTTGTTTGGTATGTGTTCCTCAAAGTTCCGGTTGCACATGTACGGCGCCAGCCCGATATGTGAGGCACGCATCAGAGTCCAAATCTCGGCTGCACCCACCCACCCTGGCCAAAGTGTATTACCAATCCTACTTGCCAAAGCCTTGAAGCGGTCCGCCTCGTCACCCGTGCCGCACAGAACGAAGCGAACACCCCGGTCGGAACGCCGGATCGTTGCCGCAGCGTCAAGGACCGTCTCGATGTCGAACTGTCGTCCCAAGGTACCCACGAAACACACTGTAAACTGACGTTTGTCCAGATCGAGCCCCGCTCTTGTCCAGAACTCTCGGGCAGCGGCGAGGCGTTCATCAGTCGGTGGCGTCGCTGGGTAAGCAAGCGGGAATGCTCGATCCTGTGGCATCCTCTGTCTATTGGCCTTTGCGACGGCCCAGTTCACATAGTCCTCGTTCGGAGCGGTAATGCTGGTCGCGGACCGACAACTGTAACGCGCCAGCTTCTCGTAAGGAGCAAAGATCAACCTCTTTGTCCATCGAACTCTGCGTGGTATCAAGTCGAACAGAGCATCCGGCCACAAGTCGCGAACGTCTAGCACGGCGGGAATGCCAAGACGGTATGCATACTGACAACCGGCGGCGGCCAGCTCGATGGTCGGCAGTGAGACGAAAAGTAAATCTGGTGTGGGCGCCTCAGATGCCGCTACGAGAAACCGCTTCGCGCCAACGACGTGGTCCCACACACGCTTAATTGATGTATTGTGCCGATACCCCGGAGCACGTAGCATCCGAACTTTGAACCTGTCATTGACTTGAATGCAAGTGTCCGTCGTGAAGCGTTGTGTCTTGCGAGTGTGGTCAAATGTCGATGTCCACCACGTCACATGGTGTCCGGCCTCACTCATATAACGGCATAGCATCGCCGCGCGTTGGGCACGATGGTCACTACCGACCGTAGGAACTACCTCGCTCCAGTTCAACACCCATATCGTAAGAGGGCGGTTCTCTACTTGTCCTTGTCGCATCGATGGCGTCACAATGCTCCTCACGAAGATCTAGTGTCTTGAGTCAGGAATGGCTCTACCAAGTCGTTCAGCCTTGGCAAGACTTAGGTTTGCATCCGCCGTCGAACCGATTCCGGTATTCTCTTGATGACCTTTTCACTCTATGCATCCGTGAACAACTGCGGCCCGCCCGGTCGCAGTTTGTCCAGCGGCCTCTACCTCACGACCCGCTCGAAACCGTTCTCGTCGTCGGCAAACCTCAATTTGGCAACGATGCCTAGAAGTTGCCGCTCCAAACCTTGGTCGAAGTCGACAGAGCATTACTACGATCTCACCTGTAGCCCCCCATTGCCACTGACTCTCTTTACCGCTCTTGGCATAAGGTTTCGTCCCCCTACAAATACTGACGATGCCGCTACCAGGAAAGTGAACACATATCGCGAGTCAAAGAGGTCTCCGCTGAATTGCGCATGCAGAAGCGCCGCGGTAAACGCGCAGAATGTCGCTCGATCAACCAGTCTCCAGCGCTTAAGTAGGAATCCCGCAAAGGCCGAGAATGGAAGGCAGAGCAGAACTACGCCCACGGTACCGGTTTCCGAGAACGTCTCCAGGACAATGTTATGTGCGTAAGGGGCATTCGCATACACCGGAAATGAAGCCAGACCAGCGCCCAGAAGCGGATGATCCATGCCCATTTCGTAAGCTACCTGCCCCAGATCCGTTCGGCCCGACGCGTAGCGCAACTCCAGTGTCTGGCGCAATACGCGCTCCTGAAAGATAACCATGGCTCGCTGCCCTAGGCTGGAATAGAACAACACGCCGCCACAGACGCACCCCAACGACAGAAAGAGGACAAACCGCTTTAGAACTGTCATCCGCTCCGTTCCGAAGTACACAAAAGCAGCACAAAGGAGACTCAACAGAGCTCCGCGGCTTCCCGACATTAGCACCAGCATGGGCGTCAATGCCGTAACTGCCAGCCAGACCTTTCCACACTTTCTGTGCACAAGCCAAATCGAGCCAAAGAAGCCGATCGCCATGTTCCTCCCGAAGGCATTGGGGCCTCCTCCAAGAACAGTAGTTCGCCGGCTGTCGGTGAAACCATACCCACTTGCAGTAAGTAGTATGAACAAGACAATGATCGAACAGAATGTCAGCCAAAACGCGGTCTGAAACGAGAGGTTGCCGTCGCGGGATGTCCAACCTGCGACACACAGGATAAGGGCTGTCAGCCCGCACAAATCGAAGACCTTCACAACGCTGGCCACACCCTCAGGAGCCCAGAACGCCGCAAAGGCCGCATACACGAAAAACAACACGCATAGCGGCACCAACAAACGCGGACGGAAACACGGCTTACACTTCTCACGTCGTAACGACAGCCCGACAATAGTGGTGAGGATTAGAACTAAGAGTATGTAATGCCTCACCTGTGAGGCTGGTTCGTCAAGTGCATCCTGGCCGTACTCTAAGCGCTCAAAAGTCCAGCGACCCGCTAGTATGTACAGTGATGTAAGTACTCCTGCTAAATGGGCACAACTTCGCGCGGCTTGACATACTGGCCGCTTCTGACTGCCCACAGCGTTGCCACTTGTCTGATGCAGTTCACGAATGGTCACAAGCAGTCTTCAGAGCTCCATCGCATCGGAACTTCAAAGCGATCACATCATCCTGGATGCGACGGGTGTGGCCGACGCATTTCCTTCTGCTGTTCTTTCCTGGCTACGAAGCGTCGCCAAGGCCGTTACGCCTGAAAGCACTGCGTGGACGCTCACGCCTCCTGCCAAAGCGATAGCGGCACCGGCGCTGCCCAGCGAATCCACGAGCGTTTCGGAAAGCAATAGTGAGGCGACGGCTCCTAAGGCGGCAATTCCTAACTGCGCGTTGATTTGTCGAAGCGCCATCAATCCGGTCTGAAAGATGCACGCAAATGCGTTGACGCCGGAGGCCAGAAACACGATGACCAAGGTCGTCTTGCCCGATCCATAGGCCGTCCCATAGATCTGAACGAGCAGCGGCCGACCGAACGGAACCGCAATTATCGTCAGGGTGATGCAGAACACTGCAACGGGACTAATGGATCTCCAAAGCAAGCGTTTGAACTCGTCTGGAGCGAGGTTCGCCAACCTACTCAACCGAGGCAGGATCGTGTCAGCAGCCGCCATGGCCAACCGTGCACCGACTACAAAGAAATGGCTAGCGGCTGCGTATACGCCTAGTGCGGCTTGCCCACATCGGGCCTCTAAAACATACCGCGGAATGTTCTGACCGAGTGAGGCCATTACAAGTGCGATTCCCAACGGACCGCTCAGCCGAAGTAAGATCCTCCAACTATCAGTGTTTCGCGTGCGTTCTCCACGCAGGTGTCTCTTGTGGCAAAGTCGCCATGCACGAGGCGCGTCGAACAGAATCAGAAGGAGGAACCATGCGCAGGCAACCGCGGCGGTCGCGTAAACTACAGAGCCAGTCTGCCACTGAACGATCCACAACATCGCCAAAGCACCGATCCCCTTTAGCCACAAAGAAACAGCGATCAAGTCCATTCTTTCGCTCTGCTGAAAGTATCCGTAAAGCAGATCGCTGATACTCTCGAATGACTTCGCTAGGGCAACAGCGAGGTTGAGCTGGCACTGCACGACGGAGTAGCGTAAGCACGCTGACAACACGACGATCACAACCGTTGATACTGCACACCCCCCCAGTCTGGCCGAAAGTGCTGCACGGTGTGAAATCTCTCCTTTGATGTCACTGGCAACGATTCGCCTCAGCTGCATGTCGAGTGCCAGGAACACAGGGGCCGTGACAGCGAAGGCCAACGTGAATCGTCCAACGGCTTCGGGACTCGTCAAACGGGCTAGCACGATGACGATGGCCCACTGCGCGGCTCCGTAGCTCATGTAACCGAGCGAAGAAGCAAGAAGATTGAAGCGCGTGGTTCCAATGCTGCCAGCAAGCAACGGCCTCACTTGTCCCCTCCATAGAGGCTACGCGCGGCTTCCGGGCTTTGCGGTTGCATTCGTGCTCTAACGTCGATTGCTTCTATAAACGCCATCGATTGGGAACCGACTTTTGCATAGCGCTGCTTCACGAGCCGTGGTCCAGTCCGGGATCAGCTCGACGCTGACCATACGATCCGCAAGATCTCACCCCATACCTCAAAAGGACTCGCCGCGCCCGGCCTTGACTCTAACGGTTTTTCGATGAAACTGCGATCGGCGGTTCCCAGGCATCCGGGTTCAAGGCTCTCTGACGCAGACTATTCGAAAATCGCATTCACAGCAGAACTTAACTTCTTATCTCGTTGAACATCAATGAAATGAGCATTCCGTATTGGCCGTCCATATGACCCCATCTGCGACAATGCTCACCGAGCCCACATCATGCCCCTTATCCGACTCACTCACAAACAACTCGAAGCCGCCCGGCGCAACGGCGCCCGCTCTCGCGGCCCCAAAACGCCCGAAGGCAAGGCCCGTTCCGCCATGAACGGCTTTAAGCACGGCCGCTACGCCAAGCTCGCTTGCGTCCTCCGCAGCGAAAACAAGGACGCTTTCCACGACCTCCTCCAATCCCTCCTCCGCCGCTTCCAGCCCGTCGACGAAGCTGAGCTCAACCTCGTCCGCAGCCTTGCTTCCATCGACTGGCGTCTCGCCCGCGTCGTTGCCGCCGAGTCCCGCATCCTCGATATCGAAATCGATGTCCAAACCGCCGCCCTCGTCGGCGCTGGCGAGCATCCCACCGAGCTCGATCGCCTCGCCTACTCCCTCCAGTCCCTCGTGGACCGCTCCAAGCTCCCGCAGTTCCTCGCCGCCCGCGAAAGTCAACTCGCTTTCCAGCGCCAGGCCGTCCTCAATCAGCTCCGCCAGCTTCGCCGGGACTGGCCCCTCCCCGCGCCTCCCTCGCAATCCGTTGAATCCGAACCGGTTGACCCCGAAATTCCCGCCGCGACCGAACCCGAACCGAACCCGCAACCTGTTGATTCTATGGAACCGCCTCCGCCGGCCGAACCCGGCGAAAAACCCGTAACTGCCCTCCCGGAGGCTGCTTGACCCGTGACCTACTGGCATACTTATTCCGAGCCCCTACCACGCCCGTCACGCTCTATTTCTCATCCTCTCAAGCAAGGAAACGCCCTATGGTCGGACTGCATGGTCTAACCGGCCATTCTGTCTCCTGTCTTCTGTATTCCGTCTTCCGTCTTTACCCCACACGCAATGCCCGAACGTATGCGGCAAATGCTCCCAATGCTGCACCGGCAAAGCAACCTACCAGTGTGATCAACGGCCGCTGCGGCCCGCTCTTCTTGTCCGCTGGAATCGCCGAGTCCACCACCTGGAGGTCCGGTGAAGCCTTTGCTTCGTCCAGCCGCGCCGCCTCATACTGTTTCGACAGCAGCTCGAAAAGCAGCTCGTGGTATTTCAGATCGCGCACTCGCCGGATGTATTCGAGGCCGACCTCGGGTAGCGCGCCTGTCGCCACGATAGGATCGCCCCGGTCGGAGGATCGTGTCAGCTTGGCCAGTTCCGCCCGCAGCGCCCGCATCTCCGCCTCGCGCCGCAGAACCTCCGGATTATCTTCTGTGGCGCCGATCCGTAGCCGCTCCAGAGCCACCTCCGCAGCCGTAATCTGCGCTTTTAGCGCGGCTACGGACCCGATCGCCGCGGACATTTGCCCGTCCAGCTGGATCACACCCGTCCTCGACTGCATTCCTTTCATCGTCTGTTCGGTCTGTATCAAGACCGCTTTCTCCTTTTCCAGTTGCCGCTGCAGGAACACTCGGCGCTGGCCCGCGTCGTCGATCGCGAAATCCTTCTTCTGGATATTCAATTCCTCCACGTACGCGTTCGCCATCGCCGCGGCGAGCTTCGGATCCTCGTCTTTCACCTCTACCCGGATCAGTGAGTCCTTGGGCGATGATCTGAATCTGCTGCGGCTCTTTAACTTTGCCCGCGTATCAGTGGCGGTCTTCTGGCGGTATCGCGACCGCAATTGGAATCTGTCGATAATTCGATCCGCAATAGTTCGGCATCCCAGAAGGCCTACGTATAGATCGGATGGGGACTTCAATTCCATCTCGCCGCCAGCAGCACTGGCAAGTGGACCCAGTTGGCTCAAGATCGCCGACGCCATGGACTGGTCCTTCTGCGGCGGCATGATCACAGTCGTCGCTGTGTACATATTAGGCATCAGCAGTGCAACGATCGCCGCCATCACACCACCCAGTAGCGTCCCGGCGCCCAACATTCGTTTATTGGCCATCACGAACGCCCAGATATCCGCCAACCCGAGGCCGGCACCGTCTTCGTCCCCATTAACGTTCGGGGGTGGCCCATGGATGGCCTGTGTCATTGCTGCGTTTGTTTCTTCCGGCACGAGAGTTCCTATCCGCCTATTTCAAGACGTTGATCGCCGCGGCGCCCAGCGCCATCTGCGAGAGGACTTCTGTCCAGTCCCGCATGCCGCGCATGAACCCTGGCTTGAATACCATCTGCGGCACCACAACCGAATCGCCGGGGTTCAACTTGCTCGACTCGAAGCTGTTGTGAAACAGATTCGCGCCCTGTCTCGGAGTGACAGCCCCGTTGGCACGAATGACGAACATCCTCTTGCGGTCCGCCGTCCGCGTCGGCCCGCCCGCCTTC
>JAJFUV010000045.1 GCA_021372245.1 Terriglobales bacterium
ATGCTCGGCCCCTCCGCCCTCGCCGCCGCCCTCGGCATCTCGCGCCAGATGGTCTACCAGTACCGCTCCGAGGGCAAGATCACCCCGGACGCCAGCGGTCAGTACGACCTGGACACCGTGCGGCAGCAGCTCGCGCGGAACCTCGGGGCGAAGAAGGGCGGCGTACCGCGGCGGGGGGAACGCGGGACCGTGGAGGTGCCACAGCGCAAGCAGCCCGTGCGTGAGGCCCCGCGCGAATCGGCGCGAGTGCAGCCTGGCCGGTTCGACGCGGTGTCGAAGGCGGACTTGGAAAAGGCGGCACTGGCGGAGAAGATTCGCAAAGAGAAGCGCGCGAACGATCTGGCGGACGGGAAGATCATCAATGCCGAGGAAGCCGCTATCGCATGGGCAGAGGCCGGCGTGAAGTGGCGCGATGCGTTTCTGGGACTGCCCGCTGCCGTGTGCAACCGCCTGCCGGCCGAGTGGCGACGAGAAGTATCGGCGGCGATTGAGGATGAATCCCGCCGCAGGTTGGCGGCCTTGAGCGATGAAATCAGATGCAGTCCGACTGCTGCGTGATGCCCTTGCCGATGCTCTGCTGCCTCCGCCGGCTCTGCTCGTCTCCGAGTGGGCGCAGCAGAACTTTCAACTCAGCAGCGAGTACTCGGCGGCAACCGGACACTTTGAGCCGTACCCGTACCAGACCGAACCGCTTGACGTTCTAAGCCCCTCGAATCCGGCGGACACGATAGCCCTGATGTGCGCGGCACAGATGATGAAGACTCTCATAATCATGATCTTCCTCGGCTACGTCATTGACGTAGACCCGGGGCCGGCGCTCATCGTCCAGCCGAATAAGGAAGACGCCGATTCGTTCTCCAAGGAACGACTCGCGCCGATGGTGAACGACGTTCCTTGCGTGGCCGCTAAGACCGTCGAGAGCAAGTCGCGCGACTCGGGAAACACAATCCTACAGAAGCGGTTTCGTGGCGGCAGCGTGAGCCTGACGGGTGCCGTCTCCCCTCGCGGCCTCCGCCGCCGTTCCGTCCGCTACCTGTTTCTGGATGAGGTGGATGGCTACGAGGAAACGAGCGATGGCGACCCGATCTCGCTTGCCGCGGCGCGCACGTCGAAATTCTGGAACCGCAAAATCATCCTGTGCTCTACGCCGACCATCAAGGGCCGGAGCCGGATTGAAAAAGCATTTCTCGATAGCGACCAGCGGCGCTACTTTGTGCCATGCCCGGAGTGCGGCGAACTCCAGACGCTCGAATGGCGGCCCGCCCCTGATGCCGGGGTCCGGTGGGGGCAAATCGGAGAGCAGTACGTAGCGCCAGAGGACGCGGTTTATCAGTGCATCGGCTGCAAGACACTCATTCCGCACTATCGCAAGCTCGAAATGCTCCGCGCCGGGGAGTGGCGCGCGACGAATCCGGCCGGCAAGTATCCCGGCTTCGGTATCTCACGGCTGTACGCTCCTGATTGGTCCTGGGGCCGCATCGTGACGGACCCGATGGAGGGCTTTCTGGCTGCCAAGGATGACGCGGCGCGGATGCAGACCTTCAAGAACAACGTGCTCGCGGAGGTCTACCAGCAGGATTCTGAATCGCTGGACTGGGAGAAGTTGATGTCCCGCTGCATTGACTCTCCCTACCGGATGGGGCAGGTTCCGCAGGGCGCGGCGTTTCTGACGGCTGGCGTTGACGTGCAGAAGTCATGGCTCGAGGGCTACGTCTGGGGCTGGGGCCGTAACCGCCAGCGATGGCTGATCGACCATTGGCGGATTGAGGGTGACCCGTTCGGACAAGTGGTATGGGATGACCTCGGCGCGAAAGTTGCATCCGTTTACCGCCGCATGGATGGTGCCGAATTGAACATCTCAAAGTTCGCGGTAGACACCGGGCACGCGACGAATGAGGTCTACCAGTTCGCCCGCCAGCATGGGGCCGGAAGGGTGCTTGCCGTCGATGGACGGGCACGCGGGGCTGCTCTCGTGGGCTTCCCCACGATGGTTGATGTTACGATCCGCGGCCGGAAGATTGCAAACGGCTGCAAGTTGTGGCCCGTGAATGTCTCGATGGCGAAGTCGGAACTGTACGGCCTGCTCTCTCGGGAGCGCCCGAAGGCCGACGAGCCGCTACCGCCTGGCTGGGTCCACTTCCCCGCCGATGCGCCCGAGGAGTTCTTTCGGCAACTGACCGCTGAACGATTAGTGCCGCGCGTGGTTAAAGGATTCCGGCGCTACGAATGGCAGAAAGACTCGAGCCAGCGCAATGAGGCGCTTGACTGCTACGACTATGCGCGGGCGGGCGCTTTCATAGAAGGTTTTGACCGCGCCGCCGATGAAGACTGGGACTATCTGGAGGGCAGGGTAGCGGGCGGTATGGCCGTATCCAGACCGGCGCCACAAGCCCCGCCGCAGCAGGCACAGCGCACGTCCCCGCCCCCCGCGCGCCGGGTACAGCGTTCCGACTTCATGAGGAGCTTCATCGGATGACACTGACAGAGCTTCAAGCCGCAAGGGACAAGGCGCTCGCCGCGCTTGTAAAAGCGCAGCAAGTGTCATCCGGCGCCACGTCTGTAACTCAGCGCTCGGTAGAACAGTTGCAGAAGTCCATCGCAATCCTTGACCGAGAGATTGCCGCCGCTTCCAGTACGTCAACCTCCGTCATCGGAGTGCTGTACTCCCGCGAGGGGCTGTAATGCTGCCGATTCTCCAACGCGCGTCCCGTGTCATGCAGCGGTGGATGGGATCTTCTCCCACTCGCACCGCTACCCCGGCATACAACAGCACGGGCACGGGCCACGCGGTAGCGGGTTGGAATCCCGGCGATACGGCCATCAACGCCCTCATTGCTGGCGGTGGTGATTCCCTGCGCCGCCAGTCACGCGACATGGCGCGGCGTAACGCCTGGGCGCGGAACGCCATTGATTCCTACGTTGCGAATAGCGTCGGGGCTGGCATCATCCCGCAGCCGAAGCACCCGGACCCGAAGGTAAAGGAGCAGTTGCAGCAACTATGGCTCCGGTGGACGGACGAAGCCGACGCCTCGGGGCTGACTGATTTCTACGGACTTCAAGCACTCGCGTGCCGGACCTCCATCGAGGCTGGCGAATGCTTTGCGCGGAAGCGCCCGCGTCTCGCATCCGATGGCTTGACGGTCCCGTTGCAGATTCAACTCCTGGAACCCGAGTATCTGCCGCTGACAGACGTTTCAGGCGGGGGTGGTAAGGTTCCAGCCGGAAACCAAGTTCGCTGGGGGATCGAGTTCGACAAGATCGGGCGACGCGCGGCGTACCACTTTTACCGTGAGCACCCCTGCGAGACGCCGTTATTTTTCGGGGGGCTTCAGCAGACGCGCGTACCCGCCGATTCCGTGATGCACCTGTTCAAGCCCCTGCGCCCCGGCCAACATCGCGGCGAAACGTGGATGGCTCCGGTCCTGTTGGCCCTGCATGAGCTTGAGAAGTACGACCGCGCCACGCTCGTGAAGCAGGCAATCTCCACGATGGTCGTGTTCTTCGAGAGCGACCAGAGCGGCGAGATGGGCACGCCTGCATTTGGACGCGACGATGAATCGGATTCGTCTGGTATGCCGCTCCAGGGATTGCAGCCGGGCGCGTATGTTCAGGTTCCGCATGGGCGCACAGTTGACCACTCCAAACCACCTGACGTGGGCACGATGTATGTCGATTTCATGCGCGTCCAACTGCGGAAGATCGCGGCTGGCTTGGGGCTGACGTACGAGCAACTGACGGGAGACCTGACGGGTGTGAACTACAGCAGCATCCGTGCCGGCCTTTTGGAGTTCCGGCGCCGCTGCGAGGCATTCCAGCATCAGGTGATGGTGTTCCAGTTCTGCCGCCCCGTTTGGCGCGCATGGATCGAAGCCGCCGCGCTGGCCGGGGTGATCGACGCACGGGATTATGCGAAGAACCCGGCGTACTACCTCGACGTGGAATGGCAGCCGCAGGCATGGGATTGGGTAGACCCGCTCAAGGATGCCGAGGCGGAAATCCTGCTCATCGACAACCTGCTGAAATCCCGTTCGCAGGCTATCAAGGGGATGGGTTATGACGCGGAATCGGTGGACCGGATGATTGCTGAGGATCAGGCGCGCGAAGACAAAGCCAAATTGCGGCGGGGTGGGAAGCCCGCTGCCAGTCCGACCCGCGAAGCGAACCAGAAAGAGCAATTCGGAGGCACGCAATGATTAAGGCCATCGATGTTACCGGAGTGCCCAAGTCCTGGGCGGATATCCAGGAAGAGATTGAGCGAATGATCGTCCGGGTTTATTGTGGCCTCGCCATATCTCGCGCTCAACTCGAAGGCGATTTCAGCGCGGTGAACTATTCCGACGTGCGCGCGGGGCTGATTGCCCAACACGGGAGGACGCAATGAAGACCTGGCAGGAACACATCGGGGCCATGCCCCACATGATCTACAGCGCCGCAGTATCGCAGGGCTTCGAGGCGCGCGACCCGCAGTACGTGAACGCCGAGGGTATCGCCATCATCGACATTTCCGGCGTGCTGGTAAATCAGGCGTGGGACGGCTGGAGCACAAGCGGGTACGGCCGCATCGCAACCGACGTGCAGGCTGCGCTCGATGATTCCGCCATTGACGGCATTCTGCTGCGCGTGAACTCCCCCGGCGGCGAGGTCACCAACGCTTTCGAGACAGCCGATGCCATCGTCGCGGCCGGCAAACAGAAGACCGTATGGGCCTCCGTGGACCCGATGGCATACAGCGCCGGGTATCTGCTTGCCAGTTCCGCCAGTCGCATCTTTGTTGCCCCGAAGTCGGGCGGTGTCGGGAGCATCGGCGTCTATACGGTCCATCTCGACATGAGCGAAATGCTCAAGATGATGGGCGTAAAGGCCACGTTCATCGAAGTTCCCAAGGGCAAGAGCGACGGTCACCCGTACAAACCACTGAGTGCCGACGCGAAAGCCGAGATGGGCGAAACGATCAAGTACCTCTCGGGCATGTTCTTCCAGCACGTCGCGGATCGCCGCGGAATGAATGCTGACGACATCCGCAACATGCAGGCGCGCACGTTCGACGGTGGGCGCGCATCTATCGACGTGGGGCTGGCCGACCGCATCGGCTCGCTCGGCAACGCGCTGGCGCAGATGCGTGGATATCTCGACGCGCGCAAAGAGACTTCTTACTTCTCCGTGGCGGGCTCCGCCGCGAGATCAGCACAGGAGGTTCCGCAAATGGCGGAAACCGAACACGCGGCGGAGGCAGTAGAGCAGACCGCCGAACAAGTCCAAACGGAGACTGCAACGGCAGTCACCGAGCAGGCGCAGGCCGCGCCGCCCGCAACTCAGGCGGATGCGTCCGAGGCCGAGGAAATCACCGCGCTGTGCGCCATTGCCGGCCAACCGGCAGCCGTGGCGCTGGGCTTCATCACCGAAAAGAAGTCCTCCAAGGAAGTGCGCGCCGCCCTGCTGGCGATGCGCGCCGCTAAGGACAGCGAAACCGAAACCATTTCGATGGTCGCGGCTACGACTGCTACGCAGCCCGTGCCGGCCAGCGAATCCCCGCTCGTGAAAGCGGCGGAAAAAGCAGCGGCGGAACACGCCGCGAAGGGAGGCAAATAGATGCCTGCTCTCACCGAAGGCGCCTATCAAGGCGATTGGCTCATTGAGGAGTTCGGGGCTCCCAACTACGGCCGCTCGGAAGTCAACGTGCTCGCGCCCGTTGACGTTCCTTCCGGGGCCGTGATCGGAACTTGCACCACCCTCACCACTTTCTACGGGGCCTATGACAACGTGGGCACCGCGAACACCGGCAAGGCCGCCGCTGCCGCCGGCATCCTGCTCGACGAAATCAAGGCGAACGCGACGATGGATTGCAGCATCGTGGATGCCGCCGACGTGGGCACTGGCACCACGACCGAGGCGCCTTGCCTCGTGGTTGGCGACATCATCGAGGTCCAGGGCGCGACCGATGCGAACCTGAACGTGTACGCGACCATCGTCAGCGTACCGACGCCGCTGACTTTCACCATCGCCACTTCGGTTGTGGCCGACGCGACCTACGCGGTGACGATCCGCAAGTTGAACCACGCCGCTGTGGCTCTCGTCAAGGGTCCGGCTGTCGTAAGCGCCGCCGGCATCGACTGGGACGCGACCGCCGCGGCTGGCATCACCACCGGCACCGCGGAACTGCTGGCGCTCAACATCAAGACTGTGGAGGGGGTGTAACATGGCGACTCTCAATCCGTTTACCGCTGATGGCTTCGATATGGTCTCGATGACCACGGCCATCAACAAGCTGCCGAACCTGTATGGCCGCTTGAACGAAATGAACCTGTTCCCGTTCGAGTCGATCAACACCCTTTCGGTCTTGGTCGAACAGCGCAACGGCACGCTCAATATCGTTCGCTCCCGGCCCCGTGGCTCCGCGCCCGACAAGAACGAGTCGGACAAGCGCACAGTGCGCTCGTTCCAGGTGCCGCACTTCCCGATTGAGGATGTGCTGCTTCCCGGCGACTACCAGGGAGTGCGCGCTTTCGGCTCCGCGACCGAGATGGAGACTCAGGCATCCATCATGCTGCAAAAGCAGACGCGCATGAAGAACACCCTGGACCAAACGCTCGAATACCTCCGCATCGGCGCCCTCCAGGGCATCGTCTATGATGCCGATGCCACGGTGATCTACGATCTGAACAACGAGTTCAACATCGCGGCGACGACCACCCCCGAAACGGTGGGGAGCAAACTCACGTTGGCCTTCGCACTCACGACCGACACGACCGACGTGCGCGGCAAGTGCATCTCGGTCGTGCGGCACATCGAGAAGAACCTGCGCGGCGAGAACATGAGCGGCGTTCGCTGCTTTTGCGGCAACACGTTTTTTGACAACCTCATCGCGCATCCCCAGGTGGAGAAGGTCTACCTGGGGCACCTCGCGGCCGTAGAAGCTCTCGGCGGCGATCCCCGCAAGGGCTTTCGCTTCGGCGGGATCACCTTCGAGAACTACGCCCCGTCGTGGACCGATCACGATGGCGCGGCTCGTCTCGGCATCGCCGCGACCTCGGGCATTTGCTTCCCCGAAGGCACGCGCGACACGTTCAGCACTATCGTGGCCCCCGGCAACTTCCTGGAGACGGCGAACACGATGGGCCTGCCGTATTACTCCCGGCAGGAGCCGAAGGAATTCGGCCAGGGCATCAAGGTCTGGGCCGAGGGCAACTGGCTGCCGATCTGCAAGCGGCCCGAAGTCTGCGTCACGGTGACGAACACCTAGTTCGCCCGCATTAACGGGGGCACGGGCCACGACCCGGCCCCCATCTTTCCTTAACTCGAACTCAGAACAACAACAAAGGAGCGATACCATGCCGAGAAAAGTACTGCGCGGAAGCGAACTGATTACCAAGGATCTGGAGGTCGGCGGGAATCTTTCCGTTACCGGCACGCTCACGCCCGCGCTGGGCACGGACTTTGCCGATACCGTCACCTTTCACGACCCCGACACCGCCACCAAGAAAGCGCGCCTCGATTGCGTCAGCGTCACCGCCGGGCAGACGCGCGTGCTCACTGTTCCGGATGCCGATTTGACGATTGTGGGAACAGCCACGGCGCAGACTCTCACCAACAAGACCCTGACCACACCCAAGGTCGCCATCATCCACGATGCCAATGGCAACGAGGCGCTTGAACTGACGGCTGTGGCTGGCGCAGTGAATCAGCCCGAACTGGTCAATTCCGCCACTACCAAGGCGGTCGAGTTCAAGACCAAGGGCGGGGATGCCGACATTCCGCTCAAAATCACCGCGAAGGGCTACGCGCCGATCATGCTCTACGGAGTGGTGGCGGAGTACGTGGACCCGACCGTCGTGAACGACGCGAGCGATCAGGCTATCGCAGTGGCCGCGCTGGTGAAGAAGGAATACCAGCGGGACTGCAACGGCGCGAACCGCCAGGACACGCTGCCATCCGCAGCGGCGCTGGTCGCGGCGTTTCCAGGGGCGTATAACGGCCTGTCGTTCATCTGGACGTGCGTCAACACGAGCAATGCCGCCGAGACGCTGACCTTGGCCGCCCCGGATGCAGCCGTGACCATCGAGGGCACTGCGACGGTGGCGCAGAACAATACGAAGTTATTCCGTATTCGGCTTACCAACGTGGCCAGCGGCACCGAGGCGTACACGGCGCGTTCAATCGGGACGCTGACTCACTAGCCGGCGGGGGCGGCTCCGGCCGCCCCTCCCCTTCATCGGAGGATCAAATGGGATCGCCGTTCAAAGCCTTCACCCTTCAAGCCGCTACCACCCAAAAGGAAGCGGTCTCGCTCGCGCCCGCCGCATACAACCTCAATCGCTATCGGTATCTGATTGTCACACTGGCCGTCACCGAAGCCGAGCGCGAGTCGGG
>JAJFUV010000307.1 GCA_021372245.1 Terriglobales bacterium
CGGCCCGATGCTATGAATCTATCAGTGTAGCTCCGGCCAGTGTAGAGAAACGTGGATGTGGCGGCAAGCCGGGTAGGGCGTCCACCCCGTTGGACACGGCCCCTGCGGTCCTTTCCTCGTCCAGCCAACCGGACAGAGGGCCAGCGTGTGCCTGGGCTCAGCTTGTCAGGCGCAGGCGCCGGGTGACAGAATCCAATCGAGCGGCCAATGTTGAAAGAACTGAAAGCGATGATGTACGGCGCGGGCGACCTGCGCATGGAAGAGTACGAGATGGACGAGACGCGACTGGAGCCGGACCAAGTGCTGGTTTCGACCGACGTGTCGGCATTGAGCACCGGCACGGACCTGGGCAACTACCTGGGGGACTCGACCTATGTTCCTGGCGCTCCAAACTACCCCAGGCAGGTCGGCTATTCTAATGTTGGCACCGTCGTCGAGACCGGCGCCGGCGTGAAGGACCTCAAGCCGGGAGATCGCGTGTTCTCCATGAAGCCGCACATGTCGGCCTACATCGCCCGGGCGAACGAGGTCCTGGTCCCCATTCCCGAGGGCGTGCCCGCGGATCAGGCATCCCTCGCCTACCTCACGCAGCTAGGCTTGGCCGGAATGAGGCAGGCGCGTTACGAGGCAGGAGAAAACGTGATGGTGGTAGGGCTCGGCGTGATCGGCCTGTCGACCGTGGGGCTGGCACGAGCCATGGGCGCGCGCGTGGTGGCCATCGGCAACTCGCAGGTACGGTGCGACGTGGCTCTCAAAGTAGGCGCTCATGCGGCTGCTTTGGCGAAGGATCCGGATGCTCCCGAGTTGTTGAAACGCGAATTCGGAGTCAACGGGGCGGACCTCGTCGTTCTTACCGCCAATCCCTGGGACGCGTACCGCTTTTCCGTGGAGAACGTTCGTCTGTCCGGCCGGATCAGTATTCTGGGGTTCCCGGGGAGGGGACAGGCCGCGCCCGACTTCAATCCACTTGATCCGCGTTGGATTTACGCGAAGCAACTGACCCTTTTAGGTTCGGGAGGTTCGCCGAGGGTCGAATGCGATCCTGGCGACCTTCGCTTCAACCTGCGCCGCAACCTGGAGTACATTCTCGACCTCATGGGGCGCGGCGAGCTATCGCTTGCCGACGTCATCTCGCACCGGCTGCCCGCCCGCCGCATGAGGGAAGCGTACGAGATGGCCAAAGAGCACTCCAAGACGCTTGTAGCCGCAGTCTTCGAGTGGAAAGACTCCCGGAGTTGAGGTTTTCGCAGGGCACCTTATACCTGTAACTAATTGCAAATACATTGTGTTGTGTGATATGTAATTATTTCCAGACAGTCTGCAGTATTTTGTTGACAGTTTGCTGTTTGTAGAATACTATCATCTCATGGCGGTCGCCACACGAATCCTTCCCAAAGTGAAGGCGGTATCCATGCGGCGCAGCGTCGAGGAGGCCCTCAAACGCGCGCTGCTCGACGGCAGGTTCAAGGCGGGACAATCACTATCGGAAGCGGAGCTTGCCGTGGAGATGGGAGTGAGTCGAGGTCCCGTCCGGGAAGCCCTGCTATCGTTGGTTCAGACCGGGCTCGTTCTGCACTCGCCAAACCGGGGTTTCTCGGTCGTCGAGTTCACGCAAGAGGACCTGCGCGAATTGATCGAGGTCCGCATTCCACTCGAAGCCACTGCCCTCAAGATTGCCCGGCCGCACGTGCAACCTCAAGATCTGGACGAGCTACGAAACCACAAGCATCAACTTGTCAAAGCCTGGCAGGAGAACCGGCTCCAGGCTTGCAGCCGCTCCGACATGGATTTTCATGACCTCATCTGGAGGCGGAGCGGTAACTCGCGGCTCGTCGCGACAATGCGCAATCTTACGGCATCGTTCTTCGCTTACGGTTCTTTCTTTTCCACCAAACGTCCGGGTTTAACTCCCGAGCTGCTCGACGGACAGCACGAGTGTTTCATACGTTATCTCAGCGGGGATGACAGCCGGACGGCTGAGGAGTGTGCCCATTTTCATATAGGCAGTTAGGAGAAGGCTGTCATGGCCGCAGTCAGGACTCAAACCGCTCCCGCCCTTAACCGAGCGCTCTCGCTTCTGGAAATCATCGCGTGTTCGCGCGGGGGCTTAACCCTGCCAGCCATCGCAGACCAGGCGAAGCTCCCAAAGAGCTCCGCGCATTATCTACTGGTCACTTTGGAGCGCCGGGGATACCTGCAACGCTGTCCCCGCAATGGACGGTACCTGTTCGGCAACAAGCTGTTCAGCCTGGCGCATTCCTCCCTTAGCCTGCTGAGCGTTGGCCAGCAAATGAATCCGTTCCTGTCGGCGCTGAATCTGCGGACCGGGCTTACGGTCCATCTAGCGGTTCGCGACCAGGACTGGGCGCTCGTCATCGCTAAGCGCGAATCGCGCCGGGCAGCGCCTTTTTCCACGTGCGTGGGAAAGCAGATGGATCTGCATTGCACTGCGCTTGGCAAGTCCCTGATCGCGTACCTGCCCGCGATGGAAGTCGACGAAATTATTCAGGCGCACGGTCTGAGCCGCCACAACGAGAACACGATCGTTAGCGCACGGCATCTCCATCAACACCTTGCCGAAGTCGCAATGCGCGGATATGCGTTCGACGA
>JAJFUV010000344.1 GCA_021372245.1 Terriglobales bacterium
CACCGTGGAAGGGATCCCCATACTGGTATGCCCCTGGGTGGGGCTGTAGGAGGACCAGTAGGGGCTCAGGTGCTGCAGTTCGTTCTCGGAACCCCCGCGGGGAACGTACAGGTTGATGCCAGCGCCCGCACTCTGGCCATAAAGCAGTTCCTTGCCCTTGAAGCGCAGGGAAATCAACGTGGCGCCGTGGCTTAGGTCAAAGCGGGCCTCCTGTTCGCCGGCCGGATCGCGCAGGACCGCGACTTGGACCTTCCCGACCTTGAATGGGGCTTGCCAGTAAATGACGGAGTCTACGTTGTAGTCCTCGAGCACGCAACGGACGTTGGGAATCTTCTGCGCCACCGCGTGCGAGACCAGGAGAATAATCAACGGTCCGATTCGTCGCATCGCAACAGATGATACACCGGGACGCATACGGGCGGGGAAGCCGGTGGAGCGAGATCCGCATGTTAACGGTTCCGTGATGGCGGATTTCTGATAGACTCCTGCGCATGAGGCACGGGTTCACGCAGTTGTTCCTGGCCTGGGGCGGGGTGCTGATTCTCATCGCCCTTGTAAAACTGGCGCAAGGGAAGACCCTGCCGGACGTGGGGGCGATCGGATGCATGGGTCTGATTGGACTCGGCCTGGCGGCCGGAACATGGACTTTGCTCGGCCGCTGGCAAGGCACGCTCAAGCAAGAGCAGCCGCAGGCTCCCGCGACTGTGGAACATGCAAAGCCCGCCGTGCCGCCGGCCGGTCCCATCGAGATGCGGCAGTCCAAGGTAAGCATCCTGACACCGGCTGCGTACGCGGTTTTCTTCCTGTTCGCCGCGGGGTGGCTGGTTCGTTACCCCGACACCCTCTGGACCCGATGGCTGGCCTATCCGGCGGCACTGGGATTGGTCGCCATTGCCATCGGGGCGGTTTTCGTCGCTGTGAGCCGGCGCAACGTGGTGTATGTGGCCGACGCACAGGGCATCGAAACACGGGATCTGACCGGTTCCACGAGGGTGGCCTGGAAGGATGTCGGGGCGGTCAAGTCCGTGGAGCGCAGAGCGAGGCGATACCGCAGCAGCCTCACCAACCTGGTAGCCCGGTACCTATTGCTGGAAGATCGTGCCGGCGAGGAACTGCTGAGGTTGGAGGACGTGACTCCGCCCGAGGCGTATCAGCGATTCCTGGCGGCTATCCCGGCGTGGACGGGACAGCCGGTTCGCCAGGAAACCGTCACTGATGGCGTGCATCCGCTTCCGAAGGCGACGACGTCATCCCAAGAGGCCCGCAAGCCGGATGAGATGTCGCAGGCGACTGTTGCGCTGGATTCTTCCGCGCTGGCAAGGCAGATGGCGACTCACCTTGTGAACACGCTGATGGTGTGGATCGGGGTGGTAGTCCTCATTTCCCTGGCCGGGATGATTCTCCTGCACGACACCAGATACTCCTTCACAACCGGATTGCTCCGGTTCGGAACGCTGTTCTGGAAATGCCTTCTCATTGTGTTGGCCGCGGAGTTGCTCTTGTGGTTTGCCAACTTTCGCTGGGTGGGCGATGAACCGGGACCCATGTGGTTCTCAAAGGTGGTGGCCATCGTCTTTGCTGCGGTACCCATAGCAGTAGGAGCGCTTGGCGTCTATTTCCTGCTCAACCAGGAAGATCCGTGGGCGGCCTTGCCAGGCGGCCCGCCTTTCCCTCTGCAGGAATTCGCGAGCAGGCACCCGCAACTGCGCATCGAGAATGTCGGCATTCTTGGCGGAGATACGGTCACCCTGACGTGCGGTTCGTCGCGCCGCGTGTTCTATTCTCAAGGTGAGCTTCGGGAATCGGATCTGAACTGGGAGAAATGCGCCGACGCGAATGAACCGGCGCTGCTCGGTGGACCTCCACCATTCCCTAACTCGCGATGCCTGGCCCGGATCCGGATGCGCCGGCCGGATTATGATGCGGTATCGGAAGAGGACCTGGACAGGGGCGTGGCTCCGCCTGACATCCGGACTGTGAGGTATGTTTACAGCACCGGAAATGCCGGTACTACGGAGGTCACCGAGCATTTCAAGAACTGGGCCAAGAGTGTAGGCCCAGAACCGAATGTCTATGGCTATCGCAGGATATGGATGGAAGCCGAGTCGGGCGGCAAGGCCTGGACGGTCGAGGTTCGGGGAGCAAAGAACACCGTGGATGACGTCTATGTGGACTACACCGAAAAACGCACGCAACCGCAGACGAAAGACGAGTGACACCGTCCTGCGGACTCCCCTGCTGCTGACGGCCTTCAGCTTTGCCCTTCTGGCCATCGGCTGCGGCGACCTGCTATCCCTCCATCCGCTTTACACCGGGCAAGATCGCGTAGCGGATCCGGCTCTGGAGGGTAGTTGGGAAGACGCGGACGACGTGCTGACCGTCACCCGCCGCGGAATCGCCTACGACGTTACGATGCAGTCGAAAAGCAGCCCCTCGGAACAGCAAGAGTACGAAATGCGGCTGGTGGATATCGGGGGTGTCCGCATCGCCGATGTCTTGCCGACAGGTGGCGTCCTGGGCCATATGTTCGTGAGAGTGCGCGTTTCGACCGGCGAACTGCGCATCGCATTCCTTGATTCAGAATGGTTACGCCGGCGCATCCCCCACGAGGAGGTGCGCGTGGCCAAGGGGAACACGCAGGCTGTCCTGGTTGATCGCACCCCCACGTTACGGAAACAGATGAAAAAGTACGTCGCCATCCCGGAAGCTTACGGCGAAGAACTCGTATTCCGGCGCGTAGCGACTACGACCGCTCCGTGAACGCCTCCTGCCGCGGC
>JAJFUV010000358.1 GCA_021372245.1 Terriglobales bacterium
GTTAAAAAAATCCGGATATTCATGGTTTCGGTATCAGCCTGATTCAGCTTGTCCCTCGCCCACCACCTTTTGGCATCATTAGGATTTCCCCATTCGTACCAGGATTTTATGATCGCCCGGGCCGCGCTCCAGGGGGATAAGAAGATTTTCCAGACGCAGGTCGTCCATTTCGATCCAGAGAACCCCGCGCTCGCAGCTTTCAGGATTCTCGACCTGAATCTCATAGCGCGCTTCGCCATGGCGGTAGTTCACGCGGAAACCGCTCCACCAGCCGGGAATGACGGGATCAAGTTCCAGCCGGTCCCCCCGCAACTTCAACCCTAGAACCTCTTCCACCCAGACGCGGTACATCCACGCTGCGGAGCCTGTGTACCACGACCAGCCACCCTGGCCAGTGCGCCCGGCCAGCTGGTACACATCTGCCGCTACCGCGTAGGGTTCCACCGAATACCGGCGGACCGCTTCGGGGGTTCGCGCTTGCTCTATCGGGTTCAGCATACGCAGAAGCTGGCCCGATCGTGTACCGTCCCCGCTGCGCGCCATCGCCATGGCAAGCCACAAGGCGGCGTGCGTGTATTGCCCTCCGTTTTCGCGCACTCCCGGAGGGTACGCCTGTATGTATCCCGGCGAGGGCACGGCCTTGTCGAAGGGGGGCGTGAAAAGAAGCACCAGGCCTTCGTCTTCGTGGACAAGCTCTTTCCACGCGGACTCAAGAGCCATCCTCGACCGCTCCGTATCACCACCGCTAAGGAAAGCCCAGGACTGGGGCAGGGAGTCGATCCGCCCCTCGGCATTCATTGAGGATCCGAGCGGGGTACCGTCGTCGAATATCGCCCGGAGGTACCATTCTCCATCCCAAGCCGAGCGCTCGATCCGGACGATGAGCGCGTCCCGCTTTTCAAGGTATTCCCTGCCCAAATCGGCCAAGCCCAGAGCCTCGGACATCTCGGACATACCTCGCAGCACATCCACCAGGAACCAAGCCAACCAAACGCTCTCTCCCTTGCCGTCTGCACCCACCAGATTCATCCCGTCGTTCCAGTCGCCCGTACCCATGAGAGGCAACCCGTGTGGACCTTCGGTACTGCCGCGTGCAACCGCGCGGCGACAGTGCTCGAAAAGACTGGCTCTTTCGGCGGCGACCGTAGGCGTAAAGAATGCCTCGCGCTGATATTCCTTGAGCTCCGGCCCTTCCAGAAAGGAGGCTTGCGTATTCAGGATGCCGACATCGCCAGTGACCCGCACATACTGGGCGACGACGAAGGGTAACCACAAGAGGTCGTCGGATATGCGGGAGCGGATCCCTGCCCCACCTGGAGGATGCCACCAGTGCTGGACATCGCCTTCCTTGAACTGCCGGCTCGCCGCAAGGAGTATGTGATCACGCGCAAGTCCGGGAGATGCGTAGAGGAGGGCCATAACATCCTGCAGTTGGTCGCGGAAGCCGAATGCGCCCCCGGACTGGTAGAAGGCGGATCTCCCCCATATCCGGCAGCTCAAATCTTGGTACAGCAACCATCTATTGATAAGAAAATCCGCCGCGAGTTCAGGTGTATGCATCTCGACCACGCCCAATAAGTCATCCCACCACACTTTCGTTCCTTCTAACGCAGCCTCCGCCGCCGCGGTTTTTCGGTAGGCAAGCACCAGGGCCAGGGCAGCTTCCCGCGACTCAACCTGGCCGAGCATACAGGTGATCTCCGTGCTCTCGCCCGGGGCCAGCTCGAAGCTGACCCGCAGCGCCGCGCAGGGGTCGTACCCCGCTCCCGTTCTGTTGGAAAGCGCCGAGTACCCCATGGCCGCCGCTGATTTCATGGAACCGTTGCGTCCCAGGAAGGACGTGCGGTCGCCACAGTAGGAATCCGCGTTCGCGCTTATGGCGGCAAAGGCGATCCTCTCCCCGTAGTCTGGATGGTAACGATTCCGGGCCGTTATCGCCTGCATCTCGTCGTCCCACGCGGTCACGACGTGCATCCGGCTCGTTTCACTGTGCTCGCCAAGCACCCATTCGACATAATAGGTGAGCGAGAGCGTACGCCGCCTCGCGGAACTATTCTTCAGCCGAAGTATTTGTAGCTTGACCGGCTGGCCACCGCTCTTGTCCATCGGGACGAAAACCGTCAACTCCTGGTCTATTCCATTGCTGTTGTGTTCGAAGACCGAGTAGCCCGCCCCGTGGCGCGCACGGTACGCGGCTTTCTCCCGGATGGGCGACGGAGTAGGTGTCCAGCACAACCCCGTCGTTTCGTCCCGTATGTAGAGCGCCTCGGACGCCGGGTCCACAACGGGATCATTTGACCATGCGGTCAGACGGTTCCGCTGGCTGTTTCCGCTCCAGGTGAAGCCCGATCCCGTCTCGCTCACGAGGGTGCCGAAACCTGGATTTGCGATCACGTTCACCCAAGGAGCCGGCGTATTTGTGTCGGCGTCAAGATAAATTGCATACTCGCGTCCATCGGGAGTAAAACCGCCAAGCCCGTTGAAGTAGGGCAGTTCCAAAAACGGCAGAGGAGTAACAGGGTCCTGCACCGCGTTCTTCCATGCAGGCTTCTCCCTCTGATCGCGCATCTCCCCCGGGACGCCTACTTGCCAGGCCAGCGTGCCACGGGCCGACATAAACACGATGTTCGCGGCCGCCAGGAGGAGTGTCAGATCTGCTTCCGGGACCTGATCCGCACTGCGCAGGAAAACCCCGCCGGGCTTATCCCTGCCGGTGTTCGTCGAATGCGCCTGAATGAGTCCTTCCAGCCTTTCGTGCAGCGGCCGCTCGTAGCCGCCCGCCTCTTCGGCAAGAATCACGAGGTCCGCCATCAGCCCGTGCATGCGCCAATAGGTGTGGGCCTGAAGCATCTGCCCGACCAGGCCGACGTCCCGAATCTCGCCGATGGTGACCAGGGCTATGGGTAGGTCGCCGGATATTCCATACCGCCAAAGGCCGGCTTGGCCCTGAGTATTCTCTTCGATCTTTCC
>JAJFUV010000005.1 GCA_021372245.1 Terriglobales bacterium
TGGGGTTACTCCAACCGCATGGCTGAGCTCATGAAGCTCGTCGCGGAAAAAGGTGTATAAGCTCCAGTAGCGAAATATACGGCGGAGTCGGCAACGACTCCGCCGTTTTCGTGTCGCGTGTCGCTTGGCAGAGACAGTATCTCGGCAGCACGGGCCTCTCGCCCGTCGCGGCCAATGCCCGCCCGTAATCCGGTCAAGGGGCTGATACCATGCGCAGAACAATCCGCAACCTGATCTACCTCTCGATTGGTATCACCGTCGCCTTCGAGTTGCTACAAGCCTTCATTTTCACCAAGTCCGCCCACGGACAGCCGGCTCAGACGCCGCAGATCGCCCTGCCCGCGCCGCATACTGACAGCACCTTCTCACTGGAAAAAGCCCTCGCCACCCGGCGTTCCAAGCGCCAGTGGAAGCCGGTGCCCCTGACCCTCGCCCAACTCGGCCAGCTCTGCTGGGCTGCTCAGGGCATCACAGACCCCGCCTCCGGCAAACGCACGTGCCCCTCTCCCATGGGAGTGTACGCACTTGAGCTTTATGCTCTCAACGCCGACGGCGTCTTCCACTATCTGCCCAAAGAGCATGCCCTTGAGCGCCTGGCCACCGAAGACCGCCGTGTGGCTCTCGGCGACGCCTGCCGTGGACAGCAGCAAGTCAAAACCTGTGCCACCGCCTTTGTCATCACCGCTGACATGCCCAAAGCCGAGGAGAAGCTGGGGATGGCAAACAAGCAAATGCTATGCCTGGAATCTGGCCACTGTGCGCAGAACATTCTCCTTCAGGCCGTCGCGCTCGGTCTCGGTGCAGTACCCATTGGCGCCGGCCGCGACGCTGAAATTCGCGAGGTCCTGCAGTTGCCTGATCGCTTGACAGCCCTGTACGTCGTGGCCACCGGCAATCCGCAGTAGCTTCACTTTTTCTGTCATGCTGAGGAGCGCCGTTTGCGACGAAGCAGCTCCGGAGATCCTTCACTTCGTTCAGGATGACAACGCGAAGCCTCACTTCTTACGCGCCACGAGCGATTCTCTAATCGCCCAACCCTCGGGAGGTCATCTCGATGCATAAGAAAACCATCAACGACGTGGACCTGAAGGGAAAGACCGTCCTGGTGCGCGTGGACTTCAACGTCCCGCTTGAGAACGGCCGCATCACCGACGCCACCCGCATCTCGGCCGCCTTGCCGACCATCAAGGCTCTGTCGGGCAGCAAGCTGATTCTCTGCTCGCACCTCGGCCGCCCCGAGGGCAAGCGGAATCCCGAGGAAAGCCTTGCGCCCTGCGCCGTCCGCCTCGCCGAACTGCTCGGCAAAGACGTGCCCTTCATCGACGACTGCATCGGTGACAAAGTCGCCGCCGCTGTGGCCAACATGAAGGCCGGCGATGTGATCCTGCTCGAGAACACCCGCTTCTACCCGGGCGAGGAGAGCAAGGACAAGGAGCAGATGCTGGCCTTCGCCAAAGAGCTCGCGGCTCCGGCCGAGGCCTTCGTCAACGACGCGTTTGGCAGTTCCCATCGCAAGCACGCGTCCGTCTACGGCGTTACCCAGTTCCTCTCCCCTTGCGTCGCTGGTCTGCTCGTGGAGAAGGAAGTCTCCATGCTTCAGAAGCTCTACAACTCGCCCCAGGACGGCTTCATCGTGGTTCTCGGCGGCAAGAAGGTCAAAGACAAGATCGGCGTCATCAAGAGCCTCCTGCCCCGCTGCGAGAAGATGCTCATCGGCGGCGCCATGACCTACTCCTTCTTCAAGGCCAAGGGCTATGAAATCGGCTCCTCGTACTGCCCCGAGGGCAGCGAAACTCTCGCCCAGGAAGTCATGGACGCGATGAAGGACCACCTGGACAAGATGATCCTGCCGCAGGACGTGAACATGCAGAACGTAGCCGGGGACCACAGCACCAAGTACGCCGCTCCCACGGCTATCGAGCCCGGTTGGGACGCTCAGGACATCGGCCCGGAGACCGCGAAGATGTACGCTGACCTCGTTCGCGCGGCCAAGACCGTCTTCTGGAATGGCCCGATGGGGCACTTCGAGGTCAAGCCGTTCGACCAGGGCACCCTCGAAGTCGCCAAGGCCATGGGCGAATGCCCCGGCTTCAACGTGATCGGCGGCGGCGACTCGGTCGCAGCCGTTACCCAGATGCACCTCGAAGACAAGATCGACCACGTCTCCACCGGCGGCGGCGCCTCCCTCGAGTACCTCGAGAACGGCAGCCTCCCCGGCGTAGATGCCCTGGACGAGAAATAGCCTGTAACAGCGAACCCGCGTAGTACGGGCGTCTCGCCCGTCTCCCGGAGGGGCCGAGCTTCAGCCGGCCCAATCACCGACCACCTTTAGTTACACCAATTTAGGAGACCGATACCAATGCGCAAACCCGTTATGGCCGGAAACTGGAAGATGAACTGTGACAACGAAGAAGCCTGCAAGCTCGCCTGCGCCGTCGTCGCAGGCATGGGCGATCCCGGTGCCGCTGAAGTCGTCCTTGGCGTCCCCGCCACCGCGCTGACCACCGTCGTTGGCTGCACCGAGAAGTCCCCCGTCGGAGTCGCCGCCCAGAACATGTTCTGGGAAGAGTCCGGCGCCTACACCGGCGAAATCTCCGCCAAGATGATTCTCTCCACCGGCGCCCAGTGGGTTATCATCGGCCACTCCGAGCGCCGCGGCCGCTTCGGCAAGCTCGAAGCGGGTTGGACAGACGCCCATGTCGCCTACTTCGGCGATTCCGACGTCACCGTCAACGCCAAAACCAAGAAGGCCATCGCCAGCGGCCTCAAGCCCATCGTCTGCTGTGGCGAGCTACTCAGCGAGCGCCAGGCCGGCAAGGCCGACGCAGTCGTGTCCGCGCAGGTCAAGGCCATGCTCGACGGCATCAGCGCCGCTGACGCCGCCAAGATGGTCATCGCCTACGAGCCCGTCTGGGCCATCGGCACCGGCGAAGTCTGCGACGCCGACGAAGCCGACCGCATCTGCGGTATCGTCCGCCAGACCGTCGCCGAGGTCGTCGGCCAGGACGTTGCCGACGGCATGCGCGTGCTGTACGGTGGCAGCGTGAAGGCTGACAACGTCGAGGGCCTCATGGCCAAGCCGAACATTGATGGCGGCCTCGTCGGTGGCGCCTCGCTCAAGGCCGAGGGCTTCATCCCCCTCATCAAGGCCGCAGCCGCCTCCGTCGCGTAGAGATCTGCC
>JAJFUV010000010.1 GCA_021372245.1 Terriglobales bacterium
CGCGCGCGAAGGGCGCGGCAATTCTGCTGGCCGGCGACAATTTCGGCTGCGGCAGTTCGCGCGAGCACGCACCGTGGGCTCTCACGCAGTTCGGATTCCGGGCGGTGATCAGTACGTCGTTCGCCGACATCTTCAAGCAGAATTCGCTGAAGAACTCGCTACTGCCGGTGGTGGTCCCGCGCGAGATCCACGCGGAGTTGTTCGCTATGGTCGAAAAGGACCAGAACGTCGAAGTGGCCGTGAATCTGGCCGACCGCAAGTTGATCCTACCGGATGGACGCGCGGTGGGGTTTCCGGTGGACGAGTTCGCGCACCACTGCCTGCTGGAGGGCGTCGATGAATTGGGATACATTCTCAAGCAGGAAGCCGCCATCGCGGCCTTCGAAGCCGGCCGTGTGGCGAGCATCAATACTCTGTAGCCTGGCGTGCCTGTTGCTTGTGACGGCGGCGGCCTTCGCCGGCCCAGTCGAGGAGCCGCTCGCCAGCATCCACGGTGTTGTGCAGACCAGCACGTCGAAACGGCTGGTAGTCGAAACCGAAGATTCCAACTCGATCGAGTTCTACTGCACGAAAAGGACCCGCTACTTCGAAGGCAAGAAGAAGCTCAAGGCTGAAGACCTCAGGAAAGGTGACCTGGTGAGGGTAGAATCCCGCACCAACATCCTGGGAGACGCCGACGCGGTCAATGTCTACCGGGAAGTGCAGAAGCCTTAGTCACGCACCTTCGCAGGCGCTCCGGCAATTTCACCATTGACGCGACAAATTTGTAGTGTTACATTTTTGTAGCAGACATGTGGAAGAAGATCAGCGGACTCGAACAGATCGTGATGGACCACGTCTGGGCGAATCCGGGATGCACCGCTGAGGATTGCCGGCAGGCCTTGGCGCAATCCTCGCGTAACCTGAAGGATTCCACTGTCCGCACTTTGCTCCACCGCCTGGAACAGAAGGGCTACCTGACTCATGACGTGGACGGCCGGACATACCGTTACCGCGCGCCAGAGCGCCGCCGCAACATGGCCGCCCAGGTAGTCAAGCAGATCATCGACCAGTTTTGCGACGGCTCGGTGGAGCAACTTCTGGCCGGCATGGTGGAGAACTCGTTTGTCAGGCAAGAGGAACTGGAAAAGCTGGCGAAGAAGATCATCAAGAACAAGGCGGCGCGATCATAATGGCGGAATCTCTGCTGTGGTTTCTGGGCGGGTGGGCTCTGCGCGTGACAATCCTGGCTGCTCTGGCTGGAGCAGTGTTGTGCTGCTTTCGGATCCGGGATGTTGCGGTCCGGTTGGCGGTGTGGAGAGCGGTGATCTACGGTGCGATGTTGATGCCCGTGGTCAGCCTGGTAGCTCCAAGAATACCGCTCCCGATACGAGCAACCGCCACGAGGCTGCCGCGGCAAACCATCAACGCTGCCTCTTCGCCCGAGATCCGGGTGCTGACTACGACGCCTCTTGTGAGGACGCCAATCGTTGAAACGCAGACTCCCGTCCGCCGCCCGCTGAGCTGGCCTGTGGTGGCGATGTGGGTTTGGGCGGCGGTAGCGCTCGCGGGCCTGGTCCGTCTGGCGATCGGCCTGTGGCTTAGCCGCAAATTGGTGCGGGCGAGCGCCGGGATACTCCCGGGCTTTCGCGAATCGAAGGACGTCACCGTG
>JAJFUV010000067.1 GCA_021372245.1 Terriglobales bacterium
GCCGTGCCCATGCTGCTGGTGGCAGTTTTTCGCCGCAGGTTCTGGTGCCGGCGGCTTTGTCCGGTGGGGCTGATATCCGAATACTGCGGCAGAGTGCGCGGCGGGCGCATCCAACAGAACGCGCAGCAGTCCGGCCTGCTCGCGTGGCCCGCAGGTCGGGCGATAGTCCTCGTAACGCTTGGCGGGGCGTTGGCCGGATATCCGTTCCTTCTCTGGATGGATCCCTTGGCCTTGTTCAGCGGAGCGTTCAATTTGTCCCGAGCAGGTGGCCATGGGATGACCCTGCTGTCCGCGGCGGGGCTTCCCGCCGTTATGTTCATCAGCTTCCTCTTCCCGGGAATTTGGTGTTCCAGGATATGCCCCTTGGGCGCCACTCAGGATCTGCTGGCGCTGGTGGCGCGTGGGTTCAACCGTGGAACGCTTCCCGCCGCGACCGTACCCGCGAGGCGTGCAATTCTTGCCGTGGGGGCGGGCGCGGCTTTCTGTGCGCTTGTGCCGAAGGCCTGGGCGCGGAAACAGCGTTACCTTCGCCCGCCTGGAAATGTGGATGAAACCACCTTCAAGGGCGGCTGCGTACGCTGCGGAAGTTGCGTGAGAGTGTGTCCGGCCGGAATCATACAGCCAGTGGTCGATCCGGGCGATGTGTCAGGGCTTCTGGCCCCCACGCTTCGTTTCAGCGGTCCGAACTACTGTCTCCAGGACTGCAATCGTTGCGGCAAAGCCTGTCCGACCAAAGTGATCCGGCGGTTGCCCCTGAGAGAGAAGAACCGGCACGTGTTCGGGATCGCCAGGATCGATCTCTCGAGGTGCCTCTTGAGGATGGAGAGAGAGTGCGGCGTCTGTTTGCCGCGATGTCCTCGCGGGGCGATCGTGGAAGGCTTCGATTACGATACCTATACAGTAGCCGTGAAGGTCTTGCCGGACAAGTGCAACGGATGCGGCGCATGCGTAGGCATTTGCCCGGCAAAAGTGGTGACCATCGATCCTGGCTCGCATAGCTGAAGCATCCATTGCACAGACTCAGCACGTGAAAGAAAAGGCCTCCAGCCAGACGGCTGGCCAGTATAGAATCGGGCTATTGGAAGATCCATGTCCGACGATGACATCTATCGCGAATTGCAGCGGGACCTGGACCGGATGCCGGTGGGCTTTCCAAGGACGGTGTCGGGCGTTGAGATCCGCATCCTGAAGCAACTCTTCACCCCACTGGAAGCCCGGGTCACGATGAGCCTCAGCATGCTGCTCGAACCGGTCCCGGTCATCCACCGGCGGTTCAAGGGTGGGATCAGCCGCGAGTCTCTCAAGGAACTTCTCGACCAGATGGCTTACAAGGGGCTCATTCGGGGCGACACCGGCCAGGGCGAACCCCGATACGGAAAGCTGCCCTTCGTGATCGGAATCTATGAGGGCCAGGTCGACCGTTTGTCTACAGAATTGGCGCGCGATCTTCTCGAGTATTTCGACCAGGGCCTCGGACAAGCTATCCGCCCGAAGGCCACGCCACAGTTGAGGACCGTCCCGATTCACAAGCCCCTCACCGTCGAGCGCCATGTGGCTCAGTACAACGACATTCGAGCGTCGGTCCGGAACTCGGAGGGACCGTTTGCAGTAATGAACTGCATCTGCCGCCAGGCAAGCGATCTCGCCGGGAAGCCTTGCCGACAGACACCCGTTCGGGAGAACTGTCTGACCATGGGTGGGGCAGCGACCGTGATGCTCGACCACGGACAGGCACGCCCAATCGCGCGCGAACGAATGCTTGAACTGCTCGACGAAGCTGATCGCGAGGGCCTGGTCTTGCAGCCCCAGAACATACGGAATCCGCAGTTCGTCTGCTGCTGTTGTGGGTGTTGCTGTGTTGCGTTGAAGACAGCGAAGAAGTTTGCGCGCCCGGTTGATTTCTTCAGCAGCAATTATCTGGCCGTCGTGAATGAGGGAGAGTGCCGGGCATGCGGCGCGTGCATCAACCGATGCCAGATGGATGCGGTCCATATGCGGGAATCCAATGCCAGGGTCGATCCGGAACGCTGCATCGGGTGCGGCCTATGCGTGACAACTTGCCCATCCGGCGCCGTGAAGCTGGAACAGAAGCCACGTCCTACAATGCCCCCGTCGAGCACGGCGGCTCTCTATGCCAAGATCTACCGGGAGCGGTACGGCACGGCCCGCTTTGCGAAGACCGCCGTGCGGCTCGTCTCGCATCGCTGGGTGTAAGTGAGCGAGATCCCTTTACCGGTGCGGCGAAGCTTCCTTTTCACCCCGCCGCAAAATCTTCTCCATTTCGTCGGCGTCATCTAGCGGTAAGGAGCCCATCTTGCGGGCCTGACCGTAGTCCGGGTCTTTCGGATCCTTGGCTTTCTCCGGGTCGAAAATCCGCGGATCCACGCGGACACAGTTGTACGGACGAAAATCCGGTTGCGTGGTGAAGCAGTCCGAGAAATCGTTGGCCAGCGCGTCGAACATATTGAGGGGCGGCAGGCCGAGGATTTCGTAAAGTGTCCGGTGCATGCTCAGGATGGTCGTGTGGCGGTGGGAGACATAGCCCTTTTTCGCCCATGGACTGATGACCAGCAGGACACTGCGCTGGGCGTCCACGTGATCGGGTTCGCCGCCCGCGTCGTCCTCGGTTACAAAGATTGCCATGTTCTTCCAATAGGGAGTGCGCGTAAGAAACTCAACGATCCGGCCGAGCGCGAGATCGTTATCCGCCATAAATGAGGCGAGATACGGATATCCCTTGTCTGGCTTGCGGGATGCGCCGTGATCGTTGCAGATGGCGATGTTGACGAAGGACGGAAATCTCCGGCCACCACGCAGATAGCGTTTCTCGACGTCCTTCATGAACCAGTGCGCCCGGTACTGATCCGGAATCCTGGTGTTGAAGATGGGAAACTCGAAGCACGTGTTGTCGAAGAGGACTTTCGGCATGGGGATGTTGACAACCTCCCGGGCGCCGGTGGGGTGTTCGTCTTCTTCCTCGCGGACTCCGGGAAATTCAAAACCCTCGCCATAGTTGCGGAATCCTATCTGGTGACGGGCGAGGTGTTCCCACATCGACCCAGCCTCGGGATAATCTTCGGGAATCAAGGAACCCGCCGAGCCCATGGAGTAACGCCGTCCCGGAGCCGTGCTGTCTTTCTTGAAAGCCCACCCGAGGGTGTAAGTCATCTGCATGAGGTTGTTCGGCTGCACGCCCACCAGCCAGCGATGCCCCACGCCCGAGGCCTCCGGTTCCATGTAGAAATTGTCACTGACGGTGAATTGACGGGCCAGGGCGTTGTGATTCACCATGACGCCCACGTCCTCCAGCGTGGGCTCGCCGTCGGCCTTGATAGTTTGGTGCAGCCCCCACCGCAACAATGAGGGATCGTGCTTCGCTCCGGGGACGCGGTCAAAAATCGTGTCGTACGTGTGGTTCTCTTTGGTGATGAACACCACATACTTGATTTGTTTGGACACCTGTCCGGCGACGGCTGGGACGATCGGGCTGGACATAGCGGCCCGGTCGCCGGTGCGGTCGACAATTCCGTTGCATTCCAAGACTTGTTGAGTCATTTGCCGGAGCGCCTCGTCCGAGGGTACATCCAGTAAGCTCATCACCCCCTGCATCTGAAGGAAGTCGCTTTTCGGAATGCTCTTACCCGCATTCGGGCCATTGCCGAATCCTTTAAAAGAGATGCAGGCGAGGCGACGGCCGTCGGGCGATATGGCCAGCCGGTAGGGATACCAGGCCGTTGGGATGTGGCCCTGCACTTTCAAAGTCCTGGCATCCATGACGGCGATCGCGTTGATCCCGCTTTCCGCAACGTAGAGTCTGGCG
>JAJFUV010000069.1 GCA_021372245.1 Terriglobales bacterium
AAACAGCGCACTCGGCTGCTTTTCGCCGGCGACGGCGGTTTCAACCTCGATGCGCGGGCACTGGTCCATAGGCAGCAGCCAGGGCGACATCAGAGCAGCCTGCCGGAACTCGTCCGACTGCAGCATGACCGTGCGCAACGAGTCCACGTCCTCGTGCGTGTCCATGTGATTTTGGATTACCTCCTCGCTCTCGGGCTCGCGACCCAGGATGAGGCGATACGCATGCACGACCTGCTCTCTGGTAACCATTCCGCACGCGGCGCGGGCCTAGAGCCGCACCGGTTTTCCCTCCCGCGCCGAGACCTCGGCCGCCATGCAGATGCGGTGCGTCTTCACAGCGTCGGCGACGTTGCAGTGAGATTCCTTGTCGTTCAGGATGCAGTCGACGAAGTGGTTCATCTGGCCGACGAAGGGATGGTGCGAGACTTCGGCGGTATCCGGCAGCACGGTCGGCACCGTCGCCCATCCGGTCTGCCCCGGCCAGCGCTTGGTGACGAATTGGTTGTTGCGAATCGCGCCACGGTCGCCCAGCAGCACAATGGGGAACGCATAGGGCATCATGGCTTCGAGCGAACAGCCCACCTTGCCGATCAACCCGCCGTCGAACTTGACGAGGGTGAGCGCGTTCGGATCGTATCCGAACTTGAGGTGGTTCTTGGGGCTGGTGTTGGAGTAGCAGAAAACTTCCACTGCTTCCTGCCCCACGAAATAGCGCAAGGCATCCACGGCATGGCATCCGCCGGTGAGCAGGCAGTTGCCCCCATAGCGTTTCTGGATGATCCACTCGTAGCCCGAATACCAAGGCCCGATGTCGTGCATGTAGTCCACTTCGGCGTAATAAAGGTCACCCACCAACTCGTCCGCCAGCATGGTCTTGATCGTTTCGACGAGCGGATTCCAGCGCAGCACGAAGCTGACCACACTTTTCACGCCGGCGCTCCGGACCGCCGCGTCCAGCGCCACCAGGCTCGCCTCGTCCAGCGCGATGGGCTTCTCCACCACCACGTGCCGGCCGCTCGAAGCCGCAGCGATGCCTTGCGGGGCGTGCAGTTGGTGCGGTGTGCAAACGCTCACAATACGCACGCGTTCATCCTTCAACAGCTCATCCAGGTCCGTGTAGGCGCGGCACCCCGCGAGGTTGAACTCCGCCGCACGCGCCTCGGCGCGCGCCTTGTCGCGGCTCAGCATCGCGACAACCTCCGTGTGCGGATTCTTCTGGAACGCTTTGATGTGCTCGCCCGCCACCCAACCGGTGCCCAGGACGGCAACTCCCAATTCCTTCGCCATCATTCTCTCCTTGCTTCTTAATCCAGACGGATCGTCTGACTGTCTTCGTCGAACTGGGCCACCTTGCGGGCCAGATGCGATTGCATGGCCATGATGAGGGCTGTCTGCGTGCGGTAGCCGTTTTCGATGTCTGCGTTCGTTTTCCCGCGCGTGCGCACCGCGGTTAGAAAATTGCGCACGTGTTCGCGCACCATGTTGAAGCTGGGGATGTCCACGGCACGGTTCTGCGTTGGCCGCTCCGGCTCTATGAGCAGGTTCGATTCGCGCAGCGTGATGGCCCCTTGCGTGCCACGGATGACGGGATCGAAAGTCTCGCCATTTCCTTGGCTGCCCACCATGGCGACGGTCACACCGGACGGGTACTCCATCAGCGCGTCGAACGTGTCCGGGACTTCGCGCTCGCCGTGGAAAACGTACTGCGCGCCGATCGCCGCCACACGCTTTGGGAAACCCAGGCCGAGCGCCATCACCACCGGCGCCAGGTAGTGCGGATACAGGTCCGTCACCGGGCCGCCCGAATAGTCCATGTACATGCGCCAGCGGAAGTAACGAGAGACGTCGAAGGGGCGCTTCGGCGCGTCGGCCAGAAAGGCTTCCCAATTCAGATCCGGGCCGGCCTGTGCGTTGGGATCATCGACCGGCATGCCGCGCTCGCCCCAATCGCCCTGGCGGAACAAACCCGTAACCACGTGGATGGGTTTGCCTATGGCGCCCTTGTTGATATGCGTACGGGCAGTCAGGTACATCACGTCGCTGGCGCGCTGCGTGCCCACCTGAAAGACCACCTTGCTTGCACGTACTTCCCCCGCCAGTTCCTTGAGCTTGTCGAACTGCGACCAGTGCGTGAGCGGCTTTTCGCAGTAGACATCCTTGCCCGCGCGCACCGCCTCCAACGCGTGGTAGACGTGCAGGCGGTCGGGCGTGGCGATGAACACGGCGTTGACGTTCGGGTCCTTCAGCAGTTCCGCCGACGTGCTGTAGGCCTTGGCGTTTAGCCGGGCCGCCGTCTTCTCCAGCCGCGGCCGGTAAGCGTCGCAGACGGCCACGATGTCGCCCGCGAAACCTTCCTCTTTCAGCCGCAGCACCTCGTTCATCAAACTGTTCCCGCGGCCGCCGGAACCAATCAGCCCGATGCCGAGCCTTTCTTTCTTCGTGCGCGCTTCCTGCGCGCGCGCCACCGCGGTGAAGGCCGCCGAGGCCGCCAGGAAGTCACGGCGGCGGGTAGACGTACGAGACTCGTGAGACATAGTTGCGAAGACCTCCGGGTCAGACCGTATGATCCTGAAATCCCTCAGATCCTGTCAAGACGCGGTTGACCGCAGCGCCGCCACTCTTTTGAGCAGCGCTCGTCGCGCTGCACGACCGTCGGCATAGCCGGCTTCCCGTAATCTCTTCACGCTGACGTGCGCGCCTTCATTCACACTACCCGAACCGAACCACCAGAGCCCATCGGGGCGGAACCGGACGACGTCCTCTACGTCCATGTCCCAACTTTGTTCCAGCGTGATGGGCAGCGGCCACCGGCCCCAGGTCATCACGCCGCGCGGCAGGTAGTAAACCTTTAGCCCTTCCTTCTTGGGCGTGGCGATGGAGAGATCCATCACACCATAGCGGTGCCGCCACTTGTCGTACTCGTAAGTGACCGCTACCCAGTGCGGTAGTTTGGCGTGGTATTCACGCAGGTTGACCTCCTGCGTGATGCAGTAAGCCGAGTTAGCCGTTTCGCAGATCATCCCCAGGTCGCCCCGGAAATTGCGCGCCCGCACGGCCGCTTCAATGGCTTGCAGGAGCTGTATGCGACGGTGTGTGTCGTAGTCGCGCCAGGCGTAAACGTCGTACAGGCGAGGATTGATGGGATGACCCAGCCGCTCAAACGGCGGCCGTCCGTTCTCCGCCGCCCACATGTTGTATAGCGGGATGCGATGCGGAAGTTCCATGCCGGAATCTTCGAGTTCGACATTCAGGGCGTTGGCCATGGGGAACTCGCTCACCAACTCGTCGAAAATCTCCACTGCGCGTTCAGCCACCCCCGGGGTATCCAGATCGTAGCTGCCGATCTCCATCGCGGGCTCGCCGTCGATGGACATCTTCATTGTGCGGTAAGGCTTCAACCCGTACACGCGTGAATCGAACCCGCAGACAAAGGCGCTGAGCCAGGTCTTGATCTTGCGATTGCGCGCCTCTTCGAGCATCCAGCGCAAGATCTCATTGCCGGACGCGATGACGCGGTTGGACTGCAACTGGTCGAGGTACTTGAGTCGCGACCGGTAGCCGGTGGTGGACCAGCGCGGGCAAATCAGCAGTGAGTTCATACCCGCCCCGGCCATGTCGTCGAGCAGGGAGGCGTAGTCGTCCTTGCCGTAAGCTTCCATGCCGCCGGCGCCGGGCGTGGTGTAGTCCCAGAAACCGTGCTCGGCAAGCCGGCGCCTGTCATCCGCCGTGGCGATACCACCCGCCGCGGCGCTGCACAACAACGTCCTTCTGGTCATGAAATGATTAAAGCACGTCGGCGAAGCCGCGCTTCAGGTGCCGGAAAAACAGCCCGCCGGCTACAAACGTGACGACCGAAAAGAAGGTCAACGTAGCCAGTTCATGCCATTCCGGCGGCTTGTTCAAAAGTATCCGTTCCCGATAGGCCTGCACCAAATAGGCCAGCGGATTCAAGCGCAGCAGGAAGCGAAATTGCGGCGGGTATTGCTGTTCGGTGACGAAGATGGGGGTGATCCAAAACCAGAGTGTCAAAAGCACCGAAACCACCTGCGCCGTGTCGCGGAGGTACACATGCAGTGCCGACACGATCCACGCTACGCCCACGGCGAACAGGCCCAACAACAGCATGTAAATGGGCAGCATCAGCAGCATAGGACTGAGTTGCCCCATCCAGATCTTCACGCTCACTATCACCAGCGAGAGCGCCAGAAGATGATTCACGAGGGCGGAGAGAAACACACTTAGCGGCACTAACTCGGCCGGGAAGATGGTCTTTGTGATCAGGTTCGATTGATCCAACAGGCTGGCCGGGGAACGCTGCACGGTCTCCTGAAACAGCATCCACGGCAGGAATCCCGCAAACAGGTAGAAAGTGTAGTTCTGCGTCATCGACCCGCGCGGCAGTTCAACTTTCATACAGATCTGGAACACGAACAACCAGCTCAGCAGCAGCACCAGCGGATGAATCAAACCCCAGAGCCAGCCCGCCGCCGAGCCGACAAATCGAATCTGGAAATCCCGGCGCACGAGTTGAAAGAGCAGGCTGCGCCGCTCAATGAGGTTCACGAGAAAGTTCTTGCCGGGGATCTTCGCCATCGCGGAGTGTGGTTCAGAAGGCAATGCTAACACGGAGGCGGGTCGGCATGCTGCTAGAATGGCTGCTGAGAAAGCCCATGCGCCAAGTTCCGAATTGGGACGAATACTACCTGGACATTTGCAAGACCGTGGCCGCGCGCAGCAAGGACCCCAACACGCAGGTCGGTTGCGTGATTGCCGGACCCGCGCACGAGATTCGCTCCACCGGCTACAATTCCCTGCCCCGCGGCATCCGCGATGATGCGCCCGAACGGCTGGAGCGCCCAGCCAAATATCTGTGGATGGAGCACGCCGAGCGCAACGCCATTTACAATGCAGCACGCTGCGGCACACCGCTCGAAGGTTGTACCCTCTATGTCGAAATCATGCCCTGCATGGATTGCGCCCGTGCTCTGGTGCAGGCCGGCATCCGCGAAGTGGTGATTTCGAGCGGACGGATGGCGGAGTATTCGAGCGAATACTACAACGAACAATTCGGGCAGGTGGAGGTTCTGTTCCAGGAAGCCGGCATCACAGTCCGGCGCGTCCCGTAGTCCGCCGCACCAGCCCCCACATCGCGCGGACGTCTATGCTTGCGCCGTCGCCATCAAGCGCTGGCGCGCTGCCGCCAGAAAGCCTTCCATATCTTCGGCTTGGATGACGTAGCGCCCGAAGACAATTCCCGCAGCGCCGGCCTCGGCCACGGCCGACACCATGGCGAGCGCCTGTTCGTCGCCGCCCGCTTTCGGCCCTCCCGCCACCAGCACCGGCGTGGGACACGCTTCGACTACCTCGCGCAGGCGGTCGGCGTCACCAGGATAATCCGTCTTGATCAAATCCGCGCCGAGTTCGCTGGCGATGCGAGTGTGCATCTTCACCCAGTTCACGTCGTAGGGATTCGCGACGTCCTTGCCGCGAGCCATGCTCTCGATGATATGCGGCACGCCGAAGCGCTCGGCGGCACGCGAAACTTCGGCGTTCTTGGCGATCTCCCGGGCCTCGTGTTCGGCGTCGCCAGGCCCCATGAACATGTAAGTCACCACGGCGTCGGCTCCACAGCGCACCGCGTCTTCCACCTGCCCTATCAGGCAGCTTGCGTATTCCCCGGTCTTGGCGGCGTCTTTGCGGTACCACACGTTGGTCCAGTCCAGCCGTGCGATGATGGCCGGCGCGTCCGGGACCAGCAAAGCGCGCGTCGAGTATTGCAGCGCTCCCAGGCTCACCAGGATCGCATCAACACGCGCGGCCGCCAGGCGGCGGATCATCGGCACAGGTGTTTCAGTTCCCGCGATGGGCCCCATCATCTGAGCGTGATCGTACGCCACGATCAATGCCTTGCTCGACTTCGTGCGAAAGATACGGTTCAGGCGGATGGCTTTCCCTGTACTTCTCATGACTAACCATCTTAGCGGTCCTGGCGGTAGGCTTGCCCGGAGTTTGCGCAGTTCGATACGATGAAATTTCCAGTACATGTTGCGATTTGAAACAGCCGGCGAATCACACGGCGAGTACTTGGTCTCGACGTTAGCGGGGTTGCCCGCCGGAGTGCCCGTGTGCCTCGACGTGGTTAATCGCGAGCTTTGGCGGCGCCAGCAAGGCTACGGGCGCGGCGGCCGCATGAGGATCGAAGCGGACCGCGCCGAAATCGTCGCCGGCGTGCGTCATGGCCACACCACTGGCGCTCCTGTCGCCATCCTGGTTCGCAACAAGGACTGGGACAATTGGCGCGATATTCTGCCGGTCGAAGAGAACGATCTGCCCGCCGATGCCCGCCGCCCGGTCACGCGACCGCGTCCCGGACACGCGGATCTGGCTGGCGCAATCAAGTATGACCTGCACGACGCGCGCTGCATTCTGGAACGCGCCAGTGCCCGCGAAACCGCTTCGCGCGTCGCACTTGGCGCATTGGCAAAGGCGCTGATCGGGGAGTTCGGCATCCAAGTCCTTAGCCACGTGGTTCAAACCGGCGGCGTACGCCTGGAGCGCGCGGCCAGTTGGGAAGAGATTGCGGCGCTCGCGGCCAAGGAAGAGGTTCTGCTCGGCTGCGTCGATCCGGAGGTCGAACAGCGCATGAAGGCCGCCGTGGACGAAGCTTACCGCACGGGCGACACTCTCGGCGGGATCTTCGAAGTGGTGGCGCACAACGTGCCCATCGGCCTCGGTTCGCATGCGTCCTGGGACTCGCGCTTGGACGGCCAGCTTGCCCAGACCATCGTCTCCATTCAAGCCGTCAAAGGCGTCGAGATTGGCGATGCCGCTTTCGCCTCCTCGGCCTTCGGCAGCAAGGTGCAGGATACGATCCATTACGATCGCGCGGCGGCCGCGTTCTCGCGCGGTTCCAACCACGCCGGAGGCCTCGAGGGCGGCATCACCAACGGGCAGGACATCGTCCTCCGTGGCCTGCTGAAACCCATCTCTACGTTGCGGCGGCCGCTGGAGTCGGCGGATCTTGTGACGAAAGAATCGTCCCCGGCCGCTTATGAACGCAGCGACGTCTGCGTGGTACCGGCCGCGGGGGTTGTGGCCGAAGCCATGACCGCGCTGATTCTGGCGCGCGCCTTCTTAGAGAAATTCGGAGGGGACTCCCTCCATGAGGTGAGACGCAATTTCGAAAGTTATCAAGCGCAGGTGAAAAGTTACTGATGATTTATCCGATTGTGAAGTACGGCGACCCGGTGCTGGAACATCCGGCCGAAACCGTCACTGAATTCGACACTCCGGAACTCAACAAGCTGTTGGACGACATGTTTGAGTCGATGTACGCAGCACGCGGTGTCGGCTTGGCCGCGCCGCAGATCGGCATCAGCCGTCGCATCGCGGTCATCGACACGTCCGCAGGCGAGGACCCTTCACAGAAGCTCGTGCTCATCAATCCGCAGATCTTGAAGAAAGAGGGCACGCAGATCATCGAGGAGGGCTGCCTCAGCATCCCGGGCTTCCGCGAGGACCTGCGGCGCGCGAAGAAGGTCACCCTCCGTGCGCAAAACGCCAAGGGCGAGTTCTTCGAAATGACCGGCGACGAGTTGCTGGCGCGCGCCTTCCAGCATGAGACCGACCACCTGGACGGCCGCCTCTATATCACCCACCTCAGCCCGCTGAAGCGCGACCTGATCCGCCGCAAAATCCGCAAGTTGCAAAAGGCCGGCGAATGGGCCTGACCGCGCTCCGATGAAGACCATCTTCCTGGGCACGCCGGCGTTCGCGGTTGCATCTCTGGAAGTTTTGGCCGCCTCCGGCCACGAGGTCCTGGCCGTGTTCACCCAGCCGGATCGTCCCAGCGGGCGAGGTCATGCGCTCACAGCGCCGCCTGTCAAGCAATCCGCTCTCGCGCTAGGACTTGCTGTGCACCAACCCGAGCGCATCCGCCGTCCGGAGGCCGTGGAACTGATCGCGGCGCTGCGGCCCGAGATCATGGTGGTGGTTGGCTACGGGCAGATCATCCCGCAATCGATCCTGGACATCCCGCCGCGGGGCATCGTGAATGTACACGGCTCGCTGCTGCCGCGCTACCGCGGCGCTGCGCCCATTCAGTGGGCCATCGCCAACGGCGAGACGCGCACCGGCGTCACCACGATGCGCATCGACGCGGGGCTCGACACTGGCGACATGCTGCTGAAAGCCGAGACGGAAATCGGTCCCCTGGAGACGGCTCCGGAACTATCCGCGCGCCTGGCACCGATGGGCGCGGCGCTGCTCATCGAAACGCTTGCGGGACTTGAGCGCGGCACAATCACGCCCACCCCGCAAGATCCGGAAGAGGCGACATATGCGCCGGTACTCAAGAAAGAAGACGGGCTCATCGACTGGCGCCGTCCCGCCGCCGTCATCCACAATCGTGCGCGCGGATTTGCGCCGTGGCCCGGCGCGCACACTCGATTCCGCGGACGCGGTTTCCAGGTCACAAGGAGCCGCCCTTCCGAAGCGCGGCTTTCCGGCGCGCCCGGCTCGCTGCACGCCCAGGGGCGGACATTGCTGGCCTGCTGCGGCGAAGGCGAAGCGCTCGAGTTGATCCAGGTGCAGCCCGAGGGCAAGAGGCCCATGGCCGCAGCGGACTTTCTGAACGGCTATCGCGTCGCCGACAATGAACAATTGGGAGAATGAATAGGTTGAATCTACCGCTTGGTTTTCGTTACGCATCCACTTACGCGGGTATCCGCAAGCAGCGGCGCGACGATGTCGCGCTGATCGTCGCCGACTCGCCGGCCTCGGCGGCCGCCATGTTTACCACCAACCGCGTGAAAGCCGCTCCGGTCACCGTATCGATGGCCAACCTGAAGGCGTCGCGCGGCAAGGTTCGAGCTATCGTGGTGAACGCGGGCAACGCCAACTGCGCCACGCGCACAGGCAAGAGTGTTGCCACGGCCACATGCCGCGCTGCCGGCGAAGCCCTGGGCTGCCCGGCTATCCAGGTGCTTGGAGCCTCCACTGGAGTCATCGGGGTGGAACTGGATGGCGCATTGCTCGTGAAAGCCATGCCCAAGCTGGTGAAAGGTCTTTCCGCAGACCGTTTTGATGACGCCGCGCAGGCCATCATGACCACCGACCTCGCCAAGAAGGTCGCCTTCGCCGAAGCGCGGCTCAAAGGCGGCCGCGTGCGCATCGCCGGCATGACCAAGGGCTCCGGCATGATCCAGCCGCGCATGGCCACCACGCTCGGCTTCGTGATGACCGACGCCGCGGCCGTTCCCGCCGTGCTGCAACCTTTGCTGCGCGAGGCCGTCGAACAGAGTTACAACCGGCTCTCGGTGGACGGCGATACATCCACCAACGACACCGTCGCCCTGCTCGCCAGCGGCGCATCCGGCGTGAAGGTTACGCCCGCCGATCGCGCGGATTTCCTGGCTGCGCTCGAACGCGTGCTGATAAGCCTAGCCGAGCAGATTGCCCGTGACGGCGAGGGTGCCTCGAAGTTCATCACCATCGAGGTTACAGGCGCGGCCAACGACGTCGACGCGACACAGATCGCACGTTCCATCGCCAATTCGCCGCTCGTGAAGACCGCCATCGCCGGTTCGGACCCGAACTGGGGCCGCATCCTCTCCGCCGCCGGCAACGCCGGGGTGAAGCTCGATCCCGCGCTGTGTGACGTGAAGCTGCAGGGAGTCACGGTGTGCCGCCGCGGCCTCGCAGCGGACTTCGACGAACCGGCCCTCACACGCAAGCTGGACGAAAAGGAGTGCTCGATCCGGTTTTGCATCCGTGGCAAGGGCCGTGGAAAAGCGCGCTTCTGGACCTGCGATTTCACCGAAGGCTACATTAAAATCAACGCAAGCTACCGAACGTAAAGGATCCACCCATGCGACCCTTCTTCCGTCTGATGCTGCTGGCGGCATCCGCCGTCGTTGTGTGCCTGGCCGCTCCGGCCATGATCGGGAATGGCGAGCGTGTCACTTACGGCCGCGCGGGTGTGCGCGGGCGTCTCGCCGTGGGATTATGGCCGCATCCGGTCGCTTTTGACTATGACGGCGACGGAAAGATGGACCTGGTCGTCGGCTGCCCCGACCACCCCTATAACGGCACTTACCTGTTCCGCAATATCGGCACGAACCGCGAGCCGCTGTTCGCTCCCGCCGTCCGGCTCGGCAAGGGGCTGAAGGACCTGGTGGCCGCCGATTTCAACGGCGACGGCAGCTTGGATCTGGTGGTAAACGGCGGTTACTACAACGACGTTCGCCGCAACGGCTTGAGCGAATACGTGAAGGTGCCCGTCTCGCGCGACTTTCACATCGGGCGCGACGACCTCTGGTATCCCGTGGATTGGGACAACGATGGCAGGATCGATCTGCTCGAAGGCGTCAGCGACTGGCGCGAGTACGGCTGGGACGACGCTTTCAACGCGAAAGGGGAGTGGACGCACGGCCCCATACACGGCTTCGTTTACTTCCACCGCAACCTGGGCAATAACGATCATCCCGTCTACGCGGCACCGGTGCCGCTCATGGCCGGCGGCAAGCGCCTGGACTTGCGCGGCAGCCCGTCACCCAATCCGGTGGACTGGTTCGGACGCGCGCGTCTCGACCTGATCGGCGGCGACTTCATCGACACCATCACCATCTTCGAAAACGTAGGCACACGTTCGGCACCGCGCTTGGCCGCGGGCCGTTTGATCGAGGCCGGGGACCAAACTCTGCACCTGGACCTGTGCATGATCCAGCCACGCGTAGTGGATTGGTACGGCGATGGACGGCCGCACCTCATCGTGGGCCAGGAGGACGGCACCGTCGTCTGGCTGGAGAACACGGCACCCAAGGGGCAGCCGCCCGTCCTCAGGGCGCCGCGCTACTTTGAGCAGGTAGATCCGTTCCTCAAGAGCGGGGCGCTGTCCCGTCCCGTACCGGTAGATTGGAACGGCGACGGCCGCCTGGATCTTCTAGCGGGCAACTCCGGCGGCTACATCCAATACTTCGAAAACGTCGGCACGAAGACCGAGGCCGCGTGGGAGGATCACGGGTACCTGAAAGCCGACGGCAAAACCATCCGCGTGATTGCCGGACCGAACGGTTCGGTGCAAGGGCCGGTGGAAGAGAAGTGGGGCTATTCAAACCCGGTGGCGGCGGACTGGGACCTGGACGGACGGATCGACCTGGTGGTGAACGACATTTGGGGCAAGGTGGTCTGGTACCGCAACGTAGGGACGCGCACGAATCCTGTGCTCGCGAAGGTGCAGCCGGTGGAGGTCGAGTGGACCGGCGCGCCGCCCAAGCCGCGCTGGGTCTGGTGGACTCCGAAACCGAAGGAACTGGTTACCCAATGGCGCACCACACCGCGCGTGTGCGATTGGAACCGCGACGGCCTGCCGGATCTGGTGATGCTTGATTACGAAGGCTACCTCGCCTTCTATGAGCGGTATCGAGATGGCGCGGCGCTCAAGCTGAAACCGCCCGCGCGCATCTTCCTGGATCGCGCTGGAGCGCCGCTGCGGTTGGCCGCGCGGCCAGCGGGTGGCAGCGGGCGCCGTAAAATCGATACCGTCGATTGGGATGGCGACGGCAACCTGGATCTGATCGTCGACAGCGAGCGTAACGCCGCATGGTACGAGAACGTGGGCACACAGCAGAAACCCGTCTTCGTCTACCATCCCGACCTGGTGGACCGGGATCTCAGGGGCCACAATCCCACACCCGCTACAGGTGACTTCAACGGGGACGGACGTCTTGACATCATCATGGGCGCCGAGGACGGCTTCTTCTACTTCTTCGACCGCCGGCACATCGACAAGATCGCCGGCCGCACATCATCGTCGGGCGAAACGAATCTACCGAGGCCCTAGCGCCTTGCGGATCGACGCCGCCACCTGCCGGGCCAGTGCTTCGGAACCCGCGTCGGTGAAGTGCACGTTCACAGGCCGTTGAATCTCTTTGAGGCGCGGCTGTGCGAAGGCGTACAGGTCGTCGATGGCGACGCCGCTCTCCTTCATCACGCGCAGAGCAGCCGCGTTGTAGGCCGCCACGTCTTCCGGCTTGCGCGGCGGATTCACGGGCCCTTCGGGCACCGGCGTGGTCGTCGCCCAGATCAACTTCGCCCCAGTGGATTTGAGGCGCGTCACGAACAGACGGATATAGCGTTCATAGACCGCCAGAGGCACTTGCGGCTCCCCGTCGCTCATTCGTTTCAGATCGTGAAGCCCGAAGTTGAAGTGAATGACGTCCCACTTCTGCTTGCCCAGCCAGGCATCCATCTGGAACACACCGTTGCCGCTGGTGCCGCCGTTCGCTGGGATGCGCTGTACATTTGCCTCGCCGGCGAGCAGCTTGCGCACCGGCAGCGTGTATCCCACCGAGATCGAGTCGCCGATGAGAAGCACCCGCGGCAAGCCGGGCTGTTCCGCGACCGGGGCGTACACAGGCTCGATCGGTGTTTGAGCGAGCAGCAGCGAGCCAAGAAGACAGAGCAGAATTGCGGAACGCTTCATGCTCACGATTCTGGCACACGGCGGCGTCAGATTTGCAGCAGTTCTTCGCGCAGCCGTTCGAAGTTGCTCGACGTCACCAATTGGAACCGGACACCCAGGCGCGTGAGTTTGCGCAAGGCTTGGTGAAAGTCGCCGCCGGGCAATTCCGGACCGGCCAGGAACAGGTCCCCCTCTTCCACCCGGAAAGGCATTACGTGCCACTGGCGCACAAAATGCGCCGGCAGGGCGCGGGAAACGCGTGGCGGGATAAGACTCGCATCCAGCCATTCCAGCGGAACGTTGTCGCGCAAGCTCAGCGCTTCGTAGTTATCCTGTTCGCTCAACTTACCCACCCGCACCAGGTACTCGCCAATCGCCATGCCCGCGGGCTTGCTCGCCAGGGCGCTTTCCAATTCTTCAGCACTGATGTATGCCGAACTCACCAGGATCTCTTCGAGCGTACGTTTGTGCGCAACCAGAGCCTGTCTGGACGGATAGGCGTGCTCGGTCTTGAACCATACGAGCGGGCGCCCCTGAACGCGGGCCAACAGGTAGCGCCACAGTGCCGCCGCAGTGGCGAGGAAGTTGATCCAGTTCGCCCAGCCCATGCGGACGGGCACCCCCATGGCGAATCGCCAGCCGTAAATTCTCCCGACCGCGCCCGTGCGGATGGCCGTGGCCACCATCTGTATCGCCAAGTTCGCGATCAGCAGCCACTCGGTAAGCGGCGCTTTGGCAGCGACGGCCAGACCCCAGCCCGTTCCGCGCCACGTGCTCCAGCCCCAGGTAGCCGCGCCGTAACAAAAGATGGCGTTGGTCAGGATGGTGATGAGACTGCCGGCCAGACATTTCCTGTCGCGCCAATACCAATAAAGCACGCGCAGGTCGCCGCGCCATCCGTGCCGTTGCCAGCCTTGCAGCGAGATGCCCATCACCCAGCGCGTGCGCTGGCGGATGGATTCGCAGAAGGTTCGGGGAAAGTACTCGCGCGTGGCTACGGGCTTCGCATTCTCGAACCGAATCGGAAGGAACACCTGTTTGCAGCCCAGCGCGTGCAGGCGGATGCCGTTTTCGTAATCTTCAGTCAGGCACTCGGGTTCGAACACCCGGTTAGAAGAGCTTTCGGCAAGCCTGTCCAACGCTTCCCGCCGGTACCCGGTGCCCACGCCGTTCGACGGAATGAACGAGCCGAGCAGTTGCCGCGCGCGGATATCTTTGGTCTGGTACTCGGCGAATTCGTCACAGTAGACACCATGCGTAAGATGGCGCAGCGGGGTGGCGAGCGGCAGCACCGGAACCTGGACAAAATCGAAAGTTTCAGTGTAGTGATTGATGCGCCGCAGGGAGTCGGGATAGATCAAATCCTCGGCATCGTGCGTCACGATCACGTCGTAGTGCACGCCGCGCTGCTCTTCCATGAGCAGCATGCGCTGGTAGATCCAGTTCAGGCAGTCGGCCTTCGACGTAGGACCATCGTGCGGACAGACGGCTAAGTGTACTCTCGGCCAACGCGCACACGCCTCGCGAACGGCGTCGAGCGTTTCCGCATCGTTGGGGTAGACGCCGACCAGGACGTCATAGTTCGTGTACCGAATGGCGGCCAGGTTGTGCTCCAGCATGGCGCCGATCACACCCGATTCGTGCCACAACGGCACGAAGATCGCCATCCGTTTTTCGCGTGTCCCGGCCAGTTGCCTCTCAGTGGCTTCGAGGAATGGGCTGCGGCCGCTGAGGCGGCCCCGAAGCCAGTCAAACAGGCACACTGCCACTAGCACCATGTCGTCGATTCCACTGACGAGAATCCAGACGCTTAGCGGCGCAAGAAGTGCGGCGATCCATTGATCGGCACACGTCATTCAAGTTCGGCGCCCAACTGCCGGCCCACCTGAGGTAGTGCGCCGGACAAGTCAAAACTCGCCCGGAAATATGACAGTTTGTGACACAATGGCGCCATGAACCGTCTGAACCGGAACTGGATCGCCGGCCTGCTTGCCGTGGCCTTGTTTGCGGGTGCGATGGCGGTTCGCGCCACCGCCGGCGAGGACAACGACTTCCACTTCTCGATCATCGGCGACCGCGCCGGATCTCCGGCCGCGCAAGTCTACGGCCGCGTCTGGCGAGAGGTCGACATGCTGCACCCGGCGTTTGTCATCAACGTCGGCGACACCATCCAGGGAGGCGGCGACGCCAAGATCGAGGAACAGTGGAAAGAGATAAAGACGCTGTTCAACCGCTACAGGCAGTACCCGCTATACCTGGTGCCGGGGAACCACGACGTGTTTTCGGAAGCGTCCGAGAAGACTTTCGTCCGCGAGACCGGCCGCGCCGTGCACTACGGCTTCGATTACCAGAACGCTCATATCACCGTGCTCGATAACAGCCGTGGCATGGAGTTGAGTGACGCCGAACTGCAGTTCCTCGAATCCGATCTGGCCCAGCACCAGGCGCAGCACCCCAAGTTCATCTTCTTTCACAAACCGTTCTGGATTCCGCTGGTGCGCGTGGGCAGCGGCGAATTCGCCTTGCACAAGCTGGCCAGGAAGTACGGCGTCGATTACGTCGTCAGCGGGCACGGCCACACCTTCATGCGCTTGCCTTTCGACGGCGTGGTCTACATGGAAGTGGGATCGAGCGGTGGTGGAGTCGAGAAGAAGATCGAGCGCGGCGCCGGCTTCAACGATGGAGTCTTCTTTCACCACGTATGGGTTTACGTGAAGGGCGGAAGAGTCAGCATGACCGTGAAGGAACTGGACGGCCAAAGGGGCCAGGGGCGCATGTTCCGCGCCGAGGATTGGGATGAGCGCGGTCCCCACTTCGACACCGGCGACCCCGCCAATACCGACAAACCCACAACGTAGAAGTTTTCAGCATCCGGTCGCCATACCATTACATCCAACAGGGTGAAAGAGGAGACAAAAATGGCCTTCACCCTTGACCCGCTACCCTATGCCCACGATGCGCTGGAACCTTACATCGACAAAGCGACCATGGAACTGCACCATGGCAAGCACCACGCGACTTACGTCGCGAATCTGAATAAGGCTCTCGAATCCGCTCCCGAACTGGCTTCGCGTAGCCTGGAGCAGTTGCTTGCCAACAACCTGGTCGCGGTTCCCGAATCCATTCGCACCGCGGTGCGCAACAACGGCGGCGGCCACTTCAACCACGCGATGTTCTGGCAGATCATGGCGCCCAAGGCGGGAGGCCAGCCTGGCGGGAAGCTGGCGGAGGCCTTAGCCGGCACATTCGGCAGCTTCGACAACTTCAAGGAGAAATTCACCGCCGCTGCCATGGGTAGGTTCGGTTCCGGTTGGGCGTGGCTGGTAAAGAACGGCACGGGCAAGTTGGAAGTCTATTCGACGGCCAACCAGGATTCGCCCGTGAGTGAGGGCAAGACGCCACTGGTGGCGCTGGACGTCTGGGAGCACGCCTACTATCTGAAGTATCAGAACAGGCGAGCCGAATATGTAGGCGCATGGTGGAACGTCGTGAATTGGGCCGCGGCCGAGAAGCGGTTCAGTTCACTAAGGTAAGCCACAGCGGAATCTGGGGCTTCCGCGACTTGTGGCGAGAGGGCGGCCTTCACCGGCCGCCCTCTTTTTATCTTTCGCCTCCGTCAAAATCGACACCTTCCAGCCAGAATCTTGAAAGGACTTCGCCTTTCGCGGCATATCGTGCATGAGGTAAAACATGACACGCCCGACTTCCGAGTGGCCGCTCTTGGCGAGCCGCATTCTGATGATCCTTTGGGCCGGATTCTGGACCTGGTTCGGCCTGGCTAGTGGCATCGGGGAAAGGCTCCAGCCAATTGGTGTACTGATACACACCGCGGTCCCGGGCCTCTTTTTCGGCTTGCTCGTTCTGATCGCCTGGCGGTGGCCTACCGTGGGCGGCTTCGTATTGTTGGCCGCCGGCGTGGCTGTGTCGATCGCTTACCCGATCCTGTTTGCGCGCATGCCGTCCGCGACGCGAAACTTCGTACTTCTAACGATGGCGGCGCCACCACTGGTTTGCGGAATCCTATTGCTGTTCCGATACAGACTGCAACACAACTGAACACGTCCGGTTGCCCGGCAAAGGCCGGAAGCGCATTTGACCTCCGTTGCCATGAAACGGTACGCTGTCACGAAATGGCCACGAGTGGTGTGATTCAACGCGAGCCGTTCAGCAGCCTGCAGCGCAACACGCTGATCCTTCTGTTCCTTTCGGTGGTTATCAACTACATTGACCGCGGGAACCTCTCCGTAGCCGCACCCAGGCTCAGCGTGGAGCTTGCCATCCTGCCCCAGCAACTGGGCGTGCTGCACTCGATGTTCTTCCTGACGTACGCACTGTTTCAGATCCCTTGCGGATGGCTGGTGGACCGTTTCAACGTGAACGTGGTCTTTGCGGCTGGCTACGCGCTGTGGTCGGTCGCGACCGGCGTCACGGGTTTCGCCTCGACGTTCACCACGCTGGTGGTCCTGCGCCTGCTGCTCGGCGCGGGCGAAGCCGTGGCCTATCCTTCCTATTCGAAGATCATCGCCAACACTTTCGCCGAGCATCAGCGCGGGTTCGCCAATGCACTCATCGACGCCGGCACGAAGCTGGGGCCCACCTTGGGCACGCTCATCGGCGGGCTGATCGTCTCGCACGTGGGTTGGCGCGCGTTGTTCTGGATCGTCGGATTCCTCAGCCTGGCGTGGATCGCTCCATGGCTGCGCGCGGCGCCGCCCGCGCGCGGCCGCTCCAGCGAGCAACCGCCCAGTCCTCCGATTCGCGAGATCATCAGCAAGCGCGCCGCCTGGGGAACTTTCCTCGGCCTGTTCTGCATCAACTACGCCTGGTATTTCCTGCTCACGTGGATGCCTTACTGGCTGGTAAAAGAGCGCGGCTTCACCATGGACCGCATGGCCGTGTTCGGCTCCATCCCGTACCTGGCTGCCGCAGTAGGCAGCACGTTCTGGGGCTGGCTTTCGGACCATCTGATCCGGAAAGGGCATGCGCCGTCGAAAGTGCGCAAGTCTTTCGTTGTAGCCGGCCAGTTGAGCGCACTGTGGCTGCTGGCAGCGGTGTTCGTCCCCAGCAACACGCTGATGATCGTGTTCCTCACCATCGCACTCATGCTGATGACCCTCACATCCAGTCACTGGGCTATCACGCAACGTCTCGCCGGCCCCGTCGCCGCCGGCAAATGGACCGGCATCCAGAATTTCTTCGGCAACCTCTCCGGCGTGGCCGCGCCCGCCATTACCGGGTTCATCGTGCAGCGCACGGGTCAGTTCTACCCGGCGTTCATTCTCGTGGTTGTGGTGATCCTGCTCGGCGCCTGTTGCTACGGTTTGCTGATCCGAAGAGTGGACCCCATCGAATGGCGAACTTCCCACTGAGTGCCGCCTTGGTGGCCGTGTTGGCCTCGGCGCTTGGCGCAGCGCCGCGCATGAGCCTCACTCTCGTGCCGCCCTCGCCAGTAACGGACAAGATCGTCCTGGATGTGCGAGCCGCCGTGTGGAACGACGAGCCCGTCAGCGCAGCTTTCGATACTGCCGTCTACCTGGACCGCGAGGCGTCCGGAGCGTTGCTGCATCGGGAAACGGTGTGGGTCGCGGCGAACTCGGCCGCCGGCATCGCCTTCCGCTGGCCCACGCGCAGCCACGCGGGAAAGCACGAGATCATCCTCGCCGTTAAGAAGGGGAATCAGGCGCATCGTGTGCGGAGCCCGCTCACCATCCTAGCCTCGCCGGACCGCACTACAGGCAAGATCGACGGCGCATGGTTCAGTATCGTTCACTGGAGCGAAACCGAAGGCCACTACATGAACCGCGACCTCGAGCGGCTCACCGATGACGATTGGCGCCGGCAGGTCCGGGGCCTCGACCGTCTCTCCATGAACGTCATCGTCATAGAGGAAGTCTTCCGCAACACCGCCTATCCTTTCAAGCACAACATGGAGCGCGACGGCTACCCCGGCCGCGCCTTCTATGACTCGAAGCTGTACCCCGGCCGCATGAAGATCGCCGCCCGCGACCCCATCGGGAACATTCTGGACGAGGCCGACCGCCGCGGAATCCACGTATTCCTCGGCGTCGGCATGTACGCTTTCTTCGACTTCTCGCCCGGCGCCCTGGACTGGCACAAGAGAGTCGCCACGGAATTGTGGAAGATGTACGGCCACCATCCCTCGTTCTATGGCTGGTATGTCTCGGCGGAGATCTGCGGCAACCTCCTGCCGTGCATCGCTATGGGTCCTGAAGAAGCGCGGCAGGCCCGCAAACAGGTGGCGCGCTTCTTTCGCGAATTCCGCGCTCACTGCCGCGCGCTCGCTCCGGACCGCCCCGTCATGCTGGCCCCCAATTCCCACTTCATGCCCCAGGCCGAGACTGCGTGGCCGGAACTGCTGCGAAACCTCGACATCGTCTGCCCGTTCGGCTTCCACCGCCAACCCAAAGGCGATCTGACCGGCGAACAGGCCGCCGCCTGGCTTCAAAGACTCTGCGACGAGACGGGAGCACACCTCTGGCTGGACCTGGAGGTCTTCGATTTCGAGAAGGGGACCCGCGCCTTAGTTCCGCGCCCTGTGGAGGGGCTGGTCAGTGATCTGACCCGATTCCGCAATTTCGAAAAAGTGCTTTGTTTTGAATACACAGGGCTGCTCAACGAACCCGGAACCCCGCGTCCGCCGGGTGGCCACGGGACGAGTAAACTGTGGCAAGACTATCAGATTTATCTGGACAAACGCTCCCACGCGAAGTAACCTGTTCCCAGGTACTTTCGTCCTAGTACGTAACAGCGCGGTGTGTGGAGCCGCTTGCTCCTCGTCCTTATACGGTTTTGGCCTTCGCCTTGAGCGGGCCATAGCCCGTTCGCTGAAGGCCGGCCGGTGAGTATGGTCCTCCGAGTACTCACCGGCTTTTGTTTTATGGGCCGTCCTTACTGCCAACTGGTCATCTTCAACGTGCCGATGGCGTAAGACATATAGCCTTGGTCGATGCTTCCACCCGCGGTCAGCGGAGCGGTGAACACACCCTGCCCTTTCAGAGGGTCGGGAACCGCGAGCACGGAAAGAAACCCCATGTTTCCGCTCAGGATGTCGCTCGAAACCGCCGGCAACTGCGTCAAGACGCTGGATAGCACCGAAAAGCTGCCGGCGGACGCCTGCGCGACGCAGCTAAAGATTGTGGCGTCGTAAATGGGGTTGTCGGCCGTGCCGCCGCTCTGGGCCATGGCCATGCCAGTGATCGTCACCAGGCCCGAGCCACCACCCGTCCAGGCAATGTTCATGTTGGAACTGCGCGGGATGGGACTGGCCAGCGCACTCTCGTTAGTCCAGGAGAAGGAACCCGGCACACCCACGCTGGCGCTGAAAGCTCTCACGTCGGGGCCGTCGGTGCCAGCGATGGTATACGTGCCCTCGGCGAGAGTGGGCGTCCCAGTGGTGCCTCCAAGACTGCTGCTACTGTAAAGCGACAGATTGTAGGATTTGTCGGCGCCACGCGTCATCGCCTTGTTCGAGGCGTTGGGGCCGTTGAGGGTGAGCTGGGCTCCCGCGTCCAGAGGGACGGGGGCAATCCCGTAAGAAATTGAGCTTAGTGTGCCTGTGCGGTGAAAGACGAAGCACGAACCGGTCTGCAGCATGGAGAAATTGGCACCAGCCACACCGTCCACACCATACTTGCTAAATGATCCACTGGCACTCTCGGCCATAGAGCTCATGTCCATCCCCATGTAGGACATCTTGGTCGTGGTCTTGCTCAGGACCAGACTGCCGATGGTCAGCGTTCCGCCCTGATCCAGGCGAGCCAACTGCGCCTGTGTGAATGAGGGGTGCGTGCAGGCGTCTTTGCCCTCCTCGGCGACTGCGATCGTCCCGAAGTTCGACGTGCGCCCGCCCGCCTTCACCGCCAAGCTCACGAAGCAGCCAGGCGTGACGGTGGCAGGAACCACGAAGTTGATCTGGTCCAACCCGGGCGAGTTGGGGGACCGACCCGCGTAAACCGGAGTCACTTCTATACCACCCACCACAACTTTCACCCCCGCCAAATCCTTAAGGTCGCCCGACGTTTCCCCCGTCGTATCCGATTTCGGATCCGCTCCGAGGCCCGTTCCCCAGAGCACCATGGTGTCATTTAGCTTTGCCGGGCGAAGGTCCCAGTCTGCAATTCGGCCTGTCGTGAAGCGGTTCAGGTCTCGCCTACCGTAAGTCGCCTGTGCCGGCCCCGCGCCGTTTTGCGCTTGGGTTGCGAAGCCGAAGTTGCGCTCTACCACCTTCACCCGGTACGCCGCGCTGGTAGCGCCGTTATATGTGACTTTCACATCGTAATCGCCTGGCGCGGTTGGGGACGGCAGCATCCCTGCGATCTGGCCCGCCAATGTGTACCACATCCGCGCGCTGATCGGGCTTCCTCCGGCTGCGGGTGTGAAGGTGATACTGGTTCCGGACAACTCGGTCGGGAACGGTTTATCACCCGAGTAAACCGATATGCTCGCCGGCCCTAATCCGCTACCAAAAACTACGAACCACGAACCGGGCGCGATGTCCGCTGCGTACGAACTGGCGTTCAAAACGCCGTCTTCTGTCCGGATGGTTGGAGCTCCCGAAGCGACGCTCACAACCAGCGCAATCAGACACACTACTCCCCACAGCTTTTTCATGCTGAATCCTCCCGTTGAGATTGTTACGATCATCCCAGTGCTTATCGGCTGGTGTGACTAACCTATTTGTTCCTTAGGCGTTATTCCCAGCGCCTTCATCTTGCGGTACAGGTTGCTCCGCTCCAGACCCAGCAATTCCGCGGTCCGGCTCACGTTTCCCTTGGCCTCTTCCAGTTTTCTCATTATATACTCGCGCTCAGCCGCTTCACGGACTTCCTGCAAGCTGCCCGAAACCTCCAAGGGCCTCTCCGCCGGCGCGCGCTTCGACGCATTCAGTGGAATGTGGCGCGCGTCGATGCGCACCTGCGGGCACATGATGACGATGCGCTCCATCAGGTTGCGCAACTCGCGCACGTTGCCGGGCCACGAGTAGTCTTTCAGAATGGCGACGGCCTCCGGCGTCAGTTCCTTAGGCTTGCGGCCGTACGCGCTGGTGAATTCCTTCAGGAAATGTTCGGCCAGCAGCGGCACGTCCTCGATGCGCTCGCGCAGCGGCGGCACATAGAACGGGATCACGTTCAGGCGGTAGAACAGATCCTCGCGGAAATTGCCTCTCTCGATCTCTTCCTCCAGGTGCTTGTTGGTGGCCGCAATCACCCGCACATCCACCTGGATGGACTCGGGCGCGCCCACCGGTTCGAAGCGCTGCTCCTCTAGCGCGCGCAGCACCTTGGCCTGGGTCTTCAGGCTCATGTCGCCCACTTCGTCCAGAAACAGCGTACCCGAGTCGGCCTTCTGGAACTTGCCCACCTTGTCTTCGCGCGCGCCGGTGAAACTGCCTTTGCGATGGCCGAACAGCTCGCTTTCGATGAGTTCCTCAGGAATCGCGGCGCAGTTCACTTCCACGAACGGCGAATCGGCGCGAGGGCTCATGGCGTGGATGGCGTGCGCCACCAGTTCCTTGCCCGTCCCGCTTTCCCCGTAAATGAGCACGCGGCCGTTCGTCCCCGCCATCAGCGATAATTGCTGGCGCAACGCCTTCATCGGCACACTCTCGCCGATGATCTGCGGCGATTTGTCTCCCCGCGCCTCGCGCAGAAGCTGGTTCTCCACCTCCAGGCGGTGCTGTGCGATGGCGTTTTTCACTACCACCGTTACTTTCTGGATGGTGAGGGGCTTTTCGAGAAAATCGAAGGCGCCCAGCTTGGTGGCGCGCACCGCGGTTTCGATCGTGCCGTGGCCGGAGATCATCACCACCATGGGGCGGTCCGGAAATGGCATCTCCTGGATCCGCGCCAGCACGTCCATGCCGTCCATGCCGGGCAGCCAGATGTCCAGCAAGACCACGCGGTAGTTCTGGCGGGCGAGCTCGTCGATGCAAGCTTCGCCGCTCTCCACGGCGACGGCGTCGAACCCTTCGTCGCCAAGCACGCCGACCAGCGAACTGCGGATGCCGGGTTCGTCGTCCACTACCAGCACGCGAGGGGGCTTCATGCGATGGCCTCCGCGGGCTTCGATTCAAGTTCGGCCGTGAGCGGCACGCGGATCTCAACGATGAAGCGCGCGCCCGTAGGCGTGTTGTCCTCCACGTGTATTTGCGCGTGATGCTCGGCCATGATTCGGCTCACGATCGCCAGGCCCAGGCCCGTGCCGCGTCCTTTAGTGGAAAAATAAGGCAAAAACAATCTCTCCTTCTCTTCAGCTCCGACGCCGCAGCCGGTATCGGCAACCACCAGTTCCACAGTGTCGGGACTGGCGGCTTGCGTGGTAACCCACAACTGCTTGACCAGCGAATCCTGCATGGCCTCGGCAGCGTTGTCCACCAGGTTCACCACGGCGCGCTTGAACTGCTCTTTGTCCAACTGCAGCATCGGCAGGTTCGGCGCCAGGCTCTTGTGAACTTCGATGTCCTCCAGCCGCCCGGCGAAGACGTTGAGAGCGCTTTCCACGATCTCGTTCAGGTCTGCCGGCGCCAACTGCGCGGTAGGGAATCGCGCGAACTGCGAGAACTCGTCCACCAGGGTGCGCAGGGATTCCACTTCGGAGGCTATGATGGCGGCGCATTCCGAGAGCACCCGGGCGCGGCCAGCGTCGTCCCCGCCACCGCGCTCCATCTGGCGCGAGATCCGTTCGGCGCAAAGCCCAATGGGCGTCAGCGGGTTCTTGATTTCGTGCGCGATGCGGCGGGCCACTTCGTGCCAGGCCGCCGAACGCTGCGCGCGCATCAGTTCGCTGATGTCCTCGAGCACCACCACAAATCCCGAACTCAGCTTTTCCTCCAGCGCGGAAACGGTCACAACGAGTTGCAGCGTCTGCCGGGAGGTCTTCAGTTCCACCTGCCGGGAGGCCGCCCCCGTACGGCGCGCGCGCTTCATCATGTACTTGATCTCGGCCGTGTCCTCCCGCAAGAAGATGTCCTCCAGGCGCGATGCCGCCATCACCTTCTCTTCACCGAACATCCGCTTGAGCGCCGGGTTGACGCGCTTGATGGAACCGTCGCTCGTGATCGAGATGACGCCCGTGGGGATGCTTTCGAGGATCGCCTCCGTGAACCGGCGCCTCCGGTCAAGTTCGCGCGCGTTGGCCTCCAACTCCTCGGTCATTTCGTTGAAGGCGCGGATCAGCGTCGCCAGTTCGTCGATGGCGCGGGCGCGGATGCGGAATGCCAGGTTGCCTTTGCGCACCTCGCCGGCGGCTTCCAGCAAGCTGGTGATCGGATCGCTGATCTGCCGCGCCAGAAACAGCGCGACCCAAGTGGCCACGAACAGGATGAACATGGTGATCAGCAGTAGCAGCATCAGGTAGAAATCCCGATACTGCTTCCTGTTGCGCGCCAGCTGCTCGTAGTCTTCGATGTAGCCGCGGATCTCGCGTTCCTTGGCCGCCAGGTCCATCGGAGCCGAAACCCGCACTACCACCTGGCCTTCGCCTTCCATGGGGGCGCGGGCCTCCAACCCGGTCCGCACCATGTCGCCGCACAACACCGCGGACGCGAGCGGTGGGCGCTCGACGGCCACTGCCAGCAGGCCGTTGTCACGGCAGAACCGCGCGTCGATCCCGGCCGCGCCTTGCAGGCTGATCCGGGCGGCGATCCAGCGCGCTTGCGCTTCGGCTCGCTCGCGCACCTCGTTGTCCATCGCCACGCCCACTTCGATCAGGCTCAGCCGCACATTCTCGGCCGGCCGGCTGAACCACTTGTCCAGGTTCCGGTTCAGCACGAAAAAGCCCCACAACATCAGGAAGAACACCGGCAGGAAGCTCAACATGAGCGCGCCCACTACGAGACGCATCTTGATGCGGGACCCCTGGCGGCTCTTCTGCCGTTCGATGTACAGCTTCACGCCCGTGCGGAACAGCATGAAGGCCAGCGTGACCGTCAGCAGGAATACGAGCGTGGAGATGGCCCAGAAAAGATAGGCTTCCTGCGGACTGGATGGCTCGTAGTCGCCGAAAGTGAAGGAGCCTTGCCAGATCAGCAGCGTGGCCAGGATGACGAGCGCAACACTACCCGATATAAGCAGGAGACGCTTGCGCATAAGTGAAGCAGCCTACTCGAATTATACGAACAAAAATCCGTCAGCCTGAACTGCGTGACTTTCCACGTAATGAAAAAAATCACGCAGATCAGGCTGACGAGGTTCTTAGAAGTTGACGATGGAGGCGAAGGAGTCGGGCTTCAAGCTTGCGCCCCCCACCAGGGCTCCGTCGATGTCAGGCTGCGCCATCAGGTTCTTCACGTTGTCCGGCTTTACGCTGCCGCCGTAAAGAATTCGCACGGCGTCGGCCGCGGCGGCGCCGAACTTCGCCCTGGCCTGCGCTCGGATGCACTTGTGCGCGTCGGCGGCGATTTCAGGTGTGGCCGTCTTGCCGGTGCCGATGGCCCAAACGGGCTCGTAAGCGATGACGATGCGGGCGAACTGTTCCGGCGTGAGGCCGGCGATGCCGCCCTGGAACTGCCTTGTGAGCACGTCCGCGGTTTTGCCGGCTTCGCGGTCGGCGAGCATTTCGCCCACGCAGATGATGGGCTTCAGGCCGGCTTCCAGGGCCGCGACGGTCTTCTGCAGCACTGTTTCGTCGGTTTCACCGAAGAACTGGCGGCGTTCGCTGTGGCCGATGATGACCCACTGCGCTCCAACCGCGGCGATCATGGGCGCGGAGACTTCACCCGTGAATGCGCCTTCGTTCTTCCAGTACACGTCCTGGGCGCCAATGCCGATGTTCGTGCCCTTCGTGGCCGCGACGGCCGCCGCGATGTTGACGAACGTGGGAGCGATCACCACTTCGCAGTGCGAAGCGCCCGCCACCAGCGGGTTGAACTTCTCGAAGAAGGCGGTGGTTTCACTGGCATTCTTGTACATCTTCCAGTTGCCCGCCATGATAGGTTTTCTCATACGATTAGGCTTAGAAAGCTCTCTCCTTTTTCAATTTGAACTTGGAAATTCCCGGCCACGGTCTGACCCATGTCGGCCAGGGTGCTTCGTGTGCCGAGGTCCACGCCGCGCCGCGCGGTCTTGCTATAAACGAGCAGCGGCACGTATTCGCGGCTATGGTCGGTGGATGGCGTGGTGGGATCGCAACCGTGATCCGCGGTGAGGATCAACAGGTCGTCCGGCGCGAGCCGGTCCAGCAACGCCGGAAGCCACCGGTCGACCGCCTCGAGGGCCTTGGCGTACCCTTCGGAGTCGTTCCGGTGGCCGTACAGCATGTCGAAATCGACGAAGTTGGCAAAGATCAGTCCGCCCGCACAACTCGCGGCAGCGTCCAGAACCTTCGCCATGCCTTCGGCATTCGACTTGGTTTTCTCGACGCGGCTGATGCCGCGGCCGAGGTAAATGTCGTGAATCTTTCCGATGCTCACCACCGGCACGCCGGCCTCGGCCAGCTTGTCGAGCAGCATGCCGGCGGGCGGCGGCACGGCGTAGTCATGCCGGTTCGCTGTGCGCGTGAAAGCGCCGGGAACACCTATGAACGGCCGCGCGATGACGCGACCCACTTCGTGGGGCCCCCGCAGGATCCCGCGCGCGATCTCGCACATGCGGTACAACTCCGGCACCGGGATTACCTCTTCGTGCGCGGCGATCTGGAACACGCTGTCGGCGGAGGTGTAGATGATCGGGTATCCCGTGCGCATGTGCTCTTCGCCGAGTTCCCGGATAATCTCGGTCCCCGACGCGGGAACGTTGCCCAGGGTCTTGCGCCCGATCTGCCGCTCGAACTCATCCATCACTTCGGGCGGGAATCCGTGAGGGTAGAGCGGAAACGGCTTCGCGAGATGAATGCCCACCATTTCCCAATGGCCAGTGGTGGTGTCCTTGCCGGGAGACGTCGTGGCGCAGCGGCCGTAGCAGCCAAGCGGCGCCGCGTCGGGCGCCAATCCCTCGAAAGGCCGAATGTTGGCCAAGCCAAGCCGGCAAAGGTTCGGCAGGTCGAGCGGGCGCAGGCGCGCGAGGTTACCCAGCGTGTCGCTGCCCACGTCGCCGTAATCGGCGGCGTCGGGCATCTCGCCAATGCCCACGCTGTCCAGTACAATCCAGATGATCCTGCGGAATGCCACTTATCTTTAGGATACCCTTTGAAGGGAGAGTACATCGAGATGCGTTTCTTCCTTCTCCTCGTTCTTGCCGCCTTCGCCATGCAGGCGTCCGGCCTGGAACAATTGCGCCGCGACTTTGCCAACCCACCCGTGGACGCGCGTCCCCACACGCGCTGGTGGTGGATGGGCAACTCGCTGCGCAACCAGGATATCGATTTTCAACTGGACCAGATGCAGAAGGCGGGCATCGGCGGCGTCGAGCAGATCTCGATGGAAGAGGTCTACGAGCGCGGCAACGTCGAGTTCCTCTCCGGCGAGTACTTCGCGCGGATCAAGCACGCCATCGCCGAGGCAAAGCGACGCGGCATGGAGTTCTCCCTGAACTTCGGAGGGCCCGGTTGGATCTGGGGCGGTGACTGGGTGCCGAAAGCCGACCGCAACAAGAACATGGTGGCCAGCATGATCGAATTGCGCGGCCCGCGTGCGTTCAGCGGCGAGTTGCCTCTCGACGTGGTGCAGAATCCGCGCAACCTTACCCAAAGCCTCGGCCGGATCCGGCCCGAGGATCGTGTGCTCGCCGTGGTGGCCGGACAGACCGAGGATCTCCGCCTGCGCGAAGCGACGCTCGTCGACCTCACGCCGCGCGTGCGTGGCCGCCACATCGAGTGGCAGGTGCCGGCCGGGCGTTGGCGGCTCATGGTGTTCTGGCAGGTGCTGAACGGCGGCGGATCGGTGGACCACTTGAGCAAGGGCGCGATGGAGCGGTATTGCGATTACGTCGGGCGGAAGTTCGAGGCGTCCATCGGCGACGAACTAGGCAAGACCGTCGAAAGCGTATTCATGGACAGCTTCGAAGTGCCGGTGTTCCGCAACGGCCTTTACTGGAGCGAGGGCTTCCTCGATGAATTCCGCAAACAAAAGGGCTACGACCTCACACGCTACCTGCCCGCGCTGTGGTGGGACGTCGACGAGTTGTCGCCCAAGATCCGCTACGACGTGAACGAATTCCTGCACCAGATGGGCATCGAAGCGTTCTTCAAGACCTTCATCGGTTGGGCGGAGCGTCACGGCGTAAAGGCGCGCATACAGCCTTACGGCTTCGTCACTGACATCCTGCAAGGCGCCGGCATGGCGCACATCCCCGAAATGGAGATTACGCCTGGCGAGAAGGACGCCGTACCATGGTTCGACACGCGTATCGGCCCGCGCGCGTACACGGCAAGCGGTGCGCATCTTTACGGCCGCAACATTGTGAGCGTGGAAGCTTACACCTATCTGCACTGGCAGCAGGCGCGCGACACCATGGAGGAGTTGAAGATCGCCTCCGACGGCTTCCTGCGAGCCGGCGCCAACAAGTTCTACAACCACGGCTACACGGGCACTCCCGAGCGCGAGTTTGCCCCGCCGCGCCGGTTCGGCGCCGAGATGCTGATCAGCCACGTGAACATCTGGTGGCCCTACTACCGGCACTTGAGCGATTACGTGTCGCGCGCTTCCGTCATGACGCGATACGGCCGGCCCGTCGCGGACATCGCCGTCTACTCGCCTCTGGCGAATCAGTGGACCCTCGACACGCTGAACGCCCGCCGCTGGACGCGCGATTTCGATTGGAGCGGCGTGGGCAAGCTCATTTGGTCCAACGGCTACGATTTCGATCTCGTCAACGACGACGTGCTCCAGCGCCACGCCCGCTTCGACGGCGGCGCGATCCGCGTGCGCGATCTCACTTTCCGCGTCCTCGTGCTGCCAAACATACAAGCGATGCCGCTCGAAAGTTTGCACCGCGTCGAGGAGTACGTGAAGACCGGTGGCGTGGTGATCGCGCTGGAGCAAAAGCCGCAGGCCTCCACGGGGCTCGCGGACCATGCAGGCAAAGACGCGCAGGTCCGCTCCATCTCGGACGCTCTGTTCCGCGACAAGCGCTACGGCGCCGGCTATACCTACTTCCTTCAGAAAGTGATGGAACGGCGCGACATGCTGGACTGGAAGTCGAGCGTCTTCGATCCATTCGTCAACGCGATTCGCGAGCATGTCACACCGGACCTGTCGATCGACTTCGTCCGCGAGGCCTTGCGCGAGAACAACAGCCTCATGTACGCGCACCGCACGGCACCGGACGCTGACATTTACTTCGTCGCCAACTTTCAGGACCGGCCTGTCGACACGCGTGTGGCTTTCCGCGTCGCGGGCAAGGCGCCGCACATCTGGAATGCCATGGACGGCGAGGTGCGCGCGATAGAGGAGTACGACACGGCAGGGAACCGCACCACGATGCCGCTTCGCCTGCCGCCGTTCGGATCGGCCATCGTAGTCTTCAATGGCGTGCCGAACGCAAGCCACGTGCGCCACAGCGATTTCCGGGAGATGCTCTCCCCGAATGAGGCGCTCGCGGACCGCAACGGGAATCACATCTGTGACGGGCGCGTAGTCCGGGTGGAAGGCATCCCGGCACCGTACAGCATCGCGGGCGAGTGGAAGCTCACGCTCGGCAACTTGAGGAAACAGGTGCGAAGCCTGGAATCCTGGACCGACGATCCCGCCACAAAGCATTTCAGCGGGACAGGGATCTACGAGGTCTCGTTCGATCTGCCGGCGTCCTACATCGCGCCGGATCTGCGGCTCGAACTGAGCCTCGGCGATCTGGGCAACATCGGCGAAATCGAATTGAACGGCAAACCGGCCGGCGTGGTGTGGATGCGCGGACAAATTCCGGATGTCACCAGCCTGCTCAAGGCCGGCGAGAACCAGATGTGCGTGAAGGTGACCAACACGCTGATCAACCGCGCCTCGGCCTGGAAGACCGCGCCACCATTGCCGCCGGACCTTGCCGCCATCTATGGCCGGGGCCTGCACGACGGCGCCAGCGGCATGCGCGACCTCTACAACTTCTTGCCGCTGCCCCGTTCCGGCTTGCTGGGCCCAGTCACCATCACGCCGCTCAAGAAGGTGCGGTTGCGATAAGAGGGCGTCTTAGGCGTTATCCTTCGCCCCCTTCGTACGCGGTTTTCGTTCCAGCAGGCACACTGCGGGCAGTACCAGCAGGGTTAGTACCGTCGAAGTCACGATGCCGCCGATGATGACCGTGGCCAGGGGCCTTTGCACCTCGGCTCCCGGGCTTGTTGAGAGCGCCATTGGCAGGAACCCAAGGCTCGCCACCGCGGCAGTCATCAACACCGGCCGAAGGCGTGACAGTGCGCCTTCGCGCACGGCTTCTGCCCACCCCAGCCCCTGCCTGTGCTTCTGATCGATGAAGGCCATCATCACTACGCCGTTCAATACGGCCACGCCTGAAACGGCGATAAAGCCCACGCCCGCGCTCATCGAAAACGTCATGCTCCGCACCAGCAGCGCCAGCACCCCGCCTGTAATCGCGAAGGGGATTCCCGTGAACACGAGCGCAGCCTCCTTCACCGAATGGAACGTCACGAATAGAAGCAGGAAGATCAGCAGAAACGTCGCGGGCACGATGAGCATCAAACGCGCGCGGCCCGCGTCGAGGTGCTCCCACATGCCGCCCCATTCCATCAGGTAGCCCGGCTTGAGCTTGACGACCGATTCCACCCGCTTGCGGGCTTCCGCGACGAAGCTGCCGACGTCGCGGCCTCGCACATTGACCTCCACCGAAATGCGCCGCTGGCCGTTTTCGCGGCTTACTTCCACCGGGCCTTCTTCCGAACGAATATCGGCCAACTGACCTAGCGGTATGTTTTGCCCGGCCGGTGTATGGACCAGCAGGTTCGAGAAATCTCCAGCGTTCCGGCACGTTTCCGGATCCAGCCTGACGACCAACCCGAACCGGCTGAAGCCTTCCAGCACACGTCCGGCTTCCTGGCCAGCGATCGCGGTCTGAATTAACTCCTGCACATCCGAAACATTCACGCCGTAGCGCGCGATGGCTTCGCGGTTGGCCTTGATACTCAGAACCGGTTGCCCGCTCAGTTGCTGCACTTTCACATCGGCGGCGCCGCGCACGCCAGCCACTGCCCGGCCGGCGCGCTCGGCCTGCATGCGCAATTCGTTGAGATCCTCGCCGAAAATCTTCACCACGACGTCGGAGCGCGAACCGGTGCCCTCGGTCAACTCCATCATGCGGAACTCGATGGGCTGCGAAAACGTGTAAGCCATGGTGGGCAGCCCGCGGAGCTTGGCCTCCATCTTCTCGACCAGTTCTTCCCGCGACCGCGCCGTTCGCCATTGCTCGCGCGGCTTCAACATGACGTAAGTGTCGCTGGCGCTGATCCCCATCGGATCGGTGGCGATTTCCGGACGCCCGATCCGGGTCACGGTGGTCGAGACTTCCGGAAACTCCTGGATGGCCTGTTCGAGCGAATTCGTCATCCGGATGGCTTCTGGCAGCGACACCCCGGGCAGGCGCAGGGCGCTGATGGCGAGAGCGCCCTCCTCCAACTTAGGCAGGAACTCGGAGCCCAGCAGCGGGATTAGAGCCGCGCAAGCCAGGACAAACAGTGCCGACGTGAGGGCCACAATCCTCCGGCATTTCAGCGTGTACTCAAGAAACGGCGCGTATATTCGCCTAACCATGCGCGCAAACGGGCTGTCGACTCCCTGCGCCGGGCCGATTCCTTGTGGAGCGCCTGCCTTCGGTTTACGCTCTTTCAGGAAGAGCGCACACAGCGCGGGGATCAGGGTCAGGCTGAGAACCAGCGCGCCCGCCAGCGCCAGGACCACGGTCAGCCCCATGGGGCGGAACATCTTGCCTTCCATCCCCACCAGACTGACCACGGGCAGATAGGCGGCAATAATAAGGATCTCGCCGAACTGGCTTGGCCGGCGCACCTCGACGCTCGCCGCAAGAATGGTCTCGCGCCGTTCCTCGCCGGTGAGCGTGCGTCCCAGCCGTCCGCGCGCCTCCGCCAGCCGCCGCACGCAGTTCTCGACAATGATGACCGCCGCATCCACGATCAAACCGAAGTCGATGGCGCCCAGGCTCATCAGGTTCGCCGAGATTCCGAAGGAGCGCATGCCCATGATGGCCACCAGCATGGAGAGCGGGATCGCACTTGACACGATTAACCCGGCGCGGATTTGCAGCAGCGACAGGAACAGCACGGCGATCACGATCAACCCGCCTTCCAGCAGATTCGTGGTGGCCGTGCGAATCGTGCGATCCACCAAGTCGCGGCGGTCGTAGTACACGTCGGTGTGAACGCCGGGCGGCAGCCCTTTGTTGAGAGTGTTGAGCCGCTCCATCACACGCTCGGAAACCTGCCGGCTGTTCTCGCCCTTGAGCATCATGACCACGCCCAGCACGGTTTCCCCTTTGCCGTCACGCGTGGCCGTGCCCTGACGTATTTGAGAGCCCAGGATCACGTTCGCCACGGATTTCACGTAGACAGGGGTCCCCCCGCTCGCCGCGACGACGATGTTCTCAATGTCACGGGGCGATTCGATCAAACCGACGCCGCGGATCAACTGCTGCTCGCCGGCCCTCTCCAGATACGCACCTCCAACGTTGAGGTTGTTGTTCTTAAGCGCGGCGGTGACCTGCGAAAGCGACAGCCCGTAGCTCACCAGCTTGGCCGGGTCCACCTGGACGACATACTGCTTCTCCAATCCGCCGTAACTGTTCACCTCCACCACGCCCGGCACGGTACGCAGACCCGGTTTCACGAACCAGTCCAGCAGTGTGCGTAGTTCCATCTGGGAGTAACTTCGCGGAGCCCCTTCATCGACGCGCAAGGTAAACTGGACGATTTCTCCGATGCCCGTACTGATCGGCGCCAGTTCGGGCGTCACGCCTTCGGGCAATTGCTGCTGGGCCTCGAGCAGGCGCTCCAGCGTCAACTGTCTGGCGCGCAGGATGTCCACGTCGTCATCGAAAGTGACTGTGACCTGGGAAAGGCCGAACTGCGAAACCGAGCGCACATCCTGCTTTCGCGGCAGATTCGACATGGCCACCTCCACCGGGAAAGTCACGTACTGCTCCATTTCGAGCGGCGTGAAGGAGGGCACCTTCGTGTTGATTTGAACCTGGTTGGTGGTGACGTCGGGAACGGCGTCGATGGGCAGATCGAGGGCCGCCCAGACACCCACGGCCACAAGGATGAGAGCCAGGGCGACCACCACGTGGCGCTGGTGGATGCTCCAAGTCAGGATGCGGTCAATCATGGCTGTGCTCCGGTTGCAGTTCGTGCGCGAGGAACGCGGACTTCAGTTGGAACGCGCCTTCCACCACCACCGGCTCCCCTTCCTGCAGCCCCGCCGTGATCTCCAAGCGGTCGCCTTCGCCGAGGGTTTGCACCTCGCGCGCCTCGAAGTGGAGTTCACCATGGCGCACGAAAACCACCTGCCGGCGATTCACGGTCTGCACCGCATCAGCGGGAACCGTGAGCGCCGCGTGCAGGTCTTCCGTGGGAATGATCATGGTGGCGAACATTTCCAGCAGCAGTTTGCCGCCCGGATTGTCGACTTCCGAACGTACACCGGCCGTACGCGTTCGCGGATCAAGCAGATCCTTGATGGCGGCGATGCGGCCCCTGAAGATCTCCTTCGGATACGCCTCCACGCTGATTTCCATGGCTTGTCCGCGCCGGATCTTGCCCAGGTCCTTTTCGTAGACCTGACCCTCGAGGTTGACGCGCGACAGGTCGGCCACGGAGAACAGGACACTGTTCGGATCGGCCGCATCGCCCGGCGCGGCTTCGATCTTGATCACCACGCCGCTGAACGGGGCGCGCACGGCCGAAAGCGAAACGTCCCCGGAACCCGCAAAGCCGAACCGGTGCATGCGCACCCGAAGCCCTTCGATGGTGCTTTCCTGTGCGCGGATCAACTCCGCCATCCCCCGGGCCTCAGCCTCCGCCCCCTCGGCGTCCTTGGCCGGCGCCGCACCGATGGACACCAAACTACGGGCACGTTCGGCTTGCCGCATGGCGTTGGCGTGCTGGATCTTCAGGCGCTGCAGTTCGGCTCTTGCCACATTGATCTGGCTGGCGACCTCGCCCGCTTCGATATTGTCGAAGTGCGCCAGCACCTGGTTCTTTTCGACGCGGTCCCCCACCTTGACGAGAACGTCCTGCACACGCCCGCGCGCCAGGGGACGCAGATGCGCGATCCGGCTGTCGATCGGCTGCACGCTGCCCGTAACGCGCAGCATTACCTTTGCCTGTGTAGGCCGGATCGGTTCTGCTCTTACACCTGCGCGCTTCTGCGCTTCCATACTGAATTCGAATACGTTGGCCGGCTCGATGTGCTTGGCGGGATGCGCCTCGCCCGCCGCGGCGTGCTCTTCGCCGCCGGTCTCGTCTGAGACGCTCACGCGCTTGCCGCAGCCCGCGAGAACGGATAAACACAATACGAAAATAAGTGCTCTCATGGAAGGTCCTCCCCCACCGCGCGCTCCAGTTCGAAGAAACCGCGCAAAGCATCAGCGCGCACGTCTACGGCCGCCAGTTGCATGTCGAGCAGCCGGCGTTGTTCATTCAGCACGTCGAGCAGGCGCAGGTTGCCCAACTGGTAAGCGCCGCGGATCACCTCGACGTTCTTCTCGGCTTGCTCGATGGCCGCGCCGCTCAGCGCCCGCAGCGCGTCGATCGAATTCCTCCATCGTCTCCACGCCGAGGCGACCTCGAGCGGGATGCTTCGCTCCAGGTACTCACGTCGCAACCGCGCGGCGCGGGCGCGGGCAACGCTGGCCTCGACGTTCCCGCGGTTGCGCCCTTGCCCGGAGAGGGGAATCGAGACGCCCATGGCGAGGATGTCGTCGCGATCCTTCAATGGCACGCGCGCGCCCGCATCATCGAGACCGTAGGAATCAAACCGGGAATAAATACGGCTGTAACCGGCGGACACGGTAACATTGGGACGCCCCTCGGCCAGCGTCAATTGCGTTTCTGCCCCGGCGCGCTTCTCGATGGAGCGCATCGCCTGTAAATCCGGCCTCGCGCGCAACGCTCGCGCGCGCAGATTCTCTTCCTTGAACCGGTCGAGATCCGGCATGGCGAACCAGGCGAGCGTGCCGGGATCGAGTTCCTCGACCCCCGCCAGCCGCGCCAAGTCGATCCGCGCGGCGCTCTGCCGGCCTAGTGTGGAAGCCCGCAATGCCTCCACCCGGCTAATCTCGACCGCAATCAGGTTCGCGTCGAGGGCGGCCGCGTCGCCCTTTTCGACCCTCGCGCGCGTCAGTTCGAGTGAGCGCCGGTTGATCTCGATAAGCCGCTCGAGAGCGCGCAGGCGTTCGGATTCGGAAACGAAATCCGCATACCGGTTCGAAAGTTCGAACCGGAACTGCCGGGCGCGCTCGCCGTATTCCGCTTCGGCAAGAGCCAGTTGCTGGCTCGCCACTTCCAAACGCCGGGACCGCTTACCGGCCGTTTCCAGCGTTTGGGACACTCCAACCGAGATCTGATTTTCTCCCGGGCTTCCCACCGGATTGCCGCTCGCGCCATTCACTTCGAGCGCCGGCGCCGGGCGCACGCCGGCCTGCCGCAGCGCGCCCTTGGCTTCTTCCACCCTCTCGCGCACCGCCCGCAACTCGCGATTTTCCCTCGCCGCCAACTCCAGTAGTTCGCTGAGCGTGGCCGGCGGAGCGGCTTCGGCCAGCGCCGCCGCGGATGCGCACACCAATGTCCTCGCCAACAACTTGTACGAATACACAAATACCTCCGTTGTTCTGATTTCCGGCTATTTTCGCGGGATCAGGCTTTAGGAGGGTGGTACACGGCGGCGGGCGTTCGCATGGCCGGCTCCAACTCGGTGAGGATGACCGTCTCTACCAGGTTCGCCGGCTCAGGTATCGCAACGGCAGCGGCGGCAACGGCGTGCGTGCAGCAGCAAATGCAATGATCGTGCGATTGATGGGTCCGCATGTCGTTACCCGGCATGCGAAAGCTTTCGAAATGATCATGCGAAGAGAATTCGCAGGCAACCACGTCCCCGCCCATAGCAAGCAGCAGAAGAAGCGCCACCAAGCGGTATGCGATCCTGCGGTTCATTTCCAGTAGAAGGTAACATAATGCGTCCGTGAAGGGCCCAACGTCAAGCCAGCTCCCCGTAATCCGCCCGGAACGTGACGGGCTGGGAATCTCGTGCCCCAGCATCTGGCGGAGCCCCGCATCCTCGCACAGCGGATCGAAATCGTTCAAACCATCCCCGCCCAACGCGTTCCACCCCATACAGCTCTCGACGCAGGCCGTTTCGTCAAACCCACGTTGGCGTTGCTTCAGGTGCAGCCATCGCGCGGCGCGCACCGACAGAGGAACGCCCGCGTAGCCGGTCAGCACCTGCTCGACCGGTTCCCAGTCGTATTCGAACGGCAGTTCCCCTTCGGCGGGCGACCGTTCCGGTTACTTGGGCAAGGGCATCGGAATCCACTTGGCAATTTTGCACCAACTGGGTGAAGACCTCCCCGCCTCTCCAGGCCGTGCCCTACAGGTCTCCACCCTGCACTCCGATTCTCCTTACGGACGGATCACGGCGCCGGCCGGAACATTGCCTATTCGATAAACCACCAGCTAAATGAAGAGTATTCCCGACCACCTCCCGGCTTACGGCTAAGGAACCTTGGAAAGATGGCGCTTTTCATGGAAGACAGAGCAGTCTACGCCATTCTTCAACTTCTTCATTTTCGACCGTGAGGGCCGCGGTAGGTTCGTTTGGTATATTGGCCGCATCGCCGGAGGAAGTTACGGAGGGCCCACCGAGAGATTGCGCGGAGACGGGGTCCATGGCGATGGATGAGGGCGGCTCCGGAGCGGGAAGCGAGGGAGCGCTTTCGGGCAGCGCGAGGGCGGCGACCGGGTGGGTACGGGTGGGTTCGTTTGGCATATCGCCGGCGCGCAGCAGGAGGAAGTTGTAGAGGGCGCGCTGGGAGATGGCGTGGAGGCGGGCCTCATAGCGATGGATGAGGGCGAGTTCGGGCCGGGAGGCGAGGGATTTGAAAGCATCCGCCATGCGGCCGAGTTCATCGCCGGGGGGCTGATCCGCGAGGGAATCGTCGAGCAGGCGGGTCTCTATGGCCCAGGCGCGGCGGAGGCGCCAGTAGGCGGAGACCATCTCTTCGAGCAGGCCCTCTTCGACCCCATCGGCGGGACCGAAGCGGTTGACGAACTGGTCATGCAACTCCTGGAAACCGGCGGGGGACTCATTGGAGAGGACCACGCATTTCGCAAGGAGGCCGTGGCGGATGGAGTTGCGCGAGGAGCGGGCCTTGCCCTCGGGAGTGACAGGGCCCCGGGAGCGGGCTCCGTTGGCCCGGGACGAAAGAATTCGACGTAATGAAGACATTGGTTCTCCGTATTAAGTGTAACTTATGGGCGGAAGCGGTAATAGGCTAAATGGTTTTACATCAATCAGATAAGCCTTGTGAATGAAAGATGGGAGGGGTTGCGCTGGAGGGCGCAGTCAGGAGCTTCGATCTGTTGCGGAAGAGTCAAAGACTCTCGCGCCATGCACGCCATGGACTCGCAGAGGACGCCATGGACTGCGTGGACAATAGTTGGAGTAGGCGGCCACCCCGCGGCGCACTCGGGGCTGAAGCCACGTTCGTGCTCCGGCTTGCTTAGGTGGAAAGGCAGATTCGCGGAACGCAACTGCCCTCCACTTCCCGCAGTCTCTCGTGAAAATGCCGCACGGTGAACCGAAATACTTCTCCTGAAATAGCCGCAGCGCGTTGTTTCAGCTTCGCCGCCGGAATCCGTTTGAGGCACGGCTTGCCGTGTTGCCCGTGGAACAGCAGATCATGGCCGTACTCTTCGTTGTGCTGCCACCAGTGGCACATCGTCCGATCAGTCCCACCGATGACCTCGGCCACTTCCAATCAATTCAGCTTGCCGGCCATCGCGCGTAAAATCACTTCCCGAACACGCCATATGGGGCAAACCGCGCGCTAACGACATGAGGAGTTTTTTATATTGCATTTTAAACAGATGTGAATTATCATTCGGTTTTTCCGGTACTATCCAGTTTAAGGAGATCGCCATAGATTTAGCAATATTCCCAAGTTTCATCAGCGTTTAGGCTCAGTTCGTGAGTTTGCAAGAAAGGAAAGAGAGGAATCGTGTGCTGTGTGGCGAGAAAAATGTGCGTGGAAGAAAGGTGAGACCCCCGGTGAAGCCAGTGGAACGGTTTAAAAAAGGGAACTTTAGGGCGATTTCGAAGGCGTTTGCCGCGATCGGTGTCTTGACGATATTGACGGGATTCGTCCCAGCCTACGCGCAAAGCAGCCCAAACGCGGAGTACATCCGGCTGGGGGGACGGGTGATCGCCACTGAGCATGCGGCGGCGACACCGACTTTTTCGGTGGCGGCGGGTTCGTACACATCGGCCCAGACGGTGACGATCAGCACGACAAGTAGTGGCGCGTCAATCCGCTACACGACGGACGGGACGACACCGAGTTCGACAATCGGGACGCTTTACACAGGCGCGATTACGGTGAGCACGACGGCGACGCTCAAGGCTGTTGCGTACGGATACAACTATGTGACAAGTGGCGTTGCATCAGCTACTTACACGATTTCCGTTGTAACAATCAGCGTGAACCCCACAGCGGCGAGCGTTGTGCAGGGAGGGACGCAACAGTTCAGCGCAACGGTGACCGGAACGCCGAACACGGCGGTGACTTGGTCGGTGGTGAGCGGCACGGGGACGATTTCGAGTTCAGGATTGTACACGGCCCCTACCGGAAGCAGTTCAGGCCATACGGAAACGGTCCGGGTGACGAGTGAAGCGGTGCCGACAGTGTACGCAGAGGCGACGGTTACGGTTTCCGGAGTAACCGTCAGTATCAACCCGACATCGGCGAGTATTGCGGCGGGCGGTACACAGCAATTCAGCGCAACAGTGGCCGGGGCTGCGAACACGGCGGTGACGTGGTCGGTCGTGAGCGGGCCGGGGACGATTTCGAGTTCGGGGTTGTATACGGCCACTGGTTCAGGCCTTACGCGAACGATCCGGACGACGAGTCAAGCGGTGCCGACAGCATACGCGGAAGCGACGGTTACGGTTTACGAAGTAGCGGTCAGTGTAAGTCCAGCGACCGCGAGCATCCTACATGGCGGCACGCAACAGTTCAGTGCAACGGTTAGCGGGACAACGAATACGGCAGTGACATGGTCCGTAGTGAGCGGCTCCGGCACGATTACGAGTTCGGGGCTCTACTCGGCACTAAGAACGGACAGTAATGGATACACGGCCACGGTGAAGGCGACGAGCCAAGCCAACTCCAGTGCCTATGGTACGGCGGCCGTGACGGTTGCCGCCGATCAGCAGCCCCATGTGACGTCGGTCAGTCCGTCGTCGGGCAGCGGAATTGGCGGGACGTTCGTTTTTGCCGGAACGGACGCCGATGGAGGTACGGACATCAGTGCTTTCCAGTTTACTTTCTCGAGTACGGACTCATCCAAACAGTGCCACGTTATGTACTGGGTGGACGGCCCGTCTTTTGTGCTGTTCAACGATAGCGATTCCGGGACTTCGCCGAATATTTACAACGGCGGATCAACGTCGAACAGTTATTGTACCGTGTCCGGGGGAACCCTTACGACGAATGGGAACACGAGGTCGCTGTCGATCAACGTTTCCTTTACCAGCGCATTTGTAGGAACGAAGAACACATATCTTTCGGTGTCCGACTGGAGCGGTGCCTACGAGGGATATGTGCAGGTGGGTAGCTGGACGGCGATGACGCAGGCGGCTATGCCGATGTTCTCGCTGGCGGCAGGCACATACACATCAGATCAGACGGTGACACTGAGTACGGCCACCGGCGGCGCTTCAATCCGCTACACGACCGACGGGACATCGCCGACAGAGGGCGCCGGCAATCTGTACACGGGCCCCATCACGGTGGACAGGAGCGAAACGGTCAAGGCGGTCGCCTACGGGACCTACTACCTCGCCAGCCCCGTGGCCTCGGCGACTTACACCATGCAGGCCGTGACGCCGACGTTCTCGGTTGCATCGGGGACGTACGCCGGTGCTTTCAGCCTGACGTTGTCCACAACAACAACGGGGGCTACGATCCACTACACGACGGACGGGTCGACGCCGACGTCGAACAGCACCACATACACGGGTGCGATCACAGTCAGCAGTTCGGCAACCGTCAAAGCCGTCGCTGTAAAGGCCGGGTATTCGGACAGTGGCGTAGCGACGGCGACATACGTCATCGTTGCCGTGGCGGTGAGCCCGACGAGCGCGAACATCCCGCACGGGGGCACTCAACAGTTCAGCGCCGCGGTGACCGGGACAGGAAACACGGCGGTAACGTGGTCGGTGGCAAGCGGGCCGGGTTCGATCTCCAGCGCGGGATTGTACACGGCACCGAGCACGACCAGCTCAGGCTTCACGGCGACGGTAAGAGCGACCAGTCAAGCGCTCACAAGCGCCTATGGAAGCGCGACGGTCACGGTAGGAGCGAATCAGCAGCCCCATGTAACGTCGGTCAGTCCGTCGTCGGGGAGCGGAAGCGGCGGCACGTTCGTTTTCACGGGAACGGACGCCGACGGAGGCACGGACATCAATGCGTTCCAGTTTACCTTCACGAATGACGACTGGTCCAAGCAATGCCACGTCATGTATTGGGTGGACGGCTCGTCCTTTGTGTTGTTCAACGATAACGATTCCGGGACCTCGCCCAATATTTACAACGGCGGCTCAACGTCGAACAGCTATTGCACGGTGTCCGGAGCAAGCGTTTCGACGAGTGGGAACACAAGATCGTTGTCGATCAGCGTGTCTTTTACCACCGCCTTTGCGGGAGCGAAGAATACGGACCTCGCGGTGTCCGACTGGGCTGGCTCTTACGAGGGGTATGTGCAGGTGGGGAGTTGGACGGTCCAGTAGCGGGAGATCAAGGAGAGGAGAAGAAGATGAGCATGTGGCGAATAATGGCAGGATTGGCGGCGGGGATGGCGGGAGTCTTGGCCCTGGCACAAGCGGGAACCGTACACGGAACCATCCAAGGCGCCGACGGGAAGGCTGTGGGCATAGTGACTGTCTACTTACAGGGTCAGATGACGGATGGAGTGAGAGCCAGCAGCGTCGTAGGGAAATCCGCCAAGGATGGGAGTTTCACCTTGAGCGGCGTGGGCGTTGGAACGTATCGGCTCTGTGTTCCGAATGGCGCGGAGGGCTATGTCGACCCATGTGTCTGGGATGCGAGTCCGACGACGGTAAAGGTGAAAGCGAACGAGAGTGTGAATGCGGGAACAGTACCGCTAACTCCATCGGCGACCGTAGCGCTAGAGGTGGCCGACGAACAAGGGTATCTCGCCGCACATGAAGCGAGCAAGATTCCACGCGCTGCTTTGATGGCAGGCGTGCGAGCGGCACATGGGCAATTTGTCCCGATGACGCTGTCGAGCAGTTCGGATACCTCACGGCGGTATACGGCGTCCATCCCCGCTGGCCAGCAAGTGCGGGTACTGGTGCAGAGTCAGGATTACCAGATTGCCGAGAACGGTACATCGACAGACTTCACCAGCCAGGATAGAGGGCTCACGGCCAAAGTCCAGCCAGATAGCGCCGGTGTGGTCAACGAACTGAAAATCCGGGTCACCGGGAAGCGGTAGCGGACGGTGGGGAGAGACATGGACGTGAAACTGTCAACGAGGCGGAGTGCGGAGATGGAAGCAAGGCGGGCGAGAATGGGATGGCGAATGCTCTTCTGTCTGTGTTTGATGGCGGCCTGCGGCGCGGGCGCGGATACCCGGCAATTGACGACGGCGATTCGCGTAGGATCGATACCATCTTCCGCGCGGGCCCTTCTGACAGCGCAGGGAACCCGGCTGACGGCACCCGGGAAGGAGCGGTTGACGATACAGGCGATTGTTACGGATTCAAAGGGATCGCGGGAGGTGAGACTGATCTGGGAGGCGCCGGGACGCTTCCGGTACGACGACTACAGCGCCGGCAAAACCATCGCCTTTGACAGTCGAGCGGTTTCTTCCGCAGTCGCCGGTCCGTCAGACACCGACCTTGACATGGTGGAGACGCTGCTCAGCGACGGCGCCGAAGCCTTTTTCGAGAATTTCCAGAATGGCGCTCCGTTCCGGTTTCTCGGCCGCGGGTTCCGCGACGACGACGGTACGAACCCGGGGTATACCGGACCGTTCCACGACATCTACCACGTGATGGTCCCGTTGACTTTCACGAAAACGAAGGCCTCACGGTGGAAGATGTACTACTTTGATTCGCGTACGCGCCTGCTCGCCAAGGTGCGTTACCTGGTTTCGCGAAACGGCGCATCCACCGACGTGACGACGGTGTACTCCGGCTGGCTCAAGATCGATGGTGAGATGGTACCAGGGCGAATCGAGCGTAGCGAAGGCGGAAAGCCCGCGCTCTCCTTTGTGAACAAGGGGGCGGCCTTCGGCGCGGCGGTTGGTGACAGCCTGTTTTCAAAGCCCTGATCCGAGACATCACCATCCAGGAGGTTCCCATGTTCAGACAGACAAACATACATCCGCACGTGCTGTTTCTGCTGTGGTTCGCTGCATACTTAACTGTGCCGTGTTGTGCACAAACAGGATTGAGGCCGGAGACGTTTGCTCCCCGTGGCGTACAGACCAATGGCCTGTATTTGATCTCGGGCTATGAAGCCATCAATGATGTGACGGGTAACCTGGTTTACAGAGTACCCATCGCCTCGATGCCTCCGGGCCGCAACGGCTCACCGCTGGAGGTGGGGCTGATCTACAACTCGACCATTTACGATGTTTACACCGAATATTGGATGAGGCCCGGTGGCAGCACAGAAGTACCGATTTATGTCCTCAAGCAAAGCGAGTCCGGCGGTTGGCGGTGGAGCTACAAGTATGATCTGGACTGGGAACACCGGCAGGCGGCATACTGCTCTGGAGGGGCGGGCATTACGACCTACGCATTTGCCTTGAACAAGCTGCGCGTGGTGCTACCGGATGGCAGCCACCACACTCTTCACCCCCGCGCCGCCGATCTCAGCGGGACGGAGGGAGATGGCTACTATCAATTGACACCAGAAGGTAATTACAGTAACACGAGCTGCCGTCCACACGATCCGGAGACAGGCACTCTAACCTATTACACGGCGGACGGCTCTTTCATACGGGTCGAGATTGCGGCGGATGCAACATTCTTTGGCGACCGAACGTGGAGGATCTACCTTCCCGGCGGCAAACATGTGGAGGTTTCCGGCAGTGGGGGGAACCGGCTGACCAAGGTCTTTGAACGAAACGGGAACTACGTTACCATACAGGGAATAACCAACAACGGCAACCCGGCGGACCGGATTCAAGACCTGTGGGGCCGTTCGATTATCGTCGAACACGCGCTGGGGGCGGACGTGGTGCGATTCAAAGGTAAAGGCGGGCAGGACCTGAGCACCACCGTCAATTGGAGCGGTTTTTCCCTTAGCCTGCCGGTGTATCCCTGCGGAAATGACGGCACGGAGGTCGTCTGCAATGGCGGCGGAGACAATCCGGGCTACAAGCCGACATCGGTCCCGGTGTGGGGGATAGATACCATTCAGTTTCCGTCGCCGGGAACTGACCTTCCAGCCACAACCCTGAAGTTCGGGTATGACACGCATGATGGGGTGTACTACGGCGGCGAGCTAAACTCCGTCGAGATGTGGTGCCCCGACGCGAGCCACGCCTGCCAAGCCGCCCGCGTGGATTACGAGCACTACTATCGCGACCACGGACGAAACCTTACCAGCCTCACGACAGGCGACGATATCGTGGCCGCGAGCACCCAGAATCCGGTTTGGCGCAAGACCGTCACCTATACTGACGGCAGCGGCAAAGTGGAATCGTGGCAGTATTCGTTTCTCCCCGGTCACAGCACCATCACAAGTCCCGACGGCGGGGAAACGCACCACTATTCGGATGGGAGCCACTATGGACTTGGGGGGACGGTGTACAAGACCACGTATGCGAACGGGGACATTGTCTACCGGAACTGGACGCAGAGTTTTCCTCCATGGGTGACATCTGCATTTCAGGATAGTGGCAACGCGTACGTTTCGGCGGAGACCAAAGTGGTAGCGGACTATTCAGGGGCATCATCGAAGGCCGCCACAACGGTTTTCACATACAACAGGAACGGCGATTTGAAACAGGTTGACGAGACCGATGTCTGGTCGACGCAGGTACCAACGACTCCTCCGACGTCGATCCCCGGGGGGCCGACCCGGACGACTACGTACGTGTACACGGTGGAGCCAGGGAGCAGCGCCGATCCGAACGACACCAACGCCTACTGGTACCCGCAGGCACCCCGTCATGACCTCCTGTCCTCGAAGACGGTGGCGACGGGCGGCACGGTGCGCGCATACACGGAGCATGGCTACGACACGGACGGCAACCTGACGGAGACCCGGCAGTGGGACGACCAGAAGGGTGGAAGGACCACGCCGCTGAATTCGTCGAACGCCGTGGTCAGGAGCCGTACGTTCGAAGCGCACAACAACGACTACGGCGGGGGGAACCCGCAGAGCGAGACCGACGGGCGGGGGAATACGACAACCTACAGCTACCAGACGTCGTATCCGTATCCGACTAGCATTGTGGGCGCCGCCGGAACGGACGTGGCATGGAGGCAGGACCGCGGCTATGATGCTTCCACGGGCCTGCTGACGAGCGAGACGGACTACAACAACAATGTCACGACGAGCTACTACTACGATTGGCTGGGCCGGCAAACGAGCGTGGCGGAAGCCGGCATGCGCAGCACCTCGACCAGTTACGACGATGTGCGGCGCATTGTGTGGACCACGTCGCCACTGGATGCGAACCGAAGCCTGGTCGCCGGGACCACCTACGACTGGCTGGGGCGGGCCATCCGCACCGGAGCGACGAACGATGCCGGCCAGCATCCGGCTTCCGGCAACGCCAGCGGCGGCATCCGCACGGAGAGCGAAGTGCGCTATCCGGCGACCGCCAACGGCTTCTCCTACCAGCTCACCTCGAACCCGTACAACACCACCGGGGATGCCACCATGGGCTGGACGCGCACAATACTGGACAAAATGGGCCGTCCGGTGGAAGTGACGACCTACGCGGGGGCGGATCGTCCCTGGCCGTGGGGTTCGAACTCCACGAGCACGAGTACGGCGACCACCTCCTATGACGCGGAGGCCACCACGGTCACCGACGCGGCGGGCAAGGTTCGCGCCAGTTACGTGGACGCGCTGGGCCGGCTGTTGAAAGTGGTGGAGGCGCCCGGCGGGGAGAACTACGTGACCAGCTACCGGTACGATGGGCTGGACAACCTGACGGGAGTCTGTCACGGCGGGATCTTCTCGGGAACGACCTGCCCGGGCGGGTCGTCGCGGACGTTCGAGTACAGCAGCCTGGGGCGCCTGTACAGCGCCACGAACCTGGAGAAGGACTCGGCCACCACGTACACCTACGACCGCAACGGCAACCTGGCGACGCGGACCGATGGCGGCGTGACCACGACGATGGCCTACGACGCGCGAGACCGCATCACGTCGAAGACTTACAGCGGCTCGACGCCGGCGGTGTACTACTGCTACGACGGCACGCAGACGTCGGGCAACTGCACGGGGGCGCCGGCGGGCTCGGGGAATCTCCATGGCCGCCTGACCATGGCGCGGAGCAACGGGACGGACGTGCGCTAC
>JAJFUV010000097.1 GCA_021372245.1 Terriglobales bacterium
CGAAAGCCCACGCTTCCGCCGTGTGCGCCGCGGCGCCATCGTCAACACGGATCACATCCGCAAAGTCTCCGCGCTCACGAGCCGGCGCTGGCTGCTGAAGATGTCCAACGGCATGGATGTGATCGTTAGCAAGCGCCTGGCAAGCGCCATCCGCCGGGATTTGAAATGGTAGCAGCAGGCCCGCTCACCGCCTGAGAAGGCCCGCTGGCGGCGGCACAGGGCCCGGTCACCGAAATTCCCTCAGACACCCCTACAGCGCTTTTCATACTGGTAGCAGACAGTCAATGAGACGACTCCTGTTCGCAGTGTCCCTTCTCGCAGCGCAGGCCTTTGCACAATCTGGCGCCATCACGGGGAAGGTCACGCTCGAGGCCACCGGCGATGAAGTTCGTCACGTCACCGTGATGATTCCTCAACTCCGGCGCTCCACACAAACCGGCCAGGAGGGCGCTTACTCGTTTCAGGACGTCCCGCCGGGCAACTACGAGGTGTTCGCGCACATGCACCCGTTTTCCGACGAGCGGCGCAAGGTGCAGGTAACCGCCGGTGGCACGGCCACGTTGGATTTCGAACTGAAGATTGCTCCCATGCACGAGCAGATCACGGTGACTGCCTCCGGCCAGGAAGAAACCACTACGGGCGCGATTCAAAGCGTCACCACCATCGAGAACATAGATCTGACGGCCCGGAGCGCGGTTTCGCTCGGCGAAGTGCTCGACGGCGAACCCGGCGTCGCCAAGCGCAGTTCCGGCCCGGGCACGTCGCGGCCCGTGGTGCGCGGTTTCGACGGCGATCGCGTGCTGATTCTCCAGGACGGCATTCCGAGCGGCACGCTGTCCTATCAAAGCGGAGACCACGGCGAGCCCGTGGATGCAACTTCGCTCGACCGCGTCGAAGTGGTGCGCGGCCCGGCTACGCTGCTTTACGGCAGCAGCGCCATCGGCGGCGTCGTGAACGCGGTCACGTCGCACCACCAGGAACATCAGCACCCGCACGAGGGACTGCGCGGCCACCTGACAGGAGAAGGCGGCTCGAATAATGCCATGGGCGGCGGCAGCGGCGGATTCGAGTACGGCCGCGAGCACTGGATGCTCTGGGGCGGCGGCGGCGGCCAGCGCACCGGCGACTATTCGACGCCCCTCGGCACCGTAACCAACTCGGAGACCGAGATCAAGCAGGCTAACATCGGCTTCGGGCACTTCGGCCCAAAAATCTTCGGCAGCGCGAGTTACAACACGCAGAATGGCGTCTACAGCGTCCCGGCGCCGCCTGCGGGCAGTGCGGATTCCGAAATCGTCGATCTGAAATACGCGCGTCAGAACGTCCATGCCAGCGCCGGCATCAAGGATATGAGCGCTTCCATCGAGAAGTTCTCGCTCAACCTCAACTACAGCGACTGGAACCACAAGGAACTGGACTCGGCAACCAGCGTGGTACACAACGAGTTCTGGAACAAGCAGTTCTCCTACCGGGGCGTCTTCGACCAGCGCAAGCGCGGGCGCCTGTCGGGCAGCTTCGGTTTCATGGGTATGCGGCGCGACTACAATGCCGTGGGCGAAGAGGTTACCACGCCGCCGGTCATTCAGAATTCGGCCGCCGCCTTCGCTCTCGAACAGCTCGATTTCGAGCACTTCCGGCTGCAGTTCGGCGGGCGCTTCGAGCATAACGGCTACAACCCGGCTGGCCTGCCGGACCGCTCGTTCGACGGTCTTTCAGGATCGGCCGGCATACAGAAACCGCTCTGGCAAGGCGGCGTGTTCGCAGCCAACTACACGCATTCGTATCGCGCGCCGGCGCTCGAAGAGCTGTACGCTTACGGCCCGCACGCCGGCAATCAGACCTTTGAAATCGGGGATCTGAACCTGAAGCGCGAGCGCGGAGAAGGGCTGGACCTGGCGCTACGCCAGCAATGGTCGCGGCTTCGCGGCGAGGTGAGCTTCTTCAACTACTGGCTGCGCGACTACGTACATCTCGCCCCGACCGGCAAGATCAACGAGGGCCTGATTGAGGCTGTGTACCGTCAGGGCGACGCGCGCTATCGCGGCGCGGAAGCCCGCGTGGACATCGGGCTTGGCCGCGACGTCTGGCTGAACCTGGGCCTGGACACGGTGAATGCAACACTGGCGGCCAACGACACACCGCTGCCGCGCATCCCGCCGCTGCGCGGGCACGCGGGTTTCGACGCGGGATACAAAGGCTTCCGCCTGCGCCCGTCGTTTACGCTCGCCAACCGCCAGGACCGCATCTATCCGACGGAAACCGCCACCGCCGGCTACGGCGTCTTCGACCTCACGGCCTCCTATGTGCTGACCACCAAGCATGTGATGCACATTTTCGGCGTGACGGCGTACAACCTGGGCGACACGCTCTACCGCAACCATCTTTCCTTCATCAAGGAATACGCGCTGGAGATCGGGCGCGGCGTGCGTTTCAATTACACCCTGCAGATCTTCTGACGCCGGGGTGGAATATATTCGATCCCGCACCATCCTGCATACTTAAGAGAGTGCCCCAGCGCGTTCAGCCATCGCTTGCATCCAGCCGTCTGCTCTTGCTCGCCGCGTCGTTGCTGTTTTCGACCGGCGGCGCGGCCATCAAAGCGACTACGCTTACCGCGTGGCAGGTAGCCGGATTCCGTTCTATCGTGGCGGCGCTGAGCGTCTTCCTGCTGCTGCCCGCGGCGCGCAGGGGATGGAGTTGGCGCGTGCTGCCGGTGGGCGCGGCCTACGCGGGCACCATGCTGCTGTTTGTGCTATCGAACAAGCTGACCACGGCGGCGAACTCGATTTTCCTCCAGTCCACTGCCCCGCTCTATCTGCTGCTGCTCGCCCCGTGGCTGCTTCAGGAGCGCATTCAGCGCCGTGACCTGGCGCTGATCGTCGCCGTAGCCGGCGGCATGGCCCTGTTCTTCCTGGGCCGCGAGAGGGTGGTTGCCACGGCGCCGGACCCGGCGGCAGGCAACATCATCGCCGCCATCAGCGGCATCTTCTGGGCCCTCACTATCGCCGGCATCCGCTGGATCGCCCGGCGCAGGCCCGTGGGCGAAGGAACGATGGCGCACATTGTCACCGGCAACTTGATCGCCTGCCTGGTGGCCTTGCCGATGGCCTTCCCTGCCACGCACGTGACGACGAAGGACTGGCTGGTGCTCATCTACCTCGGCGTGGTGCAAATCGGGTTGGCCTACTTCTGCATGACGGCCGGCTTGCGGCGCGTGCCCGCGTTCGAGGCTTCCACCATCATGCTCATCGAGCCGGTCCTCAACCCGCTATGGGCATGGTTCGTCCACGGCGAGCGGCCCAGCGCTCTGGCGCTCACGGGCGGCGCCGTCATCATGACAGCTACCCTGTTGAACGCCTGGTGGCACAGCCGCGAAGGGTCAGCCTAGCTTCGCAACGCTCGCTGTGGCACGCAGGTTGGCCACGCCCGCCGTGTAACGCGCGTCGGTGACGGTGAAGCGCACGGCGTCTTCCAGCCAGTCATGCCAAACGCCGTCCGGATCGTGCGAAGCCGCCGTAAGCGTGTAGTGCTGCGGGCACAGGTTGCACGGGAACGCGAAGGTCACCTGCAGCGTGTCACCCGCGGCGCACGGCCCCAGTTTCAGCTTTTCGAGTTCGGTGTTGGTGCCATAGACCTCGACTCCGATCCTGCTGCGGATCATCATGCCGACCACGGGATCCTCGACGGCCCGCGCGAAATGCACCGTGATGCGCACGCTCATCGGCTCACCGCTCTGGAGCACTTCAACGGGCCGGCCGTCAGCATTGAGCGTTTCGATGGAGACCACCCGCGCGCGTCCGTCGCCGCGCCGCAGCGATGGCGCGAGTTCCCTGCCCCCTGCTTCGGCTTCGGCCCGCATCCCACGCACGGCTTCGCGCTGGTACAGAGCGAGCGTTTCGCGCGGTGCGCCGCGCGCTTCCAGCTTGCCGCCGCGAATCCACCACACCTCGTCGCACGATGTGAGCAGCACGGATTCATCGGTCGATGCGACCATGACCGAAGCCCCCGCCCGGCGCAGTTCTTCCCACTCGACGTTTTCGCCGACCACGCCGATGACGGCTCCGGCCGGGATTTCGACGTCTCGTAATTCGATAGCCATCGAAGATAGAATAGCCGTTAATGAGCGACTTCGCCCAGAACGTCCGTTCGCGCATGAAGGAGGACTGGAATCGCCGCGCCATCGAGGACGCGAGCTACTATGTCGCCTTCGGCCGCCGCGACCAGGACGAGGAAGAGTTCTTCGCCACCGCCAGGGAAGTCGTGCTGAGCCTGGAAGCCGAAATGCGCCGCTTGGCGCCGATAACGAATCCGCGCTCGCGCCGCGCGCTGGAAATCGGCTGCGGCCCGGGACGCTTGATGAAGCCGCTCAGCCGCTATTTCGGGGAAATTCACGGGGTGGACGTCTCCGACGAAATGATCCGGCTGGCGCGGGAGAAGCTCGCCGGAATCCCCCACGCTCACGCGCACGCATCCAGTGGAGCCGACCTGGCCGCTTTCGCCGACGGGTCGTTCGACTTCGTTTATTCCTACGCCGTCTTCCAGCACATTCCGGATCGTGAGGTCGTTTTTAGCTACCTGCGCGAGGCGCATCGCGTCATGAAAGATGGCGCCGTCTTCCGGGGGCAGTTCAACGGGCTCCCGGACACAGCCCGGGTGTATGACACCTGGAGCGGCGCGCGCATCCAGGCCGCGGAGGTGGCGAAGTTCGCAGCGGAACACGATTTCCAGTTGCTGGCACTGGATGGCGCGTCCACGCAGTACCTCTGGACCACCTGGCGCAAGCGTCCCGCCGGTTGGCGCCGCAGCCTGCGGGAGCGTGCGCCCGATGCCACAGCGCGCATCGTCAGGATCACCAACGCCAACGGGAGCGAGCCGCTCGTTCCAGCGTCTGGCCGCTTCGCCTTCGTCTCGCTATGGGTTTCAGACCTTCCCGATGAGTTCGACCTGAACGACGGCGAAGCGCTCATCGACAGCCGTGTTGCGGAACTCTCCTACATCGGGCCGCCTTCGGCCGACGGTATCTCACAGGTCAACGCCGCCGTGCCTGGCGGAACGCGCACCGGCCTGGTGGATGTGGAACTGCGCTGGCTCGGCAAGCCGATCGCACCCCCAGCCGTCCTGCGCGTCATCCCGGCTGGCCCCGTCATCCCCATCCTCACGTCGGTGGCCGATGGCGTCAATCTGCTCTCGGGGACACGGATCGTCTCCGGCAGCGTCAAAGTGACCGTGGAAGAAGCTGCGGAACCTGCCGAATTCTCGGCAAAGATCGAGGGAATGCCCGTTCGCGAAATCGACATCTTTTGCGCCGATCCCATGCCGCCGCGCTACGAGATCAATTTCCAACTGCCGCAGAATCTGCCTCCCGGACCTCACGCCCTCGACATGGTGCTGAATGGGCGGCGACTCGCCCCGGTTGCCATTGAGGTGGTGCCGCAACCGTGATTGTTCCTCGCCTGGTCCTCGTCGGGCTGCTGCTCGCTTCCGCGTTACGGCTTTCGCTCGGCCCGATTCCAATCATCGCGCCGCATGCGCCCTGGCCGGCGGGCCTTTCCGCCGAAGCCGTCGCGCTGTGGCAGCGCGCGCTCGGGCTCACGGCGCGCAACCAGTCGCCCGCCATCCTCGTGTCGCGCTACCAATTCGAACAACTCCAGCCGTTGAGAAGCTGGCAGGACATGGAGCGCTTGCGCGACTACGTGGAATGGGCGGATCGCGCCGAGAACGTGGGCTTCGACGGAACCGATGTGGATGCCGACGCTTCAACGGGTGATCTGATCCTGCTGCGCTTGCCTCGTGCAGGCATCCTCGCGCGCGGCGGGGCGATGCGCGACCCGATCGGCTTCACGGTGCTGCCTGTGGCGCGCGATGGCCGCCAGCGTGTCCCTGCCAGGGAGGTAGTCTCGCAGGTACCTGTGCCCACGCTCGCGCCGAGTCTCACCGCGCGCTTAGTGCCGGTCATCCATGCCGTCGTGCCCCGCTCGGCGACCATCGTAGAGATTTACGGCGAGGGATTCGGCGGGACCAACGTTCGCGTTTTTTCTCGCGGCGGCGAAGCGCGCGTGCTGTACGCCGGAGCAAACCAGGTCAACGCGGAAATGGCCGCGCTTGATCGCGTGGCCGTCGAAGTGGACGGATTGCGTTCCAGTTGGTGCGAGGTGCGCCGGTGAGAGCCTTACTGCTCGCAATTGCGGGCACCGCGATCCTGTTCGCACAGCCCAACCCGCGGGTGGGGTTCTATCAGTGGGAGAGTCCCATCCGGGGCGCGCTGTTGCCCAGCCCGCTGTCGACGGCCCCGCCTTTGATCGAAAGAACGGGCGCCGGTCTGTTCCGCATCTACGTGGGCCCTCGTTTCGATTACGTCCATCCGGTGCTCTCGCCGCAGCGCTTCGAAGGCGTCGCGCACTGCACCCCGGTGGACATCCTGCGGCTTCCGCATTACCGGCAGGTCGTCGAACATCCTGCCCTCAAGACAATCATCCTGACCGTCTACCCTTCGCGCGATTACGGCGGCGGCTGCGACGACATCAATCTTTCCCGCTCCGGGATCGGCGCCGCTCTCGACGACGAATACCGCCAGATGTTCGCGGTCTCCGAATATCTGCTGAACACCTATGGTCATCTCGACAAGACCGTAATCCTGATCAACACCGAGGCGGATAACCGGATGCTCGAGATCATGCGCCACACCGGATCGAGCGATCTCGCCATCCGCAACATGATCGCGTGGCAGAACACGCGCTTCCGCGCGGTGGACCAGGCTCGCCGCCGCCACCCGAACACGCGCCTCAAGCTGCTGAACGCTTTCGAGATCGCCCTGGTTAACCTGGCCATCGAGCAACAGGGACATCGCTTCGTGAAGAGCCCTCGCGGGCGCTGGAACGCGTTGCGTGACGTGGTGCCGAAGGTGAGCTTCGACCTGTTGAGCTACTCCGCCTACGAGTCCACCAACGCCCCATTCGAGACCGGCGTCATCGATAGCCCGCCCGAGGGCACCGGCCAGCGCCTGGCGCGTGACCTGGCGATCATCGCCCGGGCGACATCGAAGCCGGTGATGATCGGCGAACTCGGCATCCCGCGCGACATTTACGAAAAGCTGCCCTCCGGCGGCGTGGAACCGCGCCTCGCATCGGCGCTCGCCGCCATCCGGCGCATGCGTCCCGCCTACGTGGTCTTCTGGCAAGTCTACGACGCACCCGCCGGACGAGGAGAACCGGTCGAGTTCGGCTGGCTCGATCCGGCGAGAGCACCGTCCAAGGTGCTACTGGACTTCGTGCGGACGTACAGGTAATCCCCACGTTCTGTGTATACCTTCAGGGCCCCGTTCAGCGGCTGTTTGTTTCTGACCGTTTAATTTCAGTTACTTCACTATCCCAAACACCTTCTTGACAACGGAAAGCGCGGGGTGTAGTTTCGTAATCGCCTCGTGAACACCACCAAAACCACATAACTCGCGCCAAAAGCTGACACGGGGCAGGCAACCTCCCTCCCGCTTGAAGGGCCTCTTCAGGAGCTCTCCCCAAGCCTTTTCAACTCTGCGTGCAGCCAGGCGGAGAAGCCCAAATGAACATCCTGAATGAAGTGAGGAGCGTATTGTGCCGTGCGACGGTCGTGGCGGTGCTTGGCTTGTGTGTTCCCGAAAGCCTTGCCGCCGACGTCCTCCACTATTACCGGTTCGAAAACAACTATGCTGACTCAGGCAGCGGGGCCCGCGCAGGATCAGTTCTGGCGGGCACCCCGTCCTTCAACGGGAACGTGCCGGCAGCCGTGATCCGGCGTACGGGACAGGCTAACACGGCAAGCCTGAGTCTCAACACGTCGACTGCCTTGGTTTTCGACTACCCATTTCCGTTTAACACTCTCACCAACGGCACTCTGGAGTTTTATGTCAATCCGTCTTCGTTCGCGACGTCGCCGAACTTCTTTTGGACGACAACGAATAGCGGGGATGCCAATCGGTTCAACCTAGGCATTACGACCAACGGTTCGATCTTCTTCGATTACCGCGACCAAGGCGGTACGCTCCATCAGATGGGAGTTACTGCCTCGGGCGGCATTATTGCGAACCAGTGGAATTTCGTGGCGATCGTAAAGACTGGCAACTCATACTCGATCTATGTAAACAATCTCGCTCCGGTAGTGAAGGTGGATTCGAGCCCGAACCTGCCGACGAGCACGCGGTGGACCATCAACGGGCGCGGCACCGTGGAAGGGATGGAATGGAGCCAATTGAGCCAGTTTTCGGGCCTGATCGATGAGGTTCGGTTGTCGGACCAAGCACTGAGCCCTGCACAGTTCCTCAATAGCACCCTGATTTCCTCTTCCACAACATTGGCTTCAACGCCCAATCCCGCGCTCTTTGGTGCTACGGTGACGCTGACGGCGACGGTCTTGCCTGCGGCGGCCACCGGCAAGGTGACCTTCTATGATGGGACCACGGTGTTGGGTGTGGGTACTCTAGCCGGCGGCACGGCGACGCTGAGGACCATCTTGCTCCCGGCGGGGAACCGGTTCTTACGAGCCTTTTACGGAGGTGACTCCACGTACGCCCCGAGCACCTCGACTGTGTCAGCCCATACGGTGAATTCGCAGCGGGCCAGCAGCTTTCTCGCGCCGGTGAACTACGGGACGGGCACATCGCCCAGTTCGATAGCGATCGGGGACTTCAACGGAGATGGTAAGGCCGACCTAGCCGTGGCCAAAAACGCCAGCAACAATGTCAGTGTGCTGCTGGGCAACGGCAACGGGACCTTCCAGACAGCGGTGGACTACAGCACGGGCGTCGCTCCCTATTCTGTGGCGATCGGGGACTTCAACGGGGACGGCAAGGCCGACCTGGCTGTAGCCAACTGGAACAGCGCCAACGTGAGCGTACTGCTGGGCAACGGCAACGGGACTTTCCAGGCGGCGACGAACTACCAGGCGGGCACATCCCCGCTTTCGGTCGTGGTGGGGGACTTCAATGGAGACGGCAAGGCGGATCTGGTCGTGACCAATTACGAAGGCGCCAACGTGAGCGTGCTGCTGGGCAACGGCAACGGGACCTTCCAGATTCCGGTGAGTTACCCGGCGGGCTCACAGCCCAATCGGTTAGCGATCGGGGACTTCAACGGGGACGGCAACGCCGACCTGATCGTGGCCCACGAGACGAGCCCTAACGTGAGCGTGCTCCTGGGCAACGGCAACGGAACATTTCAGGCGGCGGTGAACTATGGAGTGGGTGAAAGCCCCCATTCGGTTGCAGTGGGAGACTTCAACGGGGACGGCAAGGCCGATGTGGCCGCCGCTAATGTCGGCAGCGCAAGCGTGAGCGTGCTGCTGGGCAACGGCGACGGCACCTTCCAGACCGCGGTGAACTACACGGCGAGTCCAGGTCCCGTATCGGTAACGATCGAGGACTTCAACGGGGACGGCAAGGCCGACCTGGCCGTGGGCAACTGGAGCAGCGCTGGCACCGACAAGGTGAACATTCTGCTGGGCAACGGCAACGGGACCTTCCAGACCGCGGTGAACTACGCGGTGGGCTCAAATCCCGGATCGGTGACGGCTGGGGACTTCAACGGGGATGGCAAGGCCGACCTGGTCGTGGCCAACGGCCCCAGCAACAACGTGAGCGTGCTGCTGGGGGCTGGGACTGTCGGACCCCAAATCACCTTGGCCGGCATCGGTAACGCCGCCAGTTACGCAGCGGGCAAGGTTTCACCGGGTGAGATCATTGTCATCTTCGGAAAGGATTTCGGACCAGCAACGCTGGCTGGCCTGCAACTGGCGAACGGTCTGGTGGCCACAGAGATCGGCGAGACGCGCGTGTTGTTCGATGGTGTCGCCGCGCCTATGGTCTATGCCGTCAACGGGCAGGTCAGTTGTGTGGTCCCTTACGAAGTCGCCGGCAAGGCTACCACACAGATTGTGGTCGAGTACAAGAAGTTGAAGGGCGCAATTGTGGTTGTACCGGTGGTGGAGGCTGTGCCGGGACTATTCAGCATCAACTCTAGCGGCACGGGACCGGGGGCGTTCCTCAACGAGGACGGCTCGGTGAACACTGCCGCGAATCCTCTGGAGCGTGGTAAGATCGCGGTCTTCTACGGGACCGGTGAAGGACAGACCATGCCCGCCGGCATCAGTGGACTACCTGCCACGACAACCTTCCCAAAACCATTGCTCCCGGTGACGGTGACAATCGGCGGCAAGAATGCGGAAGTACTCTATGCGGGAGCGGCGCCGTACATGGTTGCCGGGGTGATACAAATCAACGCCAAGGTACCAACGGATATCGCAGCGGGCAACGCCGAGGTGATCATCAAGGTGGGCAACAGTTCGAGCCAGGTCGGCGTCACGCTGGCCGTGAAATAGGAGGCCGCATCAGGACATCGGTACACTACATGGGGAGCCTTTGGTTTCCCCGTGATCTCCGTCTATGTTTGGAGGTTCCGTTCTGATGCTGTGAGTTTTTGACCGTTCACTGGCGTTTTTTTCACACGGGCTTTGACACGGCCCGACCGCCGTGATATGCTCATCCCGGTCTACAGACTCCGAAATGGCGAACCTGGGTGAGAGGGGCTGTCGCGAGCGGTGCCTGTTCTTAGGGAGTGAGGGGTCTCTCCCGTCGGCCGCAAGTCCACTGCGCTCCAGGGTTCCTGACAATTCCGAAGCCATCAGTCAACAGGCTCTACAAATCGTTTAAAAGGGGGATTCTCAATGCGAAGTGTTAGTGTTCTGGTAGCGTTACTGGCACTTGCCACGGTAATGGTTGCGGCCGACCGCGCTCCGGCGGCGGCTGCCTATGCACCGTTAGAGTGGCAGCTGACGTTCTCAACCATCAACAAGCTGCTGGACAACAACGACAACTGGTCCAGGGACGACCGGTACCTGGTCGCCGACACGCGCGAAACGTATGGCGGCGGCATCGGCAACAGCACGAGCGTTATGAAGGTCAGCATCACCAGCGGTGTGGAGACCATCATCTATGCTCCGAAGTACGTGCTCGATACCGTAGGCTCAAAGCAGGCGCCGGGACTCGGTGCCGCATCGTTCAGCCCGATTGCCGATGAAGCTATCTTCATCCACGGTCCGTTCGTGGAGGAGGCCCAGGCCACGGGCGTCTACTACGGTACGCGCAACCGCCGCGGTGGCGTCGTCAAGGCCGATGGCAGCGGCGAAATCCGCTTCGCCGACATGCGCGACATCACCTCCGATGTCACCACACCTGGCGCGCACCGCGGCGGTTCGCACCGTCATGAGTACACCTTCCAAGGCAACCGCATCGGTTTCACTTACGACGATCAACTGCTCCAGAGCTATCAGCGCACCATCGGTTACATGGAGCCGGTCTCGAAGCATCCGCAGGGCGTCGACATGTGGACGGCTCTGTTGATCAAGCCGGTTCTCGACGCGGAAAAGAAGCCTGGCGACATCGTGCGCGCCGCCGACGACCGCTGGGTCGGAACGCTCGGACAGTTCCGCAGCTTTATCGGGAACGTGGTGGAAGCAGACGGGAAGACGGTCACCAGTTCCTTGTTCACCGTGGAGGTTCCCACTTCAGTAGACATCACTTCTTCCAACTCGGGCACGAAGACCACGTTCATGACACCCCCCGAGGGAATAACCGTCCGCCGCATCACGTCGACACCGGCGAGCGGCATCACCGCCGGCTCGATCGATGCCAGGTGGGTAGGCTATCGCGCCACGGCTCCGGACGGCAGCGCGCAGGTGTTCATTGCCAATCCGAGAGGTTCCGACAAGAGCGCGGATCCGGCCATGCTGCCCATCCAGGCCAGCTTCCTGCCGAAGAACGCCGACGGCGGTTTGCGCTTCCACCCCACCGGCAATTCCGTCGCCGTGCTGTCCGACAGCGGCGTGGCGGCCATCTGCATCAAGCCGGGGCCGCTGTTCGGCACTACCACTTGGCTTTCGAAGCATGGCTCCGATTACGCCTCGATGACGAGCGACGCGCTGGTTTGGTCCCGCGGCGGCAAGATGCTTGCCTTCAACCGCCGGGTTCCCACTTACGACTCCACGGGCAAGCTGGTGAAAGATTTCAACGGCAACAATTTCCGCCAGATCTTCCTCACCAACTTCCCGGACAATAACAACAACGGCATCGTCGATGCCCTGGAAGACGGTGTGATCAAGAATTCCGCCGGTTACCTGGCGGGCACTGTCGCGCCGGATAGCTGGGCCAGCGTGTTCGGGCTCAACTCCGACCTGGCCGAGAAACTGGTGACTGCCACCGTCGTTCCTCTGCCCCTAACGCTGGGCAACGTTAAGGTGGACGTCACCGACAGCGCTGGGATGACGCGCGCCGCGCAAATCCTGTTCGTGAGTCCCGACCAGATCAACTTTGTCGTTCCCGCGGCTACCGCGGCCGGCACGGCGATCGCGAAGGTGACCACGTACCAGGGCAAGACCTACTCGATCCCGGTCGACATCCAGGCCTCCGCGCCGGGCGTATTCACCGCCAACGCGACGGGCAAGGGTGTTCCAGCGGCCATCGCTGTCCGCGTTTCCGGCAGCAATCAGACGCCGGAGAACATCTTTACTTGCGCGACCACTTGCACGGCCACGCCGATCGATCTCGGGCCCGCGACCGACGACGTGATCCTGCTGCTTTACGGTACTGGTATCCGCAGCGCCAAGGCTGTGACTGCCACCATCGGCGGCACGAAGGCCGACGTTCTGGGCTTCGCGGCGCAGAGCCAGTACGCTGCGCTCGATCAGGTGAACGTGCGCATTCCGCGCTCGCTCGCGGGCAAGGGTGATGCTAACATCATCCTTACGGTCGATGGCGTCAAAGCCAATGTGGCGACCATCAATGTGAAGTAGTAAGGGCCGCCAGGAGCGGAGTTATCTTCTTTTTGCGCTCCCGGACAGCAGCGTGTTTCCCGCGTCACGCTGCTGTCCGGGAGCGCCTTTGTTTGGGGGCTCTTGTGAATTTCACCGCCGCTTGTGGTAGACTTGCCACTTCGGTAGGCTTCAGTCGGGATGTCCGTACAGATCTTTCTTCAAGGAAAACTTCTGGACATACAGAGTTTTCTCGTCTCGCCGCCGGCCGGCACTCCGGCCGATGGGATTCCTGTCGCTGAAGAGGCTCTCGCTGTGGCCCGCTCGCGATGGGTGGCGCTGCTCAGCGAGGTGATCCCGCGCGCGCTGCTGGAAGAGTTGGGTCTCTCCAAGATTCTGCTCGGCGCCAGCGGTGGCGGCCAGTTTCTGGTGGTCCTCCCCCGCGAGGTAGTTGAACAGGCCGAAGCATTACTCACGGCCGCGCAGCACGATATTGACCGTTTGAGCCGCGGGCGGTTGAAACTGGTTTGGGCGGCCACCGAGAATCTCGGCGACTGGAGCGTGGTTCGCAAGCGTCTTGCCGAGGCCATGGCTCGCAGGCGTGGCGCCCCCGCGGCCGGTTGCGACGAATCGTTCTTCGTGCCCGACGGCGAAGCCCCATCAGGCGACTCCGACGAGTACTTCCTCGAACAATTCGGGCGCAAGTTCGCCGACGCGGAGCAGATCGGCTGGTCCCCGGAAGAGCCCGCGCGTCTCAAGTTGGGCGAAGGCAAGCGCATGTGGAGCCTGCGTGCCAGGACGGGCGAAGACAGTTTACCTGTCGCACGGCACATGGCTCCGTCCGATGATGAGAACGGTCCAGCGGACACGGCCACGCTTGCCTCCCGGGCCGAAGGCCGCTGTGCGTGGGCGGTGCTGCGCGGCGATGTCGACAACCTCGGCATACGCTTGCGCCGCGCGCAGTCCATCGAAGAGTACGTGCAACTCTCGGTGATGTACAAGAACTTCTTCGCCGGCGAACTGGAGGTTCTGTGCTCTTTGCCCGAGTTCTGGCGCAAAGTGAACATACTCTACTGCGGCGGTGACGATTTCGCAGTGTACGGCGCCTGGGACGCGGTGATCCAACTGGCGCGCGAGCTGAGGAGATTGTTTCATCGCTTCAGCGACGAGAACTTGAAGGATTTCCCGGGCCCGGACGGCAAGACACTCACCATGGCACTGGCGCTGGCTACTCGTCCGAACTCCAGTTTCACGGCGGTCTACCAGCAGGCGGGGGAGCAGTTGGAGGCGGCCAAGTGCGCGGACAAGGATTGTTTCTCCGTGTTGGGGCGTACACTGGAGTGGAAGCAGGTCACTGAAGCTTCGGATTTGAAGGACGCGCTTTCGCGCATGGTGCGCGAGTTCGGATGCCCCCGGCAGTTCTTGCTGGAATTGGCCAGCTTGACTCGCCCCGAAACCGGCGTGGAAGGTCACGAGGATCGTTTCGACAGGCCCTGGCGGCTGAACCGGCGTTTGAACCGTGTAAGCGGCGGGGTGCGCGAGCGGGAGTTCCAGAAGTTGCGCGCGCATGTCGCCGCGCAGATGCTGGGCAAGAGCGCGGCGCACCTGAAACTCCGGCCCGCGGGCAGTGTTGCGGTGGGCTGGGCCAGGCTACTGACAGAGGTGTAATCTCATGGCGGAAAGTCAGCAGGAAGTTAAGAATCGTGAGGCGCGGCCGCAGCGCGAAGGCCGCGGCGACCGCGACAGAGACCGCGGGCGCGGCCCGAGAGAGGGCGGCGGACGCGGAGAAGGCGGCCGGGATCGCGATCGTGGAGGCCGGCCCGAGGGTCCGCCCGAAATCGACATCGACCGGCTCATTGCCGACAGTCTCTACCTGGACAATCAGGCTCACGGCGTGGTCAGCCGCATGCGCGACATGGACTCGGGAACGAAGAGCCAGTTGCGGCGTTTCTACAACGCCGTGCGACGCGCCTGTCGCGCCCCCGAGGGCGAACGCCAGCATCAGTTCGTCATGCTGCGCGCCCGCTTGGCCTACACCATTGCGCGGCACGGCCTGCGCAGCCTGGACACGCTGGAACGGCTGTTGCTCCAGGTCACACGCAAGAACGACGCCCGGGGCTACGAACGCTTCCGGGACTTGTTCGAAGCCATCGTGGCGTACAACGAATAGCGAGGAAGCATGAGCGCCCACACTGCCCAAACGGAATTGAAGCTCATCGGCAAACTGATCCTGGAAGGCGAGATCGAATGTCAGACGGGCCTGCACATCGGTGCCGGCAAGGGATCGTTGGAAATCGGCGGCGCCGATAACCCGGTCGTCAAGGACGCATTCGGGCATCCCTACGTGCCCGGCAGTTCGCTCCGCGGTAAACTGAGGTCCCTGCTTGAGCAGTCGCGCGGCATGGCCGTGCCCTCTGAACTGGTTTACCTGTCCAAACGCCGCGGCCAGGAAGTGCGCATCCACCAGAGCGACCGCGCCGACGACGAGATCTGCCTGCTGTTCGGACGTAATCCGGGGCGCATGGAACGCGTCTCGGGAGACACGTTGGAAACCTCCACGGCGACGCCGGCCCGGCTCACTGTGTGCGACGCCCCGCTGGTCGCCGAGAGCATTACGCCGCAGATGCGCGAGAACCTGGACGACGAGATGACCGAGGTCAAGAGCGAGAACGCCATCGACCGCATCACGTCCCAGGCCAATCCTCGTACGCTCGAACGAGTCCCCGCCGGAGCGCGTTTCAAGATCCGCATGGTGGTGGACATCCTTGCCGAAGAGGACAAACCCCTGCTCGCCTGTCTGGTGGAAGGCCTGCGCCTGATCGAGGACGATAGTCTGGGCGGCGGCGGCTCACGCGGCAGCGGCCGGGTGAAGCTGGCGAACCTGCGCTTGTGCTGGCGCGGCCGCACGTTCTATTCCAGCGGCGCGCCCGAGCAGGAACTGGTTGCCGGCGCCGACCTGGCCGCCCTGCAGGCCCAGGTGAACGATCCAGGCTTCGGCGAGAAACTCGCGGAGTAGCCATGTCTCGCGGCTACCTCGTCCGCCTGCGGCCCACCGGGCCGTGGCGAATCGGACCCGACTCGGGCGCCCGCAACCGGGTGGACCGGGTCTACCACAGCGACTCGTTGTATGCCGCCGTCACGTCGGCCATGCTGCAGCTCGGCCAACTGGACGAGTGGCTGGCGGCCACGGCGAATACTGGGGCCGCGCCCGCGGTGCGCCTCTCCTCCGCATTCCCGTTTTACCGCGACACGCTGTTTGTGGAACCGCCTAAGAGCCACTGGCCTCCGCCTCCGTCGGCCAGAGTACGTTGGAAGGGCGCGCGTTTCGTGCCGCTGGCGGTGGTGGAAGCCCTCGTGGCCGAAAAACATCTGGACGAAGAGCGTTGGACGGTGGACGGCGAAAGCGAGTGCCTGATCCCCGCCGGAAGCTCAGCCCGCGCTGTAGGCCCCTTCCGCGCCACCGTGCGGCGATGCGCGGCAGTCGACCGCATCACAGGGGTGAGCGTCGAACCGCACGAAACCGCGTGCCTGGAGTTTCGTGCCGAGGCGGGTCTTTGGACCGTCGCCGTCTTCGAAGACCAGGATGCCGAGAACCGCTGGGGAGATCTGGTGAAGGCGGCGTTCCGCCTGCTGGCCGATTCCGGCTTCGGCGGCGAGCGTTCGCGCGGCTGGGGCCAGACGGCCGCCCCGGAGTTTACCGAAGGCGAGTTCCCGGCTATGCTTGTGTCCGCGCAAGCCCCCGCCGCGAACGGCGTGGAAGGCGAAGCGGCACCCGCTTTCGAAACCGCTAACTGGCTGCTGGCGATGTACAGTCCGGCTGCCGGGGATAGCGTCGACTGGCGCCGCGGCGTCTATACATACACGTCGCGAGGCGGCCGCGTGGAAAGCGCCGCCGGCCACGGTTCGGCCAAGCGCATCCTGCGCATGGTGACAGAAGGATCGGTGGTGTTCGCGGCTTCAGAGCTGCTTGGAGCAGCGCCGGACGTCGCGCCGGACGGCCTCCCTCACCCCGTGTATCGCTATGGGCGGCCGGTTACCGTGCCGATTCCTGTGAGGCTGCCCTCTGTCGCAAAGGTGGCGCCGTGAATTACCGACTCACCGCTCTGACTCCGTTGCTGGTCGGCGACGGCAACAAGCTCTCGCCGATCGATTATATGGTGTGGCGCGACCAGATCAACGTGCTTGACCAGCGCCGCATTTTCCGTCTGCTGACCAAGGGCCCACGCTTGGACGGCTACCTCGCGCAGCTCAAGAGGGCCGAACGCCTGGACTTCGCCAGTTGGGGCGGCTTTGCGCAGAACTTCGCGGGCCGCCGCATTCCGTTCGAAAGCGCTTCCTGCACGCCGCATTGGCAGAAAGCCGCCACCGAGAACCTGCATATCCCGACTTTTGTAGCCGGCCCGAACGGCCCATACCTGCCCGGCAGCGCCCTGAAGGGAGCCTTGCGTACCGGCATGCTGTCAGCCGGCCTCACCGAAGGCGCCATGAAGGACCTGGCGACCCGCGCGCAGGGGGAACGCGCCCCGCGCCGGCCCGCCGAGGTGAGCGAGGATCGCCTGCTCGGTCCTCCCGGCACCACGCGCATGAAGTTCGTCGGCGTGGGCGACAGCAATCCGATCGCCTGGCAATCGTTTAAGGTGTATTTGCTGCGCGTCTCCACCCTCATCGCTCGCGGTCAGGACCGGTTCGAGCTGGGGTGGAAACAGAGCCCGCGCGGCTCGGTCGAGTGGAAGCGGCCCGAGGATTCGACCCCCGTCTTCACCGAAATGGCCGTGCCCGGTACATCGTTTGAAGGCGTGTGGCGAGAAAACAATTTCTTCGCGCAGCCGGAAGTGGCTCGCGCCGCCGGATGGCGTCACCCCATGGATCGCGCACAATTATTCCGCGCCGCCAATCAGTACGCATCCAAGCTCCTGGCCATGCACAAGCAGTACGCCCAGTGGACCGGTCTGGTGCTGCTGGGCCGCGCTGTCGAGGAACTCGAGGCGCGGTTGCGCGAGGTCAGCGAGAACTCCAGCGCCTGCCTGGTTTCCATCGGGTGGGGAAGCGGACTGCTGGGCAAGTCTTCCTGGCTGGACACGACCAACGAAGCCTACCGGCAGGTGGTCCGGCAGCTTCCGTTCTATGCTCGCGCCATCCAATCCGGATTGCCCTTTCCGAAGACGCGGCGCATCGTCTTCGTGAATAATCAGCCGGCTACCCTTCCGGGCTGGGCACTGCTCGAAGTGTCCTAGTGTTCTTTCTAACCGGCCGGCTCTGTCCGCATCAGGTGGTTCCATGGTGACGCTGGGACAGAAGATCGGCTTACTCAAGGGGTTGCTGCACGGTGAGGTGGCGCCCTCGGGGCCGTTCATGGTCACCGCCGATGTCACGTCCCGATGCAATCTGCAATGCCTGGGCTGCCGCAGCCACTCCTCGTACGCGCCCTTCCCGGCCGAGAACGCGCCGGATATCTCCCTGCCGTTCATGGAGAAGCTGTGCGACGACCTGCGGCGGCGGCAATCGTCGTACTTGATTCTGACCGGCGACGGCGAACCAATGCTTCATCCACGGATCTTCGACATCGTGACAATGGGGAAGCGTGCGGGATGCCATGTCATCCTCTTCACCAACGGCACGCTCCTCACACAGGCGAACGCGGTCTCTCTCCGTGAGTGCGGATTGGATGTGTTGCGAGTGAGCCTGTGGGCCAGTTCGATCCCGGAGTGCCAAGAGAACTACCCAGGCACGCCTCCTGGTCTGTTCACGACAGTCACCGAGGGACTCCGGCGAGTGGCGGCATCGAAGAATGGGCGGCCGCCGCGTCTCATACTGCACCAACCGCTGAACCGTCATAACATGCGCGGCTTGCTCGATTTCATGGAACTCGCCGCCGGCACTGGTTGCGACGGCGTCTCGTTTTCGCCAATGCGAACGTGGGGCGGCGCTCCGCTGAAAGAATTCATCATCGGAGACGAGGATCTCCCCCGGCTGCGGGACGAACTGCGGAAGGCGCGGAGGTGGCTCGACGAGCGCGGTCTGAGCCACAACATCGAAGAAGTGCTTAAGCGCTTCGAGGTAGGCGAGAATGTGTGGGCTGCGGTCCCCTGCTACATCGCGTGGCTTCATCTGCGCGTGCGGTTGGATGGAACGGTGCAAGCCTGCCTTACTTGCGATCGCAACCTCGGAAACCTTCGCCATCAGACGCTGGGTGACATCTGGAACGGCGAACCCATGCGGCGGTTGCGCCGGGAATTGCGACGGAACTCGAAGACAGCGCTCGCGGACAATTGCGACTGCGGCTATTGCTGTTATCTTGCCGCGAACCAACGGGTCCACAAATACTACCGGTGGTTGGCGCCCATCGCTAACTTAGGAGATTGCCGATGACGCCCGGGTTGACCGGCAAGATGCGGCTGGCGGCCAGTGCACTCGCCACGCGCACCATTGAACTGGACTGTGACCGTCTCCCCTTCCGCTACGAAAAGGTAGGCTGGAGAAAGCTGTTGAACTGGATCGGCCTGGAAGCGTCCATCTGCGCACGTAGCGTTCGCCCCTGGGGCTTGCCCACGCATATTCAAGTGGAGCCCTGCAATCTGTGCAACCTGCGTTGCAGCCTTTGTCCGGTGACCGACGGGCTAGGCGTCCCCACCGGATTCATGGATTTCGACCTCTTCAAGCGCCTGGTGGACGAGGTCTGCGGTACGGTCCTGTTGATGCTGCTTTGGGAGTGGGGTGAACCGTTCGTGAATCCGCGGATTTACGACATGATCGCGTACGCGGCCTCGAAGGGCATCAAGGTGATCTCCAGCTCAAACGGCCACCGTTTCGCGGATCCCGAGCACGCACGCAGCGTGGTCCGGTCCGGGCTGGATACGCTGATCTTCGCGCTGGACGGTATCAGCCAGGAAACCTATGAGCGGTACCGGCAGGGAGGAAAGCTGGAGACGGTACTGAACGGCATCCGCAACGTGGTGGCCGCGAAGCGGGCGTCAGGCAGCGCGGCGCCGCGCATCAACCTGCGCTTCATCGTCATGAAGTACAACGAGCACGAGATTCCCCTGCTCCCGCCGTTGGCCCGCTCGCTGGGCGTGGATGTGCTCACGTTGAAGACGCTTTACCCCGGCCACGATTGCGACCCGGCCAAAGATGCGGATAACCCGTTCATCCCGGAGAATCCCGATTACCAGCGTTTCCGGTACTCGCCGGAGACCGGAGTCCGCATCCGGGTTCAAGAGAACCTCTGCAAGCACCTTTGGAACGCTCCGTCGGTGCGCTGGGACGGCAAGCTGGTTTCCTGCGGTTTCGACATTCACCAGAGCCGCGTCCTGGGCGACCTGACCACATCCGCATTCCGGGACATCTGGTACGGCAAGGAGTATCAGGACATGCGCAGGGAGTTCCGCCACCGATGGGACACGCTGCCCATCTGCGGCCGGTGCAGCTATGCGTGGGTAGGCGGCAACTGTGCCCGCGAGACGGTGCACGAGGCCGTCATTCCCGGCGCCTGAGAAGCTCCACCAGCCAGCCCTTGCCGGGTTCGACAGGAATGGCATCCCCAGGGCTGAACTGCGCCGCGGGCTGGAACCCCGGAATCGCGGGGGCGCGCAGGAGGGCCGTGGTTCGATCCAGACCCAACGCGCTCCAATCGAATTCCAGGCGGCACTGCACAGTTTCGCGGGACCAACTCGCCAGCGCGATCAACGCAGCGCCCGGCTTCAAGTACGCTGTGGCCAGAACATCCGCGCGGCCGGTGCGCACGGGACAGGACTTGTCCCAATAGCCCATCATGCGGGCATCCTGAATGCCGAAATCGTCCCACACCTTCCAGATGTGCTTGGGCTCCGCACCCTGGTAGTACCGCGCCGTCATGCCGTAGATCATGCCGCGCCACGGGTTGCCGTTGCGCTCCAGCATCTCGCTGAACAGGCCGAAGGGTATCCCGGAGATCTCCACCAGCCAGTAATCCGGCGACTCGTTGTAGTCGTACATCTCCCCGAACCACAGGCTGTCGAGGTAGGGGAAGTGCTCCATGTACTTGCTGGCCGGGCTTAAACGCAAGTCGTTGTAAGGAAATTCGTTGCCCGAATGAAAGTCGATCAGCGATCCGGGGCGATACTTGTCAAGCACGCGGCGCACGCGTTTCATGACTTCCCGGTTGTAGCCGATACCGTCCAAATACAGGCCGTCAATCTCTACTCGTTCGATGAGCCAGCGCAAGCCCTCCAGGTAGTAATTGTGCCAGCGCGAGAGCGCCGTCGTGGCGACAGCGGCATCCACGTCGCCATCGGCGAAGAAATGGTGCCAGGCGGGCTTGTAGTTCTCGATGAAGTGCTCGCGCAGCCAGGCGGCGCCGCCGCCCGAACCGCCTTCCAGCACCTCCTCGTCCAGGCTGCGCAGCGCCCACATCTCCGGTGCGCGGCTGCTCAGTTCGCGGACGGTGTAATAGATCTTGGCCTTCAGCCCTTTCTCGTGTGCCTCACTGATGTAGGACGCAAGTTTACCGGCCGTAAGGAATGGATAGTTGATGTGCGGGTTGACGTCGTAGCCGTGGTGGATGTTTATGATCGTCGCACCCGCTTTCACCGCATCCTCCGGCGGCGCGTAGACGTGGTAGTAGCGCTGGGACCAGTGCCCTGGATCGAGGGGTTTCACCGGCGTCACCAGAAGCGAGAAACAGAATTCGAGTTCTTCGGCGGCCGCCATATCGCGGGGGCCGCTGTACGCGGTGAGCATCACCCGCCCATCGGACTCGCGCACCGAAGCGCCGCCCTGGCCGTTGTTGCCCCAGGACAGGGGAATGCCTTCGGGCCGCAAGTCGGCCATGTGCCACGCATCCTGCGGGCCTTTGAGCTTGCACTGCAGGCCGGCGTCGTGAGCGCCCAACCAGACGTTGTTGTTGGCGCGGTCGATGTTCCACTTCCATCGCCACTCTGGCGGGCGAACGCCGCCCTTGCGGCCGAACCCCATCATGTATTCGACCGCTTCCGGCCGCAGGGCAATCTCCAGGCGGATGTCATCGAGCCGGACGGCCGCCTCGGCCCGCACGCGCAGACGGAAATTGATGTGGCCGTCGAACTCCATTCGCGCGGATGAATCGACGCTCAGGCCCGCCACGCTCCCGTGCGAAGTCAGGTCCACGGCGGCGGCACTGGATCGAGTCACCGTGGCGGGCGCGGCACCCATGCGCTGTGTCCGATGGTCCTGGTCGATGACCAGCGTTACCGGCGCAGCCAGGATCTCGAGGTCGTTCGAGCGGATGCTCTCCGGCAGCGCCAGCGCGCCGAAGCGCACCTCTCGTCCGAGGCAGGCGACCGTTGAGCCCCGCACCTCAAGCGGTGTGTAGGGGCGAGTGACGGTCTCGTCCAAGCCAATGGTCGAATCCAGCCAGCGCAACCGCGACATACGCCAGGATTCGGCGTCACCGCCGTCCGCGCAGAGCTGCGGCTCGACCTCGAACGCCAGGCGCAGCCTCACAGGTTGACTATCCTTGGCGCGGAGCACGATCTCGCTGGAATACGCGCCTGCAGCGGCATCGCGCGGAACCTCGACACCACACCAGAGTGTGCCTACCCTGCCCTTCGGGATGGCCACGCTCTTGCGGAATGCGCGTCCCAGCCAATCCCTACCGCCGAGATTGAAACAACGGAAGGCAGAGGCCGGAATCATCGCGCCGGTGGTCGAGCGCAACTCGTCGAAATCGAGCGTCACGTCCTGGACCGGCGCGCGCGCCGCCCACACGGCCAGTTGGAAAACGTAAAACTCACCGCGCCGCGCGCGAGCACGGATGCCCTCGGTTGCCCCGGCCTGGACCCAGCACAGGGGGACTCCCTCGTACATGCGCACAGGGTGCTGCCGGGATTCTGCGAACACCAGGTATGGCCTGCTTGGATAGCGATCAAGCAGCGACTGCGTTTCGGCGTCGCTTGCCGCCGCTTCCATGGGGTCCGGCCGGTCGAACTCCGCCCGCCCTTGGATATCGATCACGCGGGCGCGTGGCAAGTCCGCCAGACCGCGATGCCGTTCCACCCAAGCCGGGTCCGCCTCGTTCCGCGGCTGCGCGTATTGGATGGCGTAAGCGTGCGGCAGGCGGTTCGCCGTATAAGGCGCGAAGTACACGTAGTATTCGCCTGCGCCGTACGGTTCGAAGACAAGGTCCGCCTGGTGGCGATCCACGCGGATGCGCGCCATGTTGCGTATACGGCGTCCGGTGGCGGCTTCGACAATGGGAAGATCCTTCTCCGCGGGATTATCCCGGCGCCGCCAGCGCAGGCGCACTGCGACAGCTTCGGCTACCTCTCTCACCCGGATGCGCGCGCGACGCGTGCCCAACTCGGGAGGCCAGGAGCCGACACCGCTGGAAAGCTCCGGTTCCTGGCCTTCGTATTCCGCCGCGAGCGCGGTGCCGGGCGCGAGGGCAAAGAACGCGCGCCGGCTCAAACTTCCCGACATGCTCCTATGTCCCTACGCCGGTACGTATTGCCGCAGGTAGCGCAGGCCCATGCGGAAGCCCACCTTGTAGTCTTCGCTGAATGTGCCATCCGGAAGGGGACGCCCGTAGGTGTCGTCTTCGTGCTCGATGTTCATCGAGCCCTTATACCCCGCATCCATCAGCACGGTGAACACTCCCGGCCAATCCACGCTGCCGTATCCGGGAATGCGGTAGCGCCACCACTGCGTCCTGTTGGGCGGGTTGATACCGCTCTTTTTGAGCACGTGCCAGAAGATTTCGGTATCTTTCAGATGCACGTTGTAAACCTTGCCCACCCAGTCGCGCAGGCACTGCAGCGGATCCATGAACTGGCGGACCAGGTGTGAAGCGTCGTACTGAATGCCCACAAAAGGCGAGTTGCCGAAGCCCTTGAACAACGCCTCGTAACCGATGGGGCCGGTGGCGAGGTTCGGCCCCTCGGGCCAGGGCTCCCAGAGCAGGCGCACCTTGTGCTTCTCGCACAGGGCGAAGTACTTCTCGTTGTAAACGCGCACGATCTCGTCGATCTGCTCCTGGAAGGGGCGCCCCGGCATATTGCCGCTCATGGTCGCGATATAGGGAACACCCATCTTGCCGGCCATCTCGATCACCTTCGAGACGTAAGCGTTGATCTCGGCGCGCTTGGCCGGGTCGGGCGCGGTATGGTTGACGGGAATGCCGAGCACGGAAATTTCCAGCCCGGCCGACGCGCAGTGCTTTCTGATCTTCTCCAGATCCTGGTCTGTCACCGTGTTGGCATCCAACCGGCTCTTGGTCGAACAGACCAGTTCCAGGCTCTTGAAGCCTGCCTCACGGGCGAATTCGATGTTGGCTTCGGTATATCGGCCGAGAACGCCGATCTTAGGTCTCCAGCTTGCGGTAGCGGCCCGGGCGGCTCGCGTGGCGGCGGCGACCGCGGGCAGAGCCCCGAGCAAGGTCCTACGGGTATGCGTCATGACGTTGTCTCTCTCTTGGATGTGGCGCGGCCTCTAGCCGCCCAGGTACCTTTTCTAACACATATGCGTGGCGCACGTCGCACCGGATTGTTACTACAGTGCCAGTACGGTGCCGCCCGGAAATCTACTCGCTTTCCAAAGATGTCATGCTAAGATATTGAAGAGAAAGGGCTGCCAATTCTTTCCTGCGCCCTGTACTCAGGTAGACCGCCATGTACAATGCATTCTTCGGCTTCAAAGAGTCTCCCTTTAACTTGTCTCCGGATCCCTCGTTCCTCTACCGGAGCCCCCAGCACGAAGAGGCGTTGGCGAATCTGATCTACGGAGTGCAGAGCCGGAAGGGCTTCATTGTACTCACAGGCGAGGTGGGCACCGGCAAGACAACCATGCTGCAGTGCCTGCGCGATTTCCTGGAGAGCCAGCGCATCGAGTTCGCCTTTCTCTTCAATTCCCGCGTGACTGTGGACCAATTCTTCGAGATGATCGCCTACGATCTGAACCTGCGCTGCCAGCGCGCCTCGAAGACCGAAGTCCTGTTCGCACTGAACAATCTCCTGATCCAGCAGGCCAACTCGGGGCGCACGACGGCGCTCATTGTCGACGAGGCCCACAATCTAAGCTGGGAAGTGTTGGAAGAAATCCGCCTTCTCGGAAATCTGGAGACGCGGCATGGCAAGCTGCTCCAGATCGTCCTCGCCGGACAACCCGAATTGGACCGCAAATTGGATGCGCCGGACATGCGCCAACTCAAGCAGCGCATCGTCCTCAGATGCCACCTGTGCCCCCTGGAAGAGAGCGAGGCCATCGAGTACATCGTCACGCGCATGAACCGTGCAGGGATGCCAAACCAGACGGTGTTTCCGGCGGACCTTCTGTCGGAGATCTATCTGCGCTCGCAAGGAATTCCCAGGCTCATCAACGCCATTTGCGACAACCTCCTATTGAACTGCTTCGCCCTGGAGCAGCGCGTCGCCACACTTGAAGTGCTGGACGAGGTCTGTGCGGATATGCGTCTGGAGTGGCCGGGACGGCGTCCTCAATTGCCGCACAGAGTGCTGACCGACGACCAGTACCGGCAGAGCCCCTATTACGGGCGTGGCAACTAGTCTCTCAACAGCACTACAACCACCTGATTAACCAGTAAGTTAGAGACCTATCCCGACCCCTCGTAAGGTATCCACCGGACTACCAGCCTAGGATTTTTCCTAGGAGTGTAAGGCAAAGCGCCCACCTAGAATTAAATAGTACGTCGCCCTCTCGGGATCTAGAGGTGTGGAGTCCTCGCCGGGAAGGGCGAAGAAACCTAACAGGCGGATATCGATTATGGCTCACGTTCTTCAAAGTTGGCGTTTCTGCGGTATTCTTTGCGGACTCTTTGTGCTGGCCTTCATGGTGGGGCTTATGCCGGGTGGCACACTAAGCCACGGCCCGGTGTTCCCTCCTAACCCTTGGGACCAACTCGCTCACGGTCCGGTGTTCCCTCCCAATCCATGGGATCAGTTCGCCCATGGTCCGGTGTTCCCTCCCAACCCCTGGGATCAAAGATCGTAGGTTCACCCTCCTGCAGGCACCGGTTTCGGTCGATTGATTGATTAGATTGGTATCGGTGCCTGATGAATGTACTGCAGTGGGCATTTATTGTTGCCGGGGCAGTTGTTCAGCTACTGCTTATAGCAGTTCTTGTACGCGGTAGCTACCGGACTTTCCCCTTCCTTTTCGCCTATGCGGTGGCCGCGTTCTTGGCCACCGCAGTCGAAGTGGCGGCGATTCTGGATCTCATGGGGTGGTCCGCATACACGTACAAGTACTACTGGATCAACGACCTCATTCTCCAGTCCCTGATCATGCTTCTGGTGCTTTCCCTGGTCTATCAGAGTATGCGGGACAATCCCAAGCGCCCCTTTACAATCCGCCTCCTGGCCCTGGGCGTCGTCATAGTGGCAGCATCTTCGCTCGCGATGCACTGGAGCGAACCCCTGAACGAGCGCATGACCGACGTCGCCCGCAACCTCAGCTTCAGCGCAGTCCTGTTGAATCTGGTGCTCTGGATGAGTCTGTTGAAGCGCCGGCTACCCGACACCCGGCTGCTGGTCATAAGCGGCGCCTTGGGCATCCAGATGGCCGGGCAGGCCATCGGACACTCCTTGCGCCAACTGGCCGCGCCCAGGCGGAGTGTTCCGCTGGTGATGTCAGGGAACATCATGATCGCCGCGGCGCACGTGATGTGCCTGTACTTGTGTTGGCAAACTTTGCGTCAGTACGAAGTCGCCAGTTCGCGTGCGCATCGAACGCCCACGGAAGCCTGAGCGGAATCCCCATCTCACTTTGACCGCCAATGTGGTGAAGAGTAAACTGGTTCTGATTCCCAATCCACCTCGCGGCACGTGGCCGTCCTGGTGAGACTCAAAGGACGATAGCAATGCAAGATTTCCTTAACCGCAGAAATTTCCTGACCAGCGCCAGTGTTGCCGGCGCGGCTCTCGGTCTCGCCGGTCCGGCGATGGCCGCTCAACAGCGCAAGCTCGTGGTCAAATCCACCGGACGCGTGATTGGAGCCAACGACACAATCAACGTGGGCGTGATCGGATGCGGCGGCCGCGGGACTTATGTTGGCCGCACGTTCGCCAAGGTGGGCCAGGGCGAGAACAAGTGCAAGATCGTGGCCGTTTGCGACCTCTATGAGAAACGCAAGAGGCTCAACGCGGAGTTCCACCAGTGCGACGGTTACCTCGATTTTCACGAGGTCATCAACCGCAAGGATGTGGACGCCGTCATCGTGGCCACCCCGGACCACTGGCACGCGCCGATCGCCATCGCAGCCATGCTCAATGGCAAGGACGTCTACCTTGAAAAGCCCATGTGCCACACGGTCGCTCAGGCCAAGCAACTGATCGACACGGTCAAGGCTACCAAGCGCGTGCTGCAGGTAGGTTCGCAGACGACCTCCGCCGACATTTGGCATAAGGCCAAGGACGTGATCGCGAGTGGCGCCATCGGCGACATGATCATGAGCCAGGGTTCATACCACCGCAACTCCAAGGAAGGCGAGTGGAACTGGCCCATCGATCCCGACGCCGGTCCGAACAAGAAGGGCGACAATTACATCGACTGGAAGACTTACCTGGGTCCGGCACCCCAGCGGGCGTGGAATCCCGAGCGATTCTTCCGTTTCCGCAAATTCTGGGATTACTCGGGCGGCATTGCCACCGACCTGTTCTTCCACGTGGCCGCGCCCCTGAACATCTGCTGGCCGTCGCCGCAATTCCCGTACAAAGTAATGGCCGGCGGCGGCATTTACGTATTCAAAGACCGTGAAGTGCCGGACACGTTCCACCTGATCGCGGAATACTCCAAGGGCCACTCCGTGGTGCTGAGCAGCTCCATGGCGAATTCGCAGCACATCCCGGGCCTGATCCGCGGGCACCTGGGCACCATCATCATGGTGGAACACGGCCAGTTCGAAGGAACCGCCACCTACATCACGCTGAAGCCGGAGAAGCGCGTGATGACGCCGGAATATGAAGGCAAGTACGGCAAGGACGACCAGCAGATTCCGCTGGAATCCAAGGACGCCATGGTCGCGCACGTCGAGAATTTCCTGAGCTGCGTGCGCACCCGCCAGAAGCCCACACTCGACGTGGAAACCGCGGCGCGCGCCCAGGTGCTCATCAGCATGTCGGTTCAGAGCTACCGCCAGGGCCGTGTGCTGTATTTCGACGAGAAGACGTTCCAGGTACTCCCCACGCCGCCCATCAGGACGAAGGCGTAGACAGACGCTTCACTCTTGTTTGATAAGCGGTCCCACCCTTCGTGGGACCGCTTCTTATTTGTGGCCCGTGACTTTGATTCCCAGTTCGCGGAGCTGCCGCTCGGGCACTTCCGCGGGCGCCTCGCACATCAGGTCGGTGCCGCGCGCCGTTTTGGGAAATGCGATCACGTCGCGGATCGAGGTTTCTCCAGCCAGGATCATCACCAGCCGGTCCAGGCCGAGCGCGATGCCGCCGTGCGGCGGCGCCCCGTACTTGAGCCCTTCGAGCAGGAACCCGAACCTGTGCTGCGCCTCCTCTTCGCTGAAACCGAGCGCGCCGAACACCTGCGACTGCACGTCGGTGCGATGAATACGGATGGAGCCGGAACCCAACTCCGTGCCGTTGAGAACGAGGTCGTAGCTCTTGGCGCGGCAGTTCGCCGGGTCGGCGGTCAGCTTCTCCAGGTCTTCATCGTAAACAGAGGTGAACGGATGGTGTGCGGCGGTCCAGCGGTTCTCTTCCTCACTCCATTCGAACATGGGGAAGTCCACTACCCAAACGAAGCGAAAATCCTCGGGATTGAGGAGCTGGTGACGGTCGTTGTACTTCTGCCCGGCAAACAAACGCAGTTGCCCGCAAGCCTTGAAAACGGCTTCTTCCGGACGATGCGGGTCGGGTTCTCCGGCCCAGCCGGCGACCAGCAACAGATCGTCTTCGGCGACGCCGGCCCGCTCGCGCACGGTGCGCATGGGTTCTGGAAAATCGCGCGTCAAACGCTTGACGTCGTCGTAGACGCGCAAACCGCGTTCGGTTCCGTACGCCTTCAGTTCGTCGCGCTGGCTGCGCGTGAGCACCCCGGTCCTGGGGATACGGATGGCCACCAGCGGCAGGCCCTTGGGCGTCAACATGCCTTCGGGGAACAGGTCCTCGACCGGATGGAACGGCGGCAGGCGCAGATCCGGCTTGTCGATCCCGTAAGACCGCATGGCCTCGGCGTACGTCATCCGCGGGAACGGGATGGAAACTTCGTGGCCGGCTACTTTGCAGATGCGCTGTACGAGCGGCTCGACGACTTCGAGAACGCGCTCCTGTTGCGGGAACGACATCTCGAGGTCGATTTGCGTGAACTCGGGCTGGCGATCGGCGCGGAGATCCTCATCGCGGAAGCAGCGCACGATCTGGAAATACTTGTCGAAACCGCTCACCATCAGCAGTTGTTTGAACAGCTGGGGCGATTGCGGAAGCGCATAGAAGGCGCCCCGCTGCGCGCGGCTGGGGATGAGGAAGTCGCGCGCGCCTTCGGGCGTCGACCGCGTCATGAACGGAGTTTCGATTTCGAGGAAGCCCAGCGAGTTCAGGAATTCGCGCGCGGCGAAGGCCACCCGCGAACGCAGCATGATATTGCGCTGCATACGCGGCCGGCGCAGGTCGACAAAGCGATATTTCAGGCGCGTGTCTTCGCTGACGTCCACGCTGTCTTCCATGGGGAACGGCGGCGTCAGGGCCTCGTTGAGAATCCACAGCGACTCGGCCACCACCTCGATTTCGCCAGTTGGGAGCGAGCTATTGATCGTGTCGGCGCTGCGCAGCGCCACACGGCCTTCCACCGCCATGACGTACTCCGAGCGCAGGCTCTCGGCCTTGCCGTGAACGGCGGCGTCCAGGTCCTCATGGAAGACCACCTGCGTGATGCCTTCGCGGTCCCGCAGATGGATGAAGATGACGCCTCCCAAGTCGTGGCGGCGATGCACCCAACCCATCAGCAGCACGTGTGCGCCCGCATCCGCCGGCCTCAACTGGCCGCAAGTGTGCGTGCGCCGTAGATCGCCCAAAAAATCCAAACTGACGCTATCCGGCATATGATTTTTGCTACTTAAGCTTCTCGTATAATTCCGCGGCGCCGACAGTCTCCTGCGCGCCCGTTTCCATGTTCTTCAGGGAGTACGCACCGGCGGCGATTTCGTCGTCGCCGATGATCAGCACCCAACGCGCCTTCAGCTTGTTCGCCGTCTCCATGGCCCGTTTCAGGCGGGCATCGACACCGGTCTCGACCGTGACGCCGCGGCGGCGCAGATCGCGCGCCAGTATGCCCGCATGGCGGAAGGCCGCTTCGCCCAAAGGCGCGACGAACAAATCCAGTTGCGGCCCGTTGTCGCCCGGCCGCGCCTCCTCGACGCTCATCACCAGGCGGTCTTCGCCAATAGAAAAACCGATACCCGGCGAGTGAACTTTCGAGCCGAGCGATTCCGCCAGACCGTCGTACCGGCCGCCGCCCAGAACGGAGTTCTGCGCGCCGAGCGCTCCGTGCACGATCTCGAAGGTCGTGCGCGTGTAGTAATCCAGGCCGCGCACCAGCCGAGGCTTCAATTCAAATCCGATACCGCGATCGGTGAGATAGGTTTTCACCCGCTCGAAGTGGTCGCGGCAGTCTTCGCAGAGGCAATCCAGAATCGAGGGCAGTGCGTCGATGATGGGCTGGTCCTCGGGAATCTTGCAGTCCAGCACGCGCAGAGGATTCGTGTCCACCCGGCGGCGGCAATCCTCGCACATGCGCGGGGCATCGGCGGCGAGCGCCTCCCTCAACCGGGCCACGTACTTCGGACGGCAGACCGGGCAGCCCACCGAATTGATGAGCAGTTGGGAGCCTTCCAGCCCGGCGCAGGACAGGATCTCGACGATCATTTCGATCACTTCGGCGTCCACGGCGGGCGACTCGGACCCGATGGCTTCCGCCCCGATCTGGAAGAACTGCCTGTAGCGGCCCTTCTGAGGGCGCTCGCGCCGGAACATGGGTCCGATGTAGTAGAGCTTCTGGAGGCCGGGGAGCTGGTCCAGGCGATGTTCGATGTAGGAACGGATCACCGAGGCCGTGGCCTCGGGCCGGAGCGTGAGCGAGCTGCCGTCACGGTCCTCGAAAGTGTACATCTCCTTGGAGACGATGTCGGTCTCCGCTCCCACGCCGCGGGCGAACAACCCGGTCTCCTCGAAAATGGGAGTGCGGATTTCCTGGTAGTTGTACGAGCGGAATACGCGCCGCGCCACCTCTTCAACGTGATTCCACACGGCGCTCGCAGGTGGAAGGATGTCGCGGGTTCCTTTGACGGCTCGAATCGATTTCACTCTTCTTCCTTGTAGTTCTGCCGGTAACCCACCTACCGCAACGGAGTCTGGCGGAAGCGTTCGCGTTCGGCCGGCGTCACAGCGCGCCGTTCATCTGTGCGCTGGGATCGATCTATGCACTTGCAGCTATGCGAGGCGCTGCGCCGCGATAGCTACGGGCCATGATTTCCGGCTGAAAACACTATGGTAACATGCCAGGCTGGCCGGTTAGTCCGAACACACAGAGGTGAACGCCGGTGTTACGCCCGCGCGACTTCCCCGGCGTGTTTCTGAATGCGCAGGATGGCTTCGGCAATCTGCTCCATGTGCGCCCGATCGGAAACGAAAGTGGCCGGCGAAACCCATACCACTTCCTGGCACAGGCGATCGTTAACGGGAAGCTGGTTGCGCTCCTCCAACTGCGCTAATCGTTGCTTGGAGTAAATCCGCTGGTAACCGCGCGAATTCAGCGCGTTCTTGAGATAGCGGCGCTTGTTGAGGGCGTCGTAGCCGTCACCGGCTGGTACGTGCTCAGCACCGAGCGCCTTCAGGAACTTCTCCTTGGGCATGCCGGCGAAGTGCTCTTTGTTGTAACGGAAGATCAGCCCGTGATAGACATTGCGTGTGCAGCCCGGATACATGGCCGCCGGGTGGATCCCAGGGATCTCCTTCAACATGCTGGTGAGATAACGCGCGTTCTGCTCGCGGTGCTGCGTCTGTTTTTCCAGACGTTCCAATTGCGTGGAGAGCACGGCGGCCTGGAACTCCGTCATCAGAAACTTCGTGCCGTGCATCACGTCGACGTAGTTCTTATTGTGCTGGCCCGTCCCGTTCCAGTGATATGCGAAGCACTTCTCGTAAAGGTCGTCATCGTTGGTGATGATGGCTCCACCTTCTCCGCAATTGAGGTTCTTGGAGGCCTGGAAGCTGAAGCAGCCGGTGGCTCCGTAGGATCCGGCCTTCTTGCCGCGCCACTCGGACAGATGGGACTGGCAGGTATCTTCGACCACCGGAATCTTGCGCGCCTTGGCGACCTTCATGATCTCGTCCAGGTCCGCCACGTTGCCCGCCAAGTGCACGGGGATCATCGCCACCGTATTCTTGGTGATCGCCGCGTCGATCTTGCGTGCGTCGATCTGGGCCGTCTCGATGTCCGAATCGACAAAGACCGGCAAGGCGTACATATTGAGGATCACGTTCAGCGTGGCCACGAAGGTGTAAGGCGCCAGCAGGACTTCGTCGCCCGGACCCACGCCCAGTGCTGCCAGCGAGGTCTGCAGCGCGGCCGTCCCGCTGGAGGTAGCCAGGCAGTGTTTGGTCCCCGCAAGCTGGGCGTACGTCTCCTCGAAGCGCTTGACGTTGTCGCCGTTGCCACGGAACCAGTGGCCACTGCGGACCACCTCCGCCAAGGCCTTCTCTTCTTTCTCGTCGAAGATTGGCCAGGAACCGGAAGGCCGTGCGAACAGCGGCGTTCCTCCCAGCAGCGCGGGCTTGCCAGGAGCAAGCTTGACCGCGCCGCCCCTCGCCAGCCCCAATCCTGCCGCCGACCCGGCAGCCAGCATACCTCTACGCGTCAAGTTGCTCATAGGTTCCTTTCCTCGGACCCATTATGTTACAGAAACGGCGCGATGCTGACAGAACTTCCCATCAATTACTTTCCGTATGAAAGTAATCGCACCGGCCCGTGCAGGTCGTTACGACGGACGAGACAAATCCCAGCATAAAGGACATCCGGTCACGACAACACGGTATTCACACATCTCGCATCAGTTCGAAATGAAGTCCCCGAGCGATCACCACAGGTAGGCTGCGGGTATCCGGGGCACTGGTGCCCACATCCAAGAATGTCGTTCTGACCTGTAATTCCTGCCGGAGAGCAACAATACCAAGGCGATGCTGGAAAACGGCTTTGCGCCAGATGGTGGAACCGAACCTGCATAGGACGTATCATCATTGATTTATTTCGCTCATGGGAGCATAATAGCCGAAATAGTGTGAGAGGACCATCGTCATGTACCGTTCATCTACCTTGGCTGCCTTCTTCTTGTTGTGCGGGATCGTCACTGCGGAGTCGCGGTTCGGAAGGCCCGTCGTGAAGCTAGCACATCCGAAAGAATTCAAGTACTTCACACTGGATGACAATCGGTTTCCCTATTTGGAAAAAGGATCTTTCATCGTCTCCTGTATGACATATCGAGGGACAAAGCGGTACTACGTCGAAGTCGGAATTGCGAACCGTTCGGATACGCCCGCCAAGCTGCAAAAGGAATTCGTGTCATTCATCAAGAAGAACTACACGGTGTTCTTGGCCAACACAATCACCGCAGCAAGCGACGTGTGGGCAGGCACCACTGGTACATTTATCCCGACACCTCCTCCACCACCAACCCGATCCACCACTACGTATTCTGGAACGGCCACATCGTTGGGCAACACCACACGTGTTGATGGAACCGCCACAACCACGGTGGATGATTCTGCGGCAGGCTGGCACGCTCTCGGGCAGGCCTTAGCCGCTCGCAGTTACTACAATGCCCAAGAACGAGAACAGAAGTTCGCCCTGTACCTTACAACCTTCGCTCATGAGAAGCAAGAGATGACCATTCAACCCGGAAAGGTTGGGCTTTACGTTTTTACCTTTGAGCAGTTGAAGCAAAAGAGAGCGCCCTTTGAGGTAAGGATATCCGTTGTACCTGAGACGTTCGTTTTCGCGTACAAGGAATGACGACTTACGGGGATTATGGTGACATGCCACGAGGGATCGGAAACCTGAGTGCACCTCGATCAAAGCTTGTTTAACGTATGCTGAAATCTGGTTGCCGAAGTCTAGCACTTCTCTGACGAATGGCGCAAGTTGAACCGGCATATCCGCTCAACATCCCCGTGCAAAGGCCCATGAAATCAAGCGCTCGGAGGTGTGGTGTGAACAAAAATGGAGAAGTCATTGTCAGTGACTATTTGAGGAGGAGCGGTTTATCGCCACAGCGTTTCGAAAAGAGCGTGATGCGACGAAACCGCACGCCAGACTTTCGTGTGATGGCGGGTAACCGACTCGCGTTCTACTGTGAGGTAAAGACCGCGCAGGAGGATGCCTGGCTGGAGACGCAGATTGCTGGCGTACCGGACGGCAGCCTGGGAGGCGGTGTGCGTCGGGATCCAACATACAATCGGATCAGTAGCTACGTTCACGATGCCGTCGGCCAATTCAATGCGGCTAATGCCGAGTGCAGGTACCCCAACGTGCTCGCCATCGTCAACAACGACCTTGAAGCCGGTCTCTCAGATCTGTTAGCGGTACTGACCGGAGACGCCTATACCGAGAGCGGGCCAATCCGCCTCTTCGGCCGATATTCAGACGGGCGTATCCGTGAGGAGAAGTATCGGATCCACCTGTACCTTTGGTTTGACCAGGGAAAAGCCGGGCCGTTCAAGATTTGGCCTCAGTCACACGCTGAGCATCATGCCGCATTATGCAGGCACTTTGGAGTTGATCCGACTCACATAAAGCAGATCTGAGCTCATGGCCATTGTTCACATTGCCCTTCGATCCGAACTCCATACTCAGGCGCGATGATTTCGATGGTTTTCCGAGATAGCAACAACGGTTTGTAGTAGGTCGAGTCCAGGAGGCCACCGAACGGGGGGCGTTCGCTTGACCATCGAAATGCTGGCGCCGGTCACGAACAGTTCCCAGAGAACCAATCCAAAGAGTGAGACTGTCGAAACGCGTCTCCGGAAACAGCGGAGGCGCCCTGGACGACCACCTAACGTGAGTACGAAAGTAATCGCACCGGCCCGTGCAGGCCGTTCAGGTCGATCGCGCCGAGCAGTTGGCGCTGGTTGGCCACCGCGCGCACGTTAGCGTCCGAATTGGCGACCACGATGCGCAGCCGGTTCTCGCCGGGCCGCACCAGTTTCGTCACGTCGAA
>JAJFUV010000105.1 GCA_021372245.1 Terriglobales bacterium
CGATACGAGGTTCCCGGCTGCAGTTCCGAGCGCGATTCACGCGAACCCGCCGACCCGGCGACGAGAAGGAATGCGCCCTGATCGATCTATGGGTATGACGTGTCCCTTGAACGTTCAATGAACGCCGAAACCGGCCACGATAACTTCGGGGCCAGGTACTTCTTTGCAGGGGAACCTTGCAGGGGAACCTGCAGGGGAACCGCAGGGGAACCGGGGACAGTGACCAAATAGCCGGTTCTAACCAACCAACCAACCAACCAACCAACCAACAACCAACACCCCCCTGGGGACAGCCCGCGTGTTTCCACATTATTCACGCTACGCCTCCAGCCAATAGATTCGCTTCAGCGGAGGAATCGTACGTCTGTTCCTGGACCTGTTTCTTGGGCCGGCCCCCTTTCCCAGGTGCAAGCTTGCGGTTCAACGCAGCCTCCGCCTGTTTCACAAATTCCTCCGACCCCGCCGGACGCCCCGTATACGTGCTTACGCGCAGCCTCTGCTCAGCCTCGGTCACGGATTCCCCCAACAGCGTCTGCCGCCACTGTTCCGCCGTGAAGCGCTCACGCCATGAGGACAGATCCATCATCGCCGGCGTGTTCACCAATCCCAACCGCACACCTGCGCTCGACTATGGCCACGCCTCGGCGAGGGGGACCAACCCGGCGCGCACCGGGTTCCGCTCCACATAGCGGACCGCTGCCCACAGGTGCTCGTCGTCGAGCGCGCAGGAGAAGAACCGGTTCTGCCACAGGTGCCCGCTGCGGCCGCGGGCCGTGTTGACGTGTTGCGCGTATCGGCCATGCATCCAGCCGAACGCTTGAGCGAGCGAACGCTCGGTTTCCGGCGCGACGACCCAGTGCACATGATTCGTCATGAGACAAAAAGCCAGTATCCGCACGCCGAACTGTGGCATCGCGCACGCCGCCAGCCGCAGATAGACCTCGCGCTGAGTATCGGAGAAGAAGACATCCTGGCGGTCAATGCCCCGCTGCGTCAGATGATGCGCAACGCCGGGCAGCACCGCTCGCGCCATCCTCGGCATACCTTAGTAGTGTGCCGAGTCTCGACAAGTTCGCACAAAAACGGAAACACGCGGGCTGTCCCCACCAAAGCCCACCATGAAGCTACCTTGGGGCAACGGCGTCATCTTCGTTCCAAGATATGCCGCATCGCTGGTTCCTCCCATTACTCCGTCCGTGACGCCCGGGATAACGACCAACTCTCGCTGCAGGCCAGGGTAGTTGTCGGCCCACACCACGTCGATATCCAGGTCCTCCGCCTTGTATCCGGGGTACCTCGCGATGATCTGCTGTCTCAGCGTCTGCAGTGTCGGGTTCAGGTCCAATTCGGTCAGGGAAGTGCCACGCAACCGCAGCGGCGGCATGGGGAGTGGGTCTGCGGCCAGGCTCTTTTTCGGCCAGATGCGAAAGATCCGGATCGGTACATTGGTCTGATATTCGAGGAGCGCCTACTCGTAACCCTTCTCAATTTGCGCGGTGCGAATCGCTAGCGCAAACCTGTCGGCTTTAGGATCATGACCAAGCCGGAACATAGCGCGCGCGATCACCTGCGTGTTGATCATCGCTTCCGGTATGCCTGCGGTATGCAGCGCAGCGCGCATCGCCGACTCCATTCCGTGATGTCCCGCGCCCATAAAGACCACTGGCTGGTCGAAAGGAGTGGGGCCGGTGGTGTGAATCGTGAGCCTGTTAATCGGGTCGCCAACAGGAGCCCAGATGAGTTCGTTGGTTCCTTTGCTCTCGATATACCGAAACGACATATGCACATTAAACGAGAAATACGCCATCGGTGGTGGGGTCAATCCGATGGCCACCATTGCTTCATCGGCGCCAAGTGTGAAATTCGGCGAATTGGTTTCCAGCCAAACGGCGGTGAAGTAGGGGGCTTTGGCGTTTGGATAGTACGCGGAGTCGAGTCCCCCTTCGCAATACAGCCGGTTGAAATCCCAAAGCAGCACCGTCCCCTCTTCCCACTGGTACCCGTTTTCGGCGAGGGTCTGCTGAAAACGGGCCACTCGGGTCGCGAGTTTCGCGTCGTTCGCTGCGTCTATATTCGTTACCGATACTCCGAACAGGCTGGCCAGCAGTGCCAATGTTGTGACGGTTCCTTTCCACCTCGCTTTCTACTCCTGCGCTTCCGCACCATGCGCCAGCGCTTCGCACGTAAAGGCTGCGATCGCCCGCAGCCGGTTTGGAATTCGCGGAGTCTGCGGCCCGTGGCCGACAAACTCGCGCGGTACCCCTCGTATTTGCAGTTGCGAGCCCGGTCTGAGCCACCCCGGGGCGCGCAGCCGCGACTCAGCCCAAAATCAGCCTTCTCGTCGGGGTGCGGCTGCCGGCACACGAATCCTCTGCGAACCGATCTCTGGACCGGCGCACGGAGCCCGTGCCGTCACTTCTTTCCTGGCGGATAGTTCCTCAGCATCTTGTCGAACGCTTTCGCCATGTTCTTTCGACGAGTTTCCGGGCGCGCGTTGGTGTCAATGGCTTTGGTGACCGTGCCGCGCCAGGCCAGTTGTTTCTTGGACACCTCGTACATGTCCAGGGCCAGGGTGCCGATGAGGATCGTTGACGTCGAAGCGCTGCCGAATCCCGGTCTGCCGCGCCAGCCGGGGCCGTAGCCCCAGCCACCGTGACCCACAATCTGTTTTTCCTCATTGACTGCCACCTGGTACCCAACGTAGAGGTCGGCTGGGTCGGATTCGACCTTCGTCAAAGCCTTCTTCGCCAGGGCGGCATCGAGGGTGTCCCGAATGTCCTTGGCCAGCAGACTATCGAGCTGCTGGCTGCCGGAAATCTGGATCCATTTGTATGTCTTGAAACGTGAAAAGTCAGTTTGCCGGTCGAAGTTGTATTGCACGTCCTGAGCATTGGTGAACGCCGCCATTGCGACGGCAAGCACCGTCAGTCTGATCGTTCTCATGATCTACTCCTTCTCTGTCATCTTTTGGCCGCTACGATGAGAGGATCGCGCCCGCGCGGCTTTGTGCAGCGCCACTTATCCCGCTTCATCATGCCTCCCATCCTGCAAACGGCCTTGTTCGTTAGTGGGTCCGCCGCGCTGCCACACCTACTGCCTTGGCGTGCGCGTCGAAGACGTTTCGGATTGATGGCTGAACGGCCCTCGCGTGCCGGCCGGGATCAACGTGCAGCAGGTTTTGTAGCTCAAATCTCCCCGTTTGCCGAAACCGCTCTCGCGGACCTGCCTGCCGAACAGCCGAACCAGCCAGCCGGGGCCTTAGGGTCTCCCTTGTCCCCTAAGCACCTATTGCTTCGCGAAGTACGGACCGAAATAGATTGCCCGGTCGTACACGAGCTCGTTGTCGTCCGGTCCAACGAGCGTCGAGGGCTCCATGTAGCTGCGGAAGATGAAGAACAGCCGCTCCTGATCGAGGTTGAATGGGATCTCCGTCTTCTCAGGAGTACTGAGATCGTCGAGAGCGCACGTCGGGTTG
>JAJFUV010000114.1 GCA_021372245.1 Terriglobales bacterium
AGCCTGCACTTCCACTGCTTGCTGCACCGTGCCAGGTTCCAGACTGACGTTCGTCCGAACCGAACGGTTTGCCATGAGACGCACGCCCTTGGTCACGCTAGGCTTGAAACCCTGCAGTTCAGCTTTGACCGAGTACGTGCCCGGAGGCAGGTTCGCCACCACATACTCGCCAGTGGCGGAGGTTGCTGCCTTGTATTCAATGTTCGTCCCCTCGTTGACCACGGAAACGGCGGCGCCGCTCACGACCGCGCCGGACGAATCCATTACCGTGCCAACGATTGTGCCTGTGACATTCTGGCCGAGCATCACCGACGCTCCAACCAGGACGGTAAGCACACAAATCAGAAGCTTTCCGTGAAGTCTGGGTGTCAAAAAGTAATCTCCTGTTTCCTGAAGCATTTGCCGCACGGGGAGGTGCGGGACCCTGCCTCTCACTTAACATTGCGGCCGTGGGGCGCCAAGGGTGCTGTCCCCTTAAGTGCAATGCACTCTCTGGCTAGCCAGGCGCATTACTACTCACTGGGAGTTTACGTCACTTTAACACCTCAGTCAAGAAGAAAATGCCTTGTTAGGATATATGTTCGTACATCTTGCGCCATTATTGGCGCAATTGTTGTCGATATAGTAATGTTCTATTGACCCGCTTGCCGTCTTGGCCTACAATTGCCTCGTGCGGCCTATCAAGCACGCGCACTCCAAGCCGGAGCACGACAAAGCGGTCATCCTTGGTGCCCTGAGGCGTTTCGGACCACTCTCCAGGGTGGAAATCGGGCGACTCGCCCAACTTCGTCCGAATACGGTGTCCACGCTTACCCGGGAACTGCTCTCGGCATCCGAGATTCTGGAAGCCGGACCAAGCGACAACCCGAAGGGCCGCAAGCAGGTACTGCTGCGCCTCAATGAGAGCCGTGGCTTCCTGGTCGGACTGGATTTCGATTCGGAGCGGGTGGTGGCTGCGGCCATGGACCTGCACCCGCGCATCCTGAGCGTTGTCCGGCAGGCGCCGCGACTGGACGCCGGGATAGAGGGGCTCACCGGACAGTTGTTCGCCTGCGCCAGGGAGGCCATCGCGGCGGGCCAAGTCGGGGACACTGCTTTGGTGGGAATTGCCGTGGCGGATCCTGGGCTGGTGGATCCACGCAGCGGCCTTTCGACCATGTCCTCGTTGATCCCTTTTTGGAAGGATGTGCCGCTGGCCCGCCTGATCCGCGAGGAGTTCGGTATCGAGACGCTGGTAGAGAGCGCCACCCGTGCCAAGGGTGTCGCCGAGCGCTTCCTGGGTGCTGGGGCCATGGCCGATGATATGGTTTTCGTGGAGTACGGCGCCGGGATCGGGGGTGCCGTGGTCTCGCAAGGGAGGCTGTTGCTAGGCGAGGGCGGCAGTGCGGCGGAGTTCGGCCACACGCACGTGGTGGAGGGCGGTCCGCCGTGCCAGTGTGGCAGTTTCGGTTGCCTGGAGGCGATGGCAGGCTCGGCCGCCCTGGCAGTGCGGCTCCGCAAGTTGGTGCAGGAAGGCGGCAGTTCGATGGCGGCCCAGCGCGTCGACGGGCAACTGGAGAGAGTGACAGGGTGGATGGTGCTTGAAGCTGCCAGCGCGGGCGACAAGATCTGCACCGCGATCGTGGAAGAGATGGGACGCTATCTCGGACTGGGTTTGGCTAACCTGGTGAATCTGTTTAACCCCCGCCTGATCGTCCTAGACCGGCGGTTGAAACTGGCGGGTCAGGAGCTGCTCGATCAGTTGACGCGCATCGTGCGCATGCAGGCACTGAGCCAAGCCACGCAGAATCTGGAGATCCGGTTCGGTGAACTGGGCGACGAGGCGGGAGTTTTGGGGGGTGGACTGTTGGTTCTGGACCGGCTTTACGAAATCCCGGCCCTGAAGCCGCCGGGATTCCTTCTGAACCCGGAAGCCGCGGCAGGTTTTCGCGCCACCCGCGGCCTCCGGGAACTTTCAACTAGAAGCTAATTCTGGCCCCGGCCTAGAAAAGGATCTTCAACCCGAATTGGACCTGCCGCTCAGTGCTGCTGCGACCGGTGATCTTCCCAACCGAGGCTGTGGTGGAGATGTTGGATCCAGGACCGCCCCAACTAGGGTGGTTGGGCATGTTGAAGAGTTCACCGCGCAATTGCATCTTGAAGCGCTCGTACAGACTAAAATCCTTCAACACGCTGGCATCTATTACGATGTCGCCCGCTGTGAACAACATGTTACGCGCTGCGTTGCCCCAAGTGAAGGGCGCCGGGATGTAGAAGGCCGCTGGATTGAACCACTGATCCAAGGTCTTCTCGGCGGGATAGATATTCGCTCCCGCAACAACGCTCGGACGGCCACCGCGCCAGCCGGTCTGGGTGGCGGTGAAGCCAGGCGAAAAAGGCGTGCCGGTGCGGAGGTACATGATGCTGGAGACCTGCCAGCCGCCCAATACCTGTTTCACGAACGGATGGGCACCAGAGAGGTACTTCCGCCCCGTGCCGAAAGGCAGATCGTAGCTACCCGCGAACGTCCAGATGTGACGGCGGATCTGGTCGGAGTTGCCGCGATCGATGCGGGCGTTGTATGGGTTCTGCGGGCCGCCGACCACCGGTACGTCGTCGAGCGAGCGGTTCCAGGAGTATTCGATCTGATAACTCAGCCCGTTGTGGTAACGTTGCACAACCTCAACCTGCAACTGATGCAGGATGGAATTGCCGCCACCGGCAAGCAGATTGATGTCAGACCACGGCTGGTAGGGCCGGTTGGGCTGAATCGCGCCGGGGATCTGTTCCTTGGATAAGTTGAGCGAGTAGTTGTACCACGGCAGGTGAGTGCTACGGTTGCCAACGTACGATACGCGGAGTCCTAGATTCGCGAGGAGTTCCCGGTCCATGGTGAGATTCCACTGGTAACTCTCTGCGTTCCTGATGTCGCGCTGCACTGCCGTCAAGCTCGGGTTGGGGCTGATGGCACCCGCTCCGGGGAAGGGGTTGGCGAGGGTGATCGAAGGAACAATTCCTCCGGCCGCTTCAAACGACTCGGCGAGAAGGAACGGCGGGTTGTTGAATCCCCGCTGGCGCGGTCCGATGAACACGGGCAGGAAGTTGTGGAACACGCCGAAACCGCTCCGGATGACCGTCTTTGTGTCGCCGAACGGCCTGTAGGCGAGACCGATGCGGGGTCCGAAGTTGTTCTTGTCGGCTTGCATGTCTTCGGCGGTGTAGCCCGCGTCTTTCGCCATCACGATCGGATAAGCGCTCACCAGTTTCTGGATCGCCTGCGAAGGCATCGTGTCGCTATGGATGATCAGCCGGCTGGTCTTGAAGTCGAAATTCGAGATGGTGTTGTTCCGTTCATACCACGGCGTCTGGTACATGTACCGCACACCGAGGTTTAGACTCAGCCGCGGTGAGACACGCCAGTCGTCCTGGATGAAAAAGCTGGTGCGGGGGCCCATGAATAAGAGGTTCGGACTGGTCGTGGAACGGTAAGCGGAAACTGGGTAGCCCAACAAGAAATCGGCGAACATGTGCGCCGGCTGGGCACTCACGCCACCGGAAGTGTAACGGCCGTTGAAATCGAAGCGGCCCAGGCCGGCGTTATTCGCGAGTGACGACAGCATACCCGCAACGGCGGGCGGCGAGAGCACCTTGTGCCGCGCGATGTCGACGCCCAGCTTGATCGTGTGGCTTCCACGGATCATGGTCAGGTTGTCGATGAACTGCGGCGTGAGTTCCGATCCGGGATCCGACCCGCCGTAATCGCCGATGGAGACATGGTTGCCGATGTTGATGTTCGGCAATCCTCCAAACGACACGGGATAGAGGGCCGGGAAAAGGGTGCGCGGGTCGAAGTCGCGGTTCATGCCTTGACGCGTGGAAGCGTGGCGGAAGTAAACGAAGCGAAACTCATTCAACGTCCTGGGTGAAATCGTGTGGTTCCAGGTGAAGTTCGCGCTCTGCGTGCTGTAGCCGCCATTCGCCCAACTGCCGTAACCGTTCGGGTAGGATTGGGCCACGAAGTACGGGAAGCCCTTGGAGTGATTCAGATTCACCCAGATGCTGTCTCTTTCCGAGAAGCGGTGATCGATGCGAACGCTGTAACGGTTGACGTCGCGGGAGACGGGGATGACCCAGCGATAGTTGCTGAGTGTGCCGGCCGGCCCCAATCCCGTAACGTTGGGCAGTGGCACATAGCCGATCAACGTCTTTGACCGCGAATCGATGCGGCTCGACGGGATCTGGTTGTTGGAGAAGGGGATTCCGCTAAGCGGATCCAAAATTGTCGGCAGACCCGTGTAATCGCCGTTGCGCATGGCCTGAGTGGCCACACTGGTCAAAGGATTGGAACTCGTACGTTCACGGAGGCCTTCATAGCTGTTGAAGAAGAAGGTCTTGTTCTTCCCGTTGTACAGACCTGGTATCACCACTGGGCCACCTATCGTGTAGCCGAATTCATTCCGGTTGTATGGCGGCTTGGGGGATGGAGCGTGAACGAAGTAGCTCCGTGCAGCAACCGACTTGTTGCGGTTGAACCAAAGCGCGGAGCCGTGTAGGTCATTGTTCCCTGCTTTAGAAACTACTGTTACGGCAACGGATCCTTCGTACTCCGCCTTCTGGTTGTTGGAGTCCATCTTGAACTCCTGGATGGCGTCCACCGAGGGCAGGGTGGAGAGGCCGCTTGCGTAGGAGTAGGCGCCGCCGCCGTTGCCGGTGTCGTTGTACATGGCGCCGTCCACGGTGAATTGAATGCCGCCCCAATAAGCGCTGCCGGCTACGCGCGGATTGGATGCGCTGTCGCTAGTGACGCCCGCGGAGATGCGAATCAGACGATCCAGCGTTCTGCCGTTGAGCGGGATCGTTGTGATGACGTTGGCCTCAAGGATGTTTCCCACCGTGGCGTTCTCGGAATTGACCACCGGTGCTCTGGCCTGAACTTCCACCGCTTGTTGTACCGTGCCGGGTTCCAGCGCCACGTCTACGCGAGCCGAACGGTTCGCTAGCAAACGCACGCCCCTGGTTAGGCTGGGCTTGAAACCCTGCAGCTCAGCTTTAACCGAGTATGTGCCCGGAGGCAGGTTCGCCACCACATATTCTCCCGTGGCGGTAGTGGCTGCCTTGTACTCAATGTTAGTCCCCTCATTCACGACGGAAACGGCGGCGCCGCTCACTACCGCACCGGACGAATCCGTTACCGTGCCAACGATCGTGCCTGTGACGTTCTGGCCGAGCATCAACGATGCTCCAAACAGGACGGCAAACAGACAAATCAGGAGCTGTTTGTAGAGTCTTGTTGTCACACCTAACCTCCTCTGCTCTGAAGCATTCGCCGCACTGGGAAGTGCGGAACCCTGTCTAGGATTTAACATAAGTGTGGTGAGGCGTCAATGGTAATATTCCCACCTATGCAAAGCGCCTATCGGCTCACGAAGCACAACACTACTTAGCCGGAGCTTACGTTACTTTTACATGGCCGTCAAGCAGAAAATACCCGTCCAGGATGCATGGTTTTGCGTCTGGGTCTTGCGTGGCCGCACTTCTTGTCGATACTAGAAGTTTTCATTGACCAAGGTGAGGTCCTGGCCTACAGTTACCTCGTGCGGTCTATCAAGCGCGCGCACCCCAAGTCGGAGCGTGAGGAGGCGGGGGTGCTGGGGGCGGGGTTGCTGGTTCTGGACCGGCTTTATGAAATCCCAGCCTTGAAGCCGCCGGGATTCCTTCTGAACCCGGAGGCTGCGGCAGGCTTTCGCGCCACCCGCGGCCTCCGGGAACTTTCAATTAAAAGCTAAGTCTGGCTCCGACTTGCACGACGCGGCTACCGCTGCCGCCCGTGATCCTGCCGGAGGTAGGAATAGGTGAGCCGCCATCGCGCGTATCGGCGATCGTGGTGGTTGGGTTGCCAAGATTGAAGTGGTTGAAGGCGTTCAGGAAGTCGGCTTTCAGTTGCAGCTTGATGCCTTCCCGGATGCCGAAGTTCTTCGCCAGCGACATATCCCAGTTCCAACTGCCGGGCCCGAACAGGAGGTTGCGAGCCGAGTTACCCCACGTCCAGGGTTGGGCGGGAGCAAAGGCGTTGGTGTTAAACCACTGTATGCCGTTGATGATGTCGTGCCCGCTGCTCTGGCCGGCATAGAAATCACTGCCGGCAACCACATCGGAGCGGTTGTTGGAACTCCACCAGCCGGTATAGCTGGACGGAACCTGGAAGCCCACCGAGAACGGTGCGCCGGTGCGGTAGTCCGTGATGCCGGAAAGCTGCCACCCGCCGATCACCGCGTCGGCGAACTTGTTCATGCCGCCGAGCAACTGTTTGCCTCGACCGATAGGCAGTTCGTAGACGTAGTGGAAGGTCAGGATGTGGCGGCGGATGCCGGCGCTGTTGCCGCAATCGAGTTGCGGCTTTTCCGGGATCATCGGGCCATATACATAATCGGCGTTATCCAAGCTGCGGGTCCACTGATACTCAAGCTGGAACAGCAGGCCCTGCGAGAAGCGCTTGGTGGCTTCAAGCTGCAATTGGTTGAAGTTCTGCCAAGCGCCGCTGCGCGTGGTGAGAATGCTGGCCCACGGCTGGTACGGGCGCTGGTTCTGGAGCGTGACGTTAGGAGTCTGCTTAGTGGGAACGTTGATGTCGCTGAAGAACCACTGCAAGTGGTGCGTCTGGCTGCCGGCGTAAGTGGCGCGGAAAGCCCAGTCTTCTGTGAACTGGCGTTCCAGGGTCAGGTTCCACTGTTGTACCACAGCGCTCTTGAAATCACGCTGCATGGCGTAGAGTGTCGGATTCTTGGAGGCGCCGCTGATCGACTGCAATTTCGTCGGGAACGGATCCGAGAACGTAATGTCGGGCAGGTACGAGCTTGTGATGTTCCCAGACAACTGCGTAAGGTAGTTGGCGCCGGAGAAGCCGCCCAGACCGCCAACCCATGGTGGATTCAAAACATCGTCGCGGCCGCCGACATACGTGGGGTTGAAATTGTAATACACGCCATAGCCCGCCCGGATGACCGTACGGTTATCCGAAGTCGGACGGTACGCAAAGCCTACGCGCGGACCCCAATTGTTCTTGTCGCC
>JAJFUV010000120.1 GCA_021372245.1 Terriglobales bacterium
CGGGCAGCAGCCGCACGCCGCGGCCGGCGGCGTGGCTGGCCAATTCCCGGGCCGCGGGAACGCCGCCGTGCGAGTCCCGCAGGAAGCCCCAGAGGATCAGGCCGTTGAGCTTGTGCTCCGCCATGTAGTCGACGACCTGGCAAAAGTCGTTCAGGTAAGCCGATGAAGGCTTCTTGTACGGATTCCTGCACCCATGCGTCTGCTCGCCGGAGACGCCGCGGACCCAGTTCGTGCTGTGGTCCCAATTCCAGAGGAATCGGTAGGGCAGCGCCGGAGTATCCACGAAGTCGATGCGAGGCACCCAGGCTCGTCCGGGGGACGCTTCGATGCGGAAATTCAGAAGCTCCCCCACCGCCCCTGGAGTGGCCGCGCGGCTGCCTCCCGCAATCAGAAGCACTGGCCTGCCACCATCGGACATCGTCGCCAGGAGAATGCTCTGGGACGTCATGCGGGAGACGCGCGTTCCGGCCAACCGGCGCACCTGAGCGTTGTTCTGTATGTCTCCAATGAGCACCGCGGGGCGATGGGGAGAAGCAGGCTCGTGAGACGATAGCTCCAGTCTGCTCCCCGTCAGGGCTTCGAATATCTTGACGAAGTAGCCGGCCGTCCCGGCGTCATCTGGAAGAGCGGCGACCTCGGCGGACGCTCCTGGTTCAAGCAGCGTGATCGAACCGGCTCCGCCTTGCGCCCTCGCGCGCGCAAGCACGGCGGGGAAACCGGACGCAGCGACAAATTCTCTGCGGCGCATGAGTGCTGACTCCTTCCGGCTGGGATGGCCTGTAGATAGTATGCATCGTGCGGAAGCCGAGGTTCCGAGCATACAACGATCCCCTTGCGGCCGTCCTCTCCTTGTGAAAGTACAGCCTTGGCAAGAGTATCAGATCGCTCCGGCAAGGTGGGCGGGCGGCTGCAAAAAGGTCATGAGGAGATTCACTGCAAACAGGGTGACAGCAGTCAATTCGATCACGGCCGAGACGGGCAGCAGCGGCCAGAGTACGGGCAGGTACGATTCGTACGCGCCAATTTCCGAGACGACCCGCAACAGACAACCCGTGTTCAGTAGCGCGAGCGAGCAGAACATCAGACGGGGACTGTAAAGCACGTGCATGCCGCCGAATGCAGGGAGCACGCGTTGCCCGATCGAAAAGACCATGGCTGCCATGAAGCCGACAGTCAAAGCATGCCGGGAGGATCCCCAAAGGCCGCCAGCCTTGTCCCACAGCGCTGCGCAGACCGAGACTGCGGCCGCAATCAGCAGCCAGGAGTAAGCGATTCGGACAAACAGCGGAAAGGTGGGGTGAACGCCGGTGGTTTTCGGAGGCCGAACCGATGGTTTGAAAACTCGAAGCGCAGCAACCGATAGGATGGCCGAACCCAAAAACACGACCATGGCGGCGATCCACCAACCAGCCATGGCAGCCCCTACGCCGGCTACGTCTACCGCCAGGGCGGCAAGCAACATACGTCCACCGAGGTCGGGCAAACCGAGAAACACGGGCAGCCAGCGCGCGCTGAAACCCCAAATTGTAATAACCGGGAAGGCCCAGGTGAACAGCACTAGCAACCGCTGGTTGATGTCATGAGAGATTGCCGGGCTGACCCCGGCCGCGGCGCTTTGGATGGCAGCCGCCAGGTTCGCAGTCAGGCTGATGAGGAAGCCGATGCTTCCCGCCATCACGACATACATCCAGACGGGGCGCCCTCCCTGCCCCTCAGAGGCGCGTTCCTGACCCGGACGGTGGCGGCTGACGGTGGCAAGGAACAGGAGACACCCGGCCAGTTCGAGGACGGCGGATGCGGGCAACATCCAGCGCCAATACCACTGCCACAGGTTCGTCGCCCAGCGCAGCGCCACACCGGTGGTCCATAGCACCCAACTGACCCGGGCGCGCCAAATCGCGAATTCCGGAATCCGCCCCATCTTCGTCAGCGAGTAAAAGCCAATGCCCAGGATGAACGTCCCGATCCAACCAAAAATCTGGGCGTGCCCGTGAGCCTGGATCCATGCCGGATCCAACTGCGCCGCGGTGTGCGCACCGGAAATGCGGATCAGGTTCCAGACACCGAGAAACGTGCCGGGCAGGAGCATGAACACGAGGCCGGTGACGATCCACACTACCAGCATCCGTTGAAGTTCAAGCTCGCGGCTCCTGATGGTTTCGGGATCGGATCGAAGAATCTGCATTTCGGCCTCCACGTCTTTCGCTCGCGATGGTCTGCCTCAGGCGGAATCGCCCTGAGCCCTCCCAATGCTCAACAGGGATTTGAGCCTCGTCTCATTCTGTAAAAGGTCGGCCAGCGTATAGCTATCCAGCACGCCCAGAAAGCCTTGTACCGCCTTGTCAAAAACCAGTTGTAGACGGCAGGCGGGCGCGATCACACAGTCGCGGCGGTGGCCGGGTTCGAGACAGTCAACGATGGCGAAGTCCGATTCGACCTGCCGGACGAGCTGTCCCAAATTGAGTTCTTCGGGTTTTCCTGCCAGCTTCATGCCGCCGGCCCTTCCCCGCACGGTGTTGATGTAGCCTAACTTCCCCAGGTTGTGGATGATCTTCATCAGGTGGTTTGCGGAGAGGCCGTACGTATCCGAAATCTCGCTTATGGTGGCCAGCCGGCCCTGCTGCAGGCCGAGGTAGATCAATACGCGAAGACTGTAGTCGGTGTAAGCCGTGAGCCGCATCCGGAACGCTCCTTGACATCGTAAAGATGTATCTTCTATACTTCTTATACAGGATCTGGGCGCGGTTTGCAAGCGCAATGCATCGCAAACGGATTCGCGAGGGGCCGATCCTGCACTGGAGGTGCTCAGTGGCCACACTGACGCTTGTGCAAGGCGGGGTCAATACGATCGTTCCGCACGAGTTGACTCTCTCCCTGTATCGGAAGATGCTGACAGCCTACTACGTGGACGAGCGGATGAAGGTTTTCGCGCGCCAGGGGAAATGCACGTTTCACGCCTCTACCAGGGGTCACGAGAAGGTGCAGATCGGAATGACGCTGCTGCTCGAACCGGGCCACGATTGGTTTTTCACCTACTACCGGGAGAAGGCCATCGCCATTGGCCTGGGAATGCCGTTGAAGGACATCTTTCTGGAAATGCTCTCGCGCGGCGGCGACCCGAACTCGAATGGCCGCAACATGCCGGAGCATTTCTCTTCGCGGAAGTTGAACCTCGTAGGCCAAACCGCATCCACGGGAACACAGTTCCTGCCGGCCGTTGGAATGGCGCGCGCGTTACGCAGGGACGGTTCCAACGCGGTTGTGTACGCCTCCTCCGGGGAGGGCGCAACAAGCGAAGGCGAGTTCTTCGAAGCCCTGAACTGGGCTGCTCGCGAACGCCTTCCAGTGCTGTTCGTGATCCAGAACAACGGCTATGCCATCAGTGTTCCGCAAGCAAGCCAGACGGTGTCGGAGATTCACCGCATCGCTCGCGGCTTCGGGATGCCGGCATTCGACGTGGATGGAACGTGGTTCGAGCCCATGTACCAGACGCTGCCGCCGGTGATCCGCAAGATACGGGATGGCGGAGGACCCGCGCTGGTAGAGGCTCGCGTGATTCGAATGGATTCGCATTCCTCCTCCGACGACCAGCGGAAGTACCGGAGCGAGGAGGAGCTGGCAGAGTTGAAGCAGCAGGATCCGATCTATCAGACCGAACAGTACCTGTTACACCACCGCGTGCGTGGGAAAGAAGAACTGGACCACACGCGCGCCGAAGTCCGCGCCGAGGTCGATCAAGCGGCGGACGAGGCTGACAAAGCTCCCATCCCCGGCGAAAGTGATCTGCTGGCGCACATTTATTCCGGCAGCGCCCTCTCCTCCTCAGCACCGCAGCCACCGAAATACATCTCCGCCGAGCCTGTCACCATGATCGACGCCATCAATCACGGCCTGCGGGAGGAACTGGAGAACAATCCGAAGATCCTCATGTGGGGTGAAGATATCGCGGACCCCAAAGGCGGCGTCTTCGGCGTCACACGCGGGCTGACGACGTCATTTCCGGAGCGGGTTCAGAATTCCCCCCTTGCCGAGGCGAGTATCGTAGGCGTCGCCGGTGGCATGGCGATTGGCGGCTACAAGCCCATCGTCGAAATCCAATTCGCGGATTACCTGTGGCCGGGCTTCATGCAGATGCGGGACGAGATCGCCACGGTCCGATGGCGCACTCAAGGCGAGTGGACGTGCGCCGTGGTGGTGCGCATCGCCGTGGGCGGATACATCAAAGGCGGTCCGTGGCATTCCATGTGCCCCGAAGCGGCTTTCGCGCACGTCCCGGGCTGGTACGTGGCGTTCCCCAGTTGCGCGGAAGACGCCAAGGGACTGATCAAAGCCGCGGCGCGCGCGGACGATCCGGTCATTTTCCTGGAGCACAAAGGGCTCTATCGCCGCCCCCAGGCCAAAACCCCTGAACCGGACAGCAGTTACGTAATCCCTTTCGGGCGCGGAAGAGTGCGCAGGGAAGGCACCGGCGTGACCATCGTCACCTGGGGTAGCACCGTGTACCTCGCCCTGGAACTTGCGCGTCAATTGGAGAATTCCGGGCCCTCCTTGGAGGTCATCGACTTGAGGACCATTGTGCCGCTGGACGAAGAGATCATCTACGAGAGCATCCGCAAGACCAGCCGCGTCGTCATCGCCCACGAGGACACATTGACCGCGGGTTTCGGGGCGGAAGTAGCCGCCCGTATCGGTGAGAAATTCTTTCCCTATCTGGACGCACCTGTGGTGCGAGTGGCAGCAAAAGACTCCTTCGTCCCGGCCGCGCCGAACCTTGAATTAGCCGTGTTGCCTTCGGTGGAAGACTTGGCGCGAGGCGTCGAGAAAGTTGTCCGATACTGAGCCGTGAATGGACGCTTCGAGGTCGCGAAACAAGCTGCTGTCATCCCAATGATCCGCAGACACGTTGACAAGATAAAGATGTATTAGCTATACTTCTTTTAAGAAGGGCAGGAGGGGACATGATCCGGGTGAAACGCATCTACGAGCCGCCGGACAAAGACGACGGGCTGAGAATCCTCGTGGACCGCATCTGGCCGCGCGGCATGCCCAAGGAGCGGGCGGCAGTGGATCTCTGGCTGAAGGATGTGGCCCCCAGCGACGATCTCCGCAAGTGGTTCGGCCACAAGCCGGACCGCTGGCCGGAATTCAAGTCTCGATACCACCGGGAATTAGAGAAATACAAGCAGCCGCTGAAGGAGATCGCCACGAACGGCCGTGAAGCCCCAATCACACTGCTGTACGCGGCTAAAGACGAAGATCACAACAACGCCGTCGCTCTTCAGGAATATCTACAGCGATAGAGTCGAGGAGGAAGGGCATGGGAACCCGGCACCGGGTGGTCATCGTGGGTGGAGGCTTTGGCGGCCTGTGCGCCGCGCAGGCGTTGCGGAACGAACCCGTCGATGTGATTCTCATCGACAGGCACAATTATCATCTCTTCCAACCGTTGCTCTACCAGGTGGCGACCGGCGGTCTGTCCGGCGGCGACATCGCCTCTCCGTTGCGCTGGATCCTTCGCCGCCAGACGAACACCTCGGTCCTTCTGGCCGAGGTCTCCGATCTGGACGTAGGCCGCCGTAAAGTGATCCTCGACGGCGTTGAGACGGCTTATGACACTCTGGTCCTTGCCGCAGGCGCCAGCCATGGGTATTTCGGTCATGAGACATGGCGGGACCGCGCGCCTGGCCTCAAGACCCTGGACGACGCCAGCGAGATCAGGAACCGCATTTTCCGCGCCTTCGAAGCTGCCGAACAAGAGCCGGACAAAGACGAACGGCGAGCCTGGCTGAGCTTCGTGATCGTCGGCGCCGGACCAACGGGCGTGGAGCTTGCCGGTGCTCTCGCCGAGGTCGCGCGAGACACGCTGAAGGGCAACTTCCGGAATATCGAGCCCGGCTTTGCTTCGATCCAGATAGTGGACAGGGCCCCCGCGGTGCTGCCCGGATTTCCGCCGGAACTGTCCGCCAAGGCTGAGACAGCGCTGCTCCAGCTCGGGGTGCGCCCCCGCCTGGGAGTGATGGTGAAGGACATCGACGACCATGGCGTGCTTATCAGTTCTGCCCGGGGCGAGGCCAAGATTGACGCCCACACGGTGCTATGGGCGGCGGGGGTGGAAGCCAGTCCGCTCGGCTACTTGCTGAAGCTGCGGGCCGGCGTGCAATTGGACAAAAGCGGCAAGGTCCTGGTCCAGCCCGACTGCAGCATTGCCAGCCATCCCGAGATCTTCGTGATCGGCGACCTGGCGGCCTGGCGCGACCCCAACGGGCATCAGTTGCCCGGCCTCGCGCCCGTGGCCATGCAACAAGGCGCTTACGTCGGCCACTTGATCGGGAAGCGTCTGCGCGGCGAGACGTCCAGCCCGTTTCACTATGTGGACAAAGGAAACCTTGCCACCATCGGGAGGAATCGGGCCGTCGGGAGCTTCCGAGGAATTCGCTTCAGCGGTTTCTGGGCGTGGTTGACCTGGCTGTTCGTACACCTGCTGTATCTGGTCGGATTCCAGAACCGGCTCCTGGTGTCCATCCAGTGGGCGTTCCACTACTTCACTTACAACCGAAGAGCCCGCCTGATCAGCCCGTCGAAACCGGTGCCGCCGGCGGCAGACGGGGGACACGCCGAGACTAAAGCTGCAGTGGGCCAAGTGGCTGACAAATGAATTCACATCTGGAGACTTCAACATGAAACACGCATTCGAACTGAGATGGATTGCCTGGTCTGCATTGCTTGTCGCGGGGCTATTCACAGCGCAGCCGGCTAGCGCGCACTGCGACGGCATTGACGGGCCGGTGGTAGCCGCCGCGCGCCAAGCCCTCGACACGGGAAACATCAACCTTGTCCTCCCCTGGGTTCAACAGAGGGACGAGGCGGAAGTCGGGAAAGCATTCTCCAGTACGCGAGCAGTCCGGCGTCTGAATCCGCAGGCGCAAGAGCTGGCGGACCGGTATTTCTTCGAGGTCGTCGTCCGGCTCCACAGGTCCGGAGAGGGTGAACCTTTCACCGGGCTGAAGCCGGCAGGACGCGACCTTGGGCCGGTGATTCCCGCGGCGGACAGGGCCATAGAAACCGGCTCCGCCGAATCGCTGGCCAAAACCATTTCGGCGGCCGCCGGCGATGCCGTGCGGGAGCGCTTCAAACGCGTGTCAGCGCAAAGAGTTTACGCCAAGGATGACGTGGCTGCCGGACGCGAGTATGTAAAGGCGTATGTCGGGTTCGTTCATTTCGTCGAGACACTTCACCAAGCGGTGCACGGAAACGGCCACGATCACGCCGTGAAGGAGAACGAATGACGCATCTGAGTCCGGTCGAAACGCTTGAAGCGGAGCATCGCGTCATCCAGAAAGTAGTCGCGGGAATGGTCGTGCTGGCTGACCGCATAGAATCCGGCGGTGAAATCGACGTCGCCTTATTGGACCGCATTGTCGAGTTCCTTCAGATTTTCGCGGACCGCTGCCACCACGGCAAGGAAGAAGCTTGGTTCTTCCCTGCGCTGGCCCGCCGGGGGGTCCCGTCTTACGGCTGCCCGTTGGGTGGCCTGACCATGGAACACCAGAAAGGCCGTCAGATGGTAGGCGAGTTCTCCGGCGCCATCCGTGCGTGCGAACGCGGCGAAGAAGGCGCCCGGGAGAAGTTGGTCAAGGCCCTTCGTTGGCTGGCCACGTTCTATCCCAACCACATCTGGAAAGAAGACTATCTGCTCTTTCCGCTGGCGGGCAAATTCCTGACCCCGGGCGACCAGGCGGAACTGGCGCAGAAGTTTGAAGCGGTCGAGCGGGAGGTCGGCCACGAAGTCCACGAACGCCTGACGCAACTTGCCAAAGAACTCGAGTCGCAGCTCTACTCCGGCCCGAACGCTTGAGACAGACGTCCGGTACTCACAAGCCGCAACGCCTATAGGCTTCAGGTGACGGGCTGCCTGTTCTTTTGCGCGCTCTCGAGCAGCACCGCGGCAACCTGTTTGCCTCGTTCGAATGCGCTCTTGTAAGCGGACTGCCGTTCGTCGCGCGACAGGCCGCGTCCAAAGCGATGCAGCTTGATGATGGATTGTCCCACCACCAGCGTTCCGGCAAAGGCCACGGCAGCCTTGGGGATGAGCCCCCCTCCAAGCGGCACCTTGCCCACCAACTGCCTCGCTAATGCCCGCCACCCGAAGGCGCCCGCAATGATGGATGCCAACTCGGCTTTCTGCGCGACATAGCCCACATCGCGATCGCTGGCAGCGGCCAGCAGGAACGCCATGCGAATCTGGTTGGCGGTGAGGACTGTCGTGTCGGAGGCGAATTCGCCGACCGCCCAAGGCAGTTCGATCGGGGACGGCACTATATTCGGCAGTGCAGTCAGCAAGGAGAAGAGCGCGTTTTCTTTCGCGACCCGCCGGACGATCTCCCGGCACACCGCCTCGCGGAACGGCGGGAAGAGGCGTGCGAGGGGCAGCCCTAAGTCCGGCCGCTCCCGAAGGATGCGGTCTACTGTTGCGACCGGCGTCCGGAACCGGAAATCGAACACACCCTGCCGGGGCGGCAACAATTCATCCTGGATCTCGATGTCGAGCGGCGGCGCGCCGGCAATGTTCGTACGATAAATGTGCCGCAGCGCCTCTATCCTTTTCTCCTGCGGCAGATCCAGCGGCGCAAGGAAGCTTTCCATGACGCCGAGATGCTCGGGGTAGTTCGACGTCAACCCAAGAATGACGACCCGCTCAGCCTCCGCACGAACGCCATTGGGATTCAGGTTCGCTAGCGCCTTGCCGATGTTTTTGAAGGTGCTCGGAATCATGAGCGTTCAAACCAACGGGACATTGCGACGCGTCCATTGTCGCACGGCGGCTCTGCGGCAGGAGGCGTCAGATACGGAGGGCGATCTTACTGAGGCTTTTGGATGATTTCGATGGCTCCGTGAGCGGCGGCGGCGACATTCGCATCGGGATCCTTCTCCGCGGCGCGCAGGTGCGGCACCGCGGGGGCCGACGATCCTCCGAAGCCGGATAGCGCGATAGCTGCGTTCAACCGCACTTCGGGAGCCGGATCGTTCAGCAGGAGGCTTGTCAATGACCCGAGGGCCCAGTCTGCGGGCGCGCGGACACGAGCCAGGGCGAGCGCGGCCGCGGCTCGCACATCAGGGACCGGGTCGGACAAGCATGCATGTAGTTGAGGCAGCGCGGGATGGGCCTGCTCACCCAACTCACCGATCTTCTCCACCGCCTGCTTTCGGACAGCGGGATCCGGATCAGAAAGGGACCGTGCCAGCAGCGGCAAACCACGCGCGGCATCGCCGGTCGCCCGGACCACGGCCGCGACGCACGCAAGTTGGAGCGGCAAGGGCGCCCCGGCGGCCAGGACCTCAAGATCGGGAACGGCTTCGGCGGCGGGCCGGCCGACCCAACCCAGCGCGAAGACCGCCGCGGCCACCACCGCCGGGTCCGAAAAACGAAGCATCAGCCGCAGGCCGGACACGGCCGGTGCTCCGATCTTGGCGAGAGCGACCGACCCGGCCGTCCTTAAAGTCTCATCGGGCGAGGTCAACGCCCGGCATAGTTCGCGCACGGCAGGGGCTGCGTCAGGACCGATGGACGCCAAACCGAGGGCGGCCGCCGTACGCACCGGCACGGGCTGCTCTTTGTTCAGCGCCCGCACAAGCGGCCCCACCGCCGGCGCGCCGACGCGTCCCAACACCAACGAAGCCATGTGCCGAACCGGCTCGCTGGGGTGATCCAGGCACGCGTCCACCGCGGCGAGGTAATCTCCAGCGTTCGCTTCCTCTGTCAGCAACGCAGCCAGCGCCGCGACGCGGGCTTCCTCCGGCCCGGACCTCAGATCCGATTCGATGGAGTTGCCGGAACTCATCACACCATGTTTCCAGCACCCGGCGTGTAGGTGGGCGAGACCACCGAAGTGCACTGCACCACTCCCGCCACCTGCAACATCGCCGTGCTCAACGAGATCATAGGCGCAGTCACGGTAATCGGCGCGGCCGAAGTGATGCTGATTCCGCCAGTCGCGGTGATCGACAAGCGAGCCATCACGGTCAACGAGTCGTTCGTCATGACATTCGTGGTCCTACTCTGGGCCGTGTGGTTCTCACTGCCCAGAATAGTGGTGGTTTCATTGCCGACGACCTTCACGTCCTGTTTCCCCATTACCTCCGTCTTTTGGTTACCATCGACCTCTAATGTCTGATTGCCCCTAACCGTCGTGTCCTGGTTCCCTCTGACCTCAACTTTCTGGTTCCCGTCAACCTCTTCCGAATCGTCCACCTTTATCGTGACTGTACGGTTGTTTTTGACCGTGATGGTAAGGTCGTGCCGAATCTCCGCTGTCTCGTCGTTCTTCACGAGTATATTGACATCTTTTTCAGCCTGTACGAAGATCTCCTCTTTCCCCTTTAGATCCTCAAAGCGGATCTCGTTGAAGTTGCTGGCCGCGCCTCCCTTGGAACTGCGCGACTTGACACAGCTCTTGGTCTTCTCTCCGGGCAGCGAATAAGGCGGCATGTTGTCGGCGTTGTAAACGCTGCCGACCACCAGGGGACGGTCTGGGTCGCCTTCCAGGAAGTCGACGACGACTTCCTGCCCCATGCGGGGAATGTGAATGGCGCCCCAATTCTTTCCCGCCCAGAAAGTAGCCACCCTCACCCAGCAGGAACTGTTTTGGTTCTTCTGCCCTTCGCGGTCCCAGTGAAACTGAACCTTGATGCGCCCGTACTTGTCGGTGTAAATCTCCTCGCCACCCTCGCCAACCACTAAAGCGGTCTGGCAGCCGCGCACCTGCGGCCGGGGAGTCTGGCGGGGCGGGTGGTAGGGAATCGCGAACGGGACGCACGTGAATGTGTTCTCGAAGTGATCCTCGCCGGCGCCCTCTGCCGTCGAGTGAAGCGCCCCTTCCGCGGCCGAGTGTACGACCGAAGTGACTAAGTACTCCCCGTCCGCGTTGAAATGCCGGTCGAGCGTGAACCGGTAGCCGGGAATCAAGTTGAAGACGTTGCTTTCGCCGCGGATGAGGAACTCAGCCGTCTCGATCTGCTGCATCGCGGTTGCGACGAGGGGATCACCCCTGCCGGTGTCTTGGTAGCAGCCAGGATAGTCGTAGATCTCGAGATCGGAAGAGTTTCCCTGAAGGCTCATCTGGTGCGTGATCTCTCCCACCTGTGCCGAGGGCAGAATCTCCTTGTTAACCGCCAGGCTCAACCTGGGCGTCTCGAAGTTGTAGTCGCGCAGCTCGCACTTGCCCGAGCCCCAATGCTGAGTCTTGGACCAGTTGTAAATGCGCGTCTCAAAGCGCTCGCCGCCTGCGACTTCGTCGTAGATAATCGTCGACTCACCCGGCATGTCGGGATGCGAACTCGTCTTGTCACCGATCACCATTTTGTCGCCGCCGTCGAGCTGTCTGAAGAAGTAATACATCCCCTCTTCTTCCATCAGGCGCGAAATGAAGGCAAAATCGGATTCGCGATACTGGACGCAATAGTCCCGTACGGGGTAGGACTGCTGCTCGTAATCGACTTCGTACCCGCCAAGGACCTGCCGGATGATCCCGTCCGCGGACTCGTTCTGAAAGATCCGGCTGCTCTGCCTACGGGTGAGTTTCCATATGGAGGGCGACACCACCGCGCGGTACCGCGCGAACCGTTCACGCGAGGGCAATTGCGCGAACGAAGTTACGATGCCGTGGATATGCCGCTTCGTAGATCCCTCCGGCCCGTTGACCCCGAAGTGAACCTTATGCCCCAGCAAGCCGGCAAAGTCTATCTTGTGGTCTTCCGAAAGCAGCTCAAGCTGGAACGAAAACAGTTGCGACATGCCCTCCTGGCCGGTATACGACTCCAGCAGAAGCTTATCCTTTCCCAACGGCGTCTCAAGGAAAAGAAAACGGTTCTCCTCCACGTACCTGTCTGAGGTGCTCATGTTGTTGCTCCTTCATCGGCCAGCCGCAGCTCACGCGTACTGGAAACTTCCATCCTCGCCGACACCGACGCGGATGGATTCGAGCTTCTGACCTTCGGCGATGCGGCCCAGGATTTGCCTCGAGATTTCCGGCAGCAGCGTGTTGGTCAGGATATTGTCGACATTGCGCGCTCCGCTCTCGACCTCCGTGCAGCGGCGCGCGACTTCGTTCACCAACGCGTCGTCGCAAATCAGCTCGATTTTGTGGTTCTCCTGAAGCCGCCGTTGGATCTTGGCGAGCTTCAGCACGATGATGCGCTTCAGATTTTCATCGCGGATGGGATAGAACGGAATGATCACCAGGCGTCCCAGGAAGGCCGGCTTGAAAACCTTGTTCAACTCGGGCTTCATGGCCTTGACGATTCCGTCCGGCGTGGGCACGGTCTCGGGGTCGGCGCACAGCTTCATCATGCTGTCGGTGCCGGCGTTCGATGTGAGGATGATGATGGTGTTCTTGAAGTCGATCTCCCGGCCTTCGCCGTCCTCCATCATGCCTTTGTCAAATACCTGGAAGAAGAGTTCCAGCACGTCCGGGTGGGCCTTCTCGACCTCGTCGAGCAGCACCACGGAGTACGGCCTGCGACGGACCGCTTCGGTGAGCACGCCGCCTTCGCCGTAGCCCACGTATCCCGGAGGCGAACCCTTCAAGGTGGAAACCGTGTGGGCTTCCTGGAATTCGGACATGTTTATCGTAATCAGGTTACGCTCGCCGCCGTACATCAGGTCGGCCAGCGCCAGCGCCGTCTCGGTCTTGCCCACGCCGCTGGGACCCACCAGCATGAAGACGCCGATGGGTTTGTTGGGATCTTCCAGGCTGGCGCGCGAGGTACGAATCCGCTGGCTGATGCCCTCAAGAGCGTGATCCTGACCGATGACGCGTGCGCCGAGATGCTTCTCCAGCGTCAGCACGGTCTGGATTTCGTCCCGCAGCATCTTGCCGACGGGGATGCCGGTCCAGGCGGAGATGACTTCGCCGACGATGTGGCCGTCCACGCAAACCCTCATCAGCGGCGAGTCGCCTTGCAGCGCTTCCAACTCGGCGTTCAGCTTGTCGAGTTCGGCGCGCATCTCGGCCTGTCCGTCACCCGCGGAGCCGTCCTCGAGTTTCCCGCGCAGTTCGCGAATCTTGGCCACCAGGCCGCTCTCCTTCTCGAAGCGCTCCTTGAGAGCGGCGAGTTTCTCCTCGACCGCGGCGCGGCGGGTCTTGATCTGCTCCAGCCGTTCGACGTGATCGGCGCCCGCCGCGGCTTCCCGCGTCAGGACGCGTTCCTGCACGGCCAGGTCGTCCAACTCGCGGGTGGCGTCTTCGATGGCGGGCGGGACGGAGTTCTGCCCCAGGGCCAGGCGCGCGCAGGCCGTATCGAGTACGCTGACGGCCTTGTCGGGCAACTGGCGCCCGGCCAGGTAGCGGTGCGAAAAACGCACGGCCGAGTTCAGGCCATCGTCCAGAATCCGGACCTTATGGTGTTTTTCGAGCGCGCCGGCCACACCGCGCATCATCACCATGCAAGTCTTCTCGGTGGGCTCCTCCACTTTCACCACCTGGAAGCGGCGAGCCAGGGCCGGATCCTTTTCGAAGTACTTCTTGTATTCGGACCACGTGGTGGCCGCGATGGTGCGCAATTCGCCGCGCGCCAGGGCCGGCTTCAGCAGGTTGGCCGCGTCGTTCTGCCCGGCCTGCCCGCCGGCTCCGATCATGGTGTGCGCTTCGTCGATGAAAAGGATGATGGGCGTGGGCGAGGACTTCACCTCCTCGATCAATCCCTTGAGCCGGTTCTCGAACTCGCCCTTGATGCCGGCCCCGGCTTGGAGCAAGGCCAGATCGAGCGTGCGCAAGGTGACGTTCTTGAGCGGTGGCGGAACGTCACCATTCACCACGCGCATGGCGAACCCTTCGACCACGGCGGTCTTGCCGACGCCGGCCTCACCCGTGAGGATGGGGTTGTTCTGGCGGCGGCGCATGAGGATGTCGATGATCTGGCGGATCTCGGCGTCGCGGCCCAGAACCGGATCGATCTTGCCTTGCTTGGCGTTCTCGGTGAGGTTGACCGTGTATTGATCCAGGTTCGGTGTCTTGCCGCCGGCCGCACGCGGCGCGCCACCCGTAGCGGGAGCCTCCCCGGCCGCGGCGGTGACCGCGTCCTCATGCGAACCGGCGATGATGGAGACGAAATCCTTCTTCAGCACATCCGGCTCGATTTTCGCCCACTCCCGGCTGACATCCCTTAGGATTCGGGCGAGGTCCTCGTCCTGTACCAGTGCCAGGATGGTGAATCCGGAGCGGATTTGACCCGCGCCATAATCGATGGAACCCATCGTCCAGGCCTGGGTCAGCATCTTCAGCACTGACGGGCTGATTGCCGGCGTGCGGGCGTTGCCCGACTTCAACTTGTCCAGGCTGCGGTTCAGCTCGGCGGAGAGCCGGGACTGGTTGATGCCGAAACGGTAGAAGATGCGGGAGACGTCCGTGTCGGTCGCCTCCATCAGCTTCAGGATGTAATGCTCCAGCTCGACGTCGTAGTGCGTCCGGGCCAGGCACAAGCCGGCCGCGGCCTCCAGCGCACTGCGCGTCGGAGTGTTCAACTTTCCGATCAGCGATTTCAGGTTCACGCCCATGGAATCCTCCTCGTAACAGAAAAATTCGAACTTGCGCGCAGCCGCTACAGCCGTAGTACGGTGTCCCCGGGATCGTGGTCCAGCGGGACCGTGCAGGCCCAGGTCAGCCATCCCAATCGCGGCGTCGCGGCACCTTCTTCGCCCAGCTTGCAGGGCGGCGCATCTTCTCTCCTCAGCACCAACTGTACTTCGAAATCGATCGTGTCGCCGGCGAAAAAGCGGGTCAGGGCACGCAGCGGCTCATAGGCCGCCCCGCCGGGCAGGAATTCAAGGTATTGATCGATGGGGAGCGGCCCCAGGCGGATTCGCACGCCCGATTGCTGGTCCCACACCTCGTCGCCCACAACCGCTCCCACCCCGAGCTGCTCCGAATATGCGTTCGATTCGCTGAACCGGCACTGGGAGTCGACGCTGAGAGCATGCCAGGCGCCCACGAATTGCTCCACTTCAACCGGCACGTCGAAGTAGTCCGCCAGAAGCTGCTGCAAGGCCGCGGCCGAACGGGGCAGCGGCGAAAGCAGTCCGGCATAAAAGATGAGCGCATCGTCCGGAACCGGCTGACGGCGGGCCAAGCCAGTGGTGCCCATGCCGACCAGGTCGAGCAGGTGATGGGAAAACCGGTCCTCCCCACCCCGCTCGTAAGCGATCATGAAGCGGTACTTCTCCCACGCCCGGTAGAACATCGAAATGGCGCGGTGGTTGAAAACGTCGAAGAAATCGCGCAGCGTCGTGTCGTGCGCGCGCACCCGTTCCCGCACCAGCGTGGAGTAGTAGAGCGGCAGCAACCCCATGGGGCCTGTGAGGCCCATGAAGTTCACGCGCATGAATGGCTGCGCGCTTTCCGGCCAGTCTATTTGCGAGATCTGGCTGGCGGGGAAAGTATAGTTGGTATTTGCGCCGAAACGCACTATCTCCCGCCGCGGCGCGGAGAATTCGCCCACCGGCTCCCGTTCCGGGTTAAGCAGGCCGATGAGGCGGACGGCCTGGAAGAATTCAAAGTCGAACGGCACTTCGCGCAGAAGACGTTCGATCTCGATGCATTCCCTCCCCTCGGCGTTTAAAGGAGGATTCGCCGGCCCGCTCTCGGTGGCCATAGTTTGAGCGCCTCCTTCCTTTGCCGCGTGGTCACGCCAAGCTGACTGAAGCTGTTGATCGTGACGTAGAGTCCGAGAAAATGCTCGATGACGGAAGCGAACAGGTAGGCGCCGCCGCCCACGAAGTTCTCTTCGTCGAGCTCCATATCCACCCTCGTCCCCCGTGCGAAGGTGATGCCGCTTTCGCTGATGACCCGCGCGAACTCCTTGCGGCTGTTGAGCGACGTAATGCCCTCAATCTGCTTGAGTGAATAAGCCGAGTCCGCGAAATTGTAAAGCTTAAGGATTTCCTGGAGCGCCTCTCGGCCTTCTTCCACCAATGACAGGTAGTTGAGCGAAAGATGCGAGATCAGGCGCCAGAACGCCCCTCTGCCCACCGGCGGGCGCACGGCCGGCGTGGGCTTCCTGAGCGCCACGATCGCATGGACCGGCGCGCCGCCTTCGAGTTCGAAATCGCCGGCTTCGTTGCCGAAAGGCAGGCGCGAAGGCAGGTCGCGATTCGTGCAGGTGAGGCGCACCGTCAGGGTGTCGGCATCGGGCTCGACGAGGCGTTGGGCAAGGTCGACTAGGGAGAGGAACATCTCCGTGCCGTCGTCATCGCGCTTGCCGGATGCCCGCCGCGAGGCCATCCAGAACGTCTGGCCGCCACCGCCACGAGTGGTGGCGTGGCGGAAGGAATAGAACGGCTCGAACCGGACTACGTCCTGGGTTCCTGGCCGCAGACTCACAACTTCATCGACCGAGTAGATTTCCAGCGCGTTGGGCCGGCGGACATCTGGGATGATGGGGTATTCGAAGCGCCGCTCGCTGACCTGGATCGGCTCGGCCGTCTGCCCGGCCAGGTTGACCGCCGGAGCGCAGCCGAGCTTCATGGTCTTGGCCGAAACACCCATCTCCAGGGCCTGCCGCCGGTCGGTCAATTCGAAGGGCGAGATCAGGAAGACAATCTCGGCGCGATCTTTGAACCCCGCCGCGGCAAGCGCGTCGAGCCCCTTGAGGTCGATGAAGAAGAACTTGTCGGGGAACGCGAAATACTCCTGCAGCAGGCGGTAGCCGGCAAACGAGCGGCGCGGATACGGCAGCATCGCCTCGTCTTCCCCGAACCCTACCGGGCGCAGCGAATCCGGATGTAGATTGATCGGCCGGACGCGCGAGCCGGGCGTGGGGTCGCGAACCACGATCCGGCTCAGGCGGCTGCACAGAAGTTCGTAGAGTGTGTGCACCATGCCGCTCTCGCCATTGAGGAAGAAACGCAGTGAACGAAGGCCGAGCTTCCCGAAAGCGACTTCCGGCCAGCAGCGCAGTTCCACACGCAGGGCGGCCACCGCATCAGCAGCCTTGATGGCAGGCTGCAGCCGGTCCGGCGATTTCCACTCCGCGGCGGCTACCGAGAGAGGCCAGACCATGGTGTCGTAGCAAGTCCGGAACTTGCACGGAACGCCCCCCACCGGCCGCGAAGACAGAACGCTCCCGCGCGGGAGCTTCAAGCCGTTCCCGATCTGCGCATCCTCCGCCCGGACCTGGAACTCCACCACGGTCATGGATGGAATCGGACGGAGAAAGTGCGGATAGACGATGCTGAGCAGGGCCTCGGTGATCTCGGGGAACTCGTCGTCGATTTTCAGATGCACGCGCGCCGCGAGAAAAGCAAAGGCCTCCAGGAGCCTCTCGACGTGGGGGTCTTCACACTTATCCGCCTCGAGATTCAGGCGGGAGGCGATCTTGGGATACTTTTCGGCAAACTGCGCGCCCATCTGCCGCAGGAAAGTCAGTTCGCGCTCGTAGTAAAGAAGCAGATCGTCGCGCACTCTATTCGCCCTTTACCTGGCAAGCACCGGTGCTCAACTGCATCACCGAGTCGAAGAAGATCTGTTCCGGGGCGGGGTCCATGATCAAGAGGCCTTCAATCTGGAAGCGGAGAACTCGCGGCCCGCCGTTATCGCCTTCGTCGAGGGCCCGTACCCTCACGTTGGCCAGGCGCGGCTCGAAATCCGCCAGAACGTTCTCGATCGTCCGCAGCAGGCGCGCCTTATCGCGGGGCGAGTTGAGCGCCAGGCTGGTCACATCGGCGAGGCCGTAATTGAAAAGCGAATGGGAAAGGTGCTCGAAGGTTTCCGGCGCCTCTTCGGGCGTACGGCGCGTGTTCAGGAGCCACTCCAGGTCGCGGCGCAGGGACGCCTTCAACTGCCGTACCGACTGGTTGCGGGTAGCCGGCGGGTCGGCCTGATTGCCGGGATCGAGATCGATCAACCGGTCCAGCAGACTCGTCGTAACCGCAATGTCGGCGTCGCCTCTGGCCATCGATCACCTTCCGCAGGAGAGCGCTTGCATGGGATCGAGACGGCAAATCCGGTCGTAGATAGCCTGTTTTACCTCCTCGGTGGCGCCCGAACGGCTCAGGCAGCGATAAAGCAACGCCAGCGGGTGGGCGATCATGGAAGAGGATTCCCAATCCTCCAGGCTGCGGCGGTCGATTTCGGCCGACAGTTGTTCCAGGATCGGTTGCGCAATCCGCTCGTGCCCTGCCGCCAGGCAGAGTTCGGCCAGTTGCAGGCGGCGCTGGAAACGGCCGCGCCCGGAGCGCTCCGCGGCTACCTCGCGCGTGAGAATGTCTATGGCCTGCTCCGGATGCCCGGAGCCGATGGCCTCCCGCGCCAGGTCGTACGCATCCGGCGGGCGTTCCGCAGCCGCACCGCCTTCGGCTTCCGGTTCCACTTCGACCGCCGGAACATACGCGGGCGCGGCTGCGGCCGGAGCGGGAGCGATTTCCTGCAGCCAGGTCTTGGTTTCGGGGTTGGCCGTGGGTGTGTCGTCGAGCAGCGTGGCCTCGGGCAGATCCGGGTAGGCCGTCAACAGGGCCAGCAACTCGCCGCGAACGGCGGCGGCGATCTGCTCGTAACCGAGTTCCGTGGCTGCGCGGACGGCGTAACGCTGCACGTCCAGCCAGCCGCGCCCGCACGGCAGGCACGCGGCGGATTCAGCCACGTCGAGCACCTGCTGCCATTCGCCTTCGCCTGCCAGCCGCTTCAGGGATTGCCGGATTTGTGTGGGTGGCGCTTCCAGGATGTTAGCGTCCAGTGAGGACCCCGCCGCGAACAGTTCGCCCCATCGCAGGCCGCGCACCAGGAGATAGGGCGCGGGGCTATACGGGTCTTCCCGGCGCAGGAACTGCGCGACAACGGCAACGCGTAGGTATGCATCGTCCTTGTCGGCAGGCTCCGCCGTGAGCGTACCCTTCCTCGCCTTTGGGCGGGCGGCGGGCGCCGCTTCTTCGACGGCAGCAGTTTCCTCTTCCGCGCCCGTCTCCGTCCCGGACTCACTCACTTCCTCGGCGGCCTCAACCGGCTCGTCCGGTTCGGTCTCGCGCTTCTTCTGAAGCAGGCCGTGAACCGTATGCCGGATCTCTTCCGTCGTGGTGCGCAGCGGGCTAAAGGAGGGAGCTACGTCCCCGAACTTCTCCTCGCACAGCGGCCCGAGCGAATCCAAACACTCCAGGATGCCGTCCAGGTCGGCCTCCATGGAAACATAGAAAGCCTTGCTGGTGGCCGCAAACGCCGAATCCCACTCCTCGCCCGTCAGTTTGCCCTCGGCGATGGCCGCCGTGCGGGCTTCGGCTTTCGCCTCGGTGTCGGCGCCCTCTTCGTAACCGACCGAACGCGACTCCTTGTACTTGAACCAACTCAACCCGTTCCGGGTGATGGAGACGTTGCGAAGCACCTGATCCATGCGGCCACCGAGCCACTCGAGCGGAACGGCGCGCATCTCCGCGTCGCCGTCCTCGAGCTCGGGATACAGGCCATCCCAAAAATCTTCAACCAACTTCTGGATCAGGCCCAGGCCGGCGCGCAAGCCGGAAAAGCCTTCCTTCTTGAGTACAGCCTCGGTGAGCCAGACGGCGAGCTGAAGATCCTTGCTCTTGGTGGCGAGCGTCTCGCCGGCCAGCTTGATGACCTGGGCGTAATCGGCGGTTTTGCGTTCGTGTTGCCACTCGCCTTGCGGCGCATCGTCATCCTCGCGCCGCGCTTCCTTGAGCTTGTCGTAGACTGGGGCGTACCGCAGGTTTTCCCCGCACGGATTCGCACCCGGAATGGGGTTGAGAAGATCGTCGCGCAAAGGCATGATGATCAGGCGACATCTCCGCCTGCCGTCGCCGGCACGGTGGAGAACTCCAGCTTGCGAACCTCCAGGATGGGACACTCTTCCCCATCGATCAGGAACATTTTCTGGCCGGCCGGTACAACTTGGCCGTCCGCGGCCTCCTCCCACGCCGTCGCGCGCCCCAAGCGGACCGCATCGTCAGGGTGCTTGAAAGCCAGAGGAGTGAGCACAGGGAGCAACACCTCCCCGAGTTCGCGGCCTTTGAACGCCGGGCCGGGGCGGACAATCGCCGGAATCCAGATGAGATCCCGGAGTCGTTGGGGAGCGGTAATCTCTATGGAAGCGATGTGCTCGAACGGGAGCCAGAGATAGGCTCCGGCGGCGTACACTTCCAGGCGCGGGCCTATGCGCGGATCGGCATCTTCGATCGACTCGAAGGGCTTTCCGTCCATGGTCCCGGCGGCCGCATGGGCCTCGCCGAGGGGTAGCGTACCGGTTTCGAACATCTGGCAGCGGGTGCGTTCCGCGTGCAGCGCGGCTCGGTACAGGATCGAACCGAGCCCCGCCTCCTTACTCGCATCCGCCAAAATGTCGAGCTGCTTTTCGGCGCGGTCGTACTCGCCGTCGAAGCAGAGGAGTTCGAACAGGAAGGTGCGGCGCTTCTGGTCGGTTGGGTCATTGCGCAACTCGATCCCAAGCGCACGCACCGCCTCTTCCAGCCGCCCTGCTTGAAACAGGTCTTTGGCTGTCATGATGGAAACGGCTCTCTCAGCCGCCTAAACCAGCTTGTTGGCCTTCAGATCCCACCCGGCCTTGATGCCGCCGTCCAGCGTGCCGTCGGCCTTCTGCATCTTGTACTCGGTTTCCATCTTCGTGTAATTGAGCGACACCTGTTCGGAGGGGATTTCGTCGCCCGAACTGGAACCGCCCGTCTGGTAAGACGAAACCAGGACATCGGTGAAGGTGTATTTCAGGAATTCCTGCTGCTCCTTACCGGCCTTGCGGCAGATGAGGACCGCCTTCTTGATGTGTTCACCGCTGGCGCAGGCCAGGATGAGCTTCGGCGTGGCCTTGTTCACCTTCATGACAAAGTGGAAGTCCTGCATGTTCACCTTGCCGGCTCCGCCGCCGCCGCCGCCCGAGAAGGTGCCGGTTTGGCTCTCGCCCCAGGACCAGCTCAGCAGATCGATTTCATCTTTGTGCTTGGAGTCGTGGCTTTCGCCGGGGATACCATCGATTTTCAGAAAATAGTCAACAGCCATGTTCGATCCTCCTTAATCTCAGATGACTCTTGGTTCAAGAAGCGGCACCCCGGCTGTTTCCATCCGCCGGGCTGCCGCCACAGTTTATTTCCTCGCCGAAGCCGGCAGCTCCGCCACCAGCCGCAACGACACGGAAAGCTCGTCGAGCTGGAAGTGAGGTCGCATAAAAGCGACGGCGCGATAGACTCCGGGTTTGCCAGCCACCTCGGAAACCTCGATGCGCGCCTCGCGCAACGGGTGCGACGCCTTCGTGGCGGCCGACGCGGTGTCGTCCGGGGTAACGTAATTGGTGATCCACTGATTCAGCCACCGCTCGCACTCCGAGCGGGAGGTGAAGCTGCCGATCTTGTCGCGCATCATCGCCTTCAGATAATGCGCGAACCGCGAGACAGCCATGATGTAAGGCAGTTGCGCGGACAGACGGGCGTTCGCGTTGGCGGCCTCATTGTCGAACAACTTGGGTTTCTGGCAGGACTGGACGCTGAAAAACGCCGCGTAGTCGGTGTTCTTGCAGTGCACCAGGGGCGCGAACCCCAGGTCGGCCAACTCTTTCTCGCGACGGTCGGTGATAGGCGCTTCGGTCGGGCACTTCATGGCCACGTCGCCCTCGTCGGTGTAGAAGTTGTGTACCGGCAGGCCTTCCACCAACCCACCGCCTTCCACGCCGCGAATCGCCGCGCACCAGCCGTAGTTGGCGAACGCCGTGGTCAGCCTCGCGCCCAGCGCGAAAGAGGCGTTGCCCCAGAGGTACTTGGAGTGGTCCGAGCCGTCGACGTGCTCGTCGTAGTTGAAGGCGTCGACCGGAACGGTAGCCTTGCCATAGGGAAGGCGCATCAGGATACGCGGGCAGGTCAGCGCCACGTAGCGGGAATCTTCGCTCTGCCGGAAAGACTTCCACTTGGCGTACTCGGTGGTGTCGAACACCTTGGCCATGTCGCGCGGCGCGTCCAGGCTGGTGAAGCTGTCCAGGTTGAACATCTCGGGCGAAGCCGACGAGATGAACGGGGCGTGCGCCGCTGAAGCGACCTGGGACACTTTCTCGAGTAGTTCAATGTCCTCCGGACCGCGGCCGAACTCGTAATCCCCCAACATGGCCGCGAACGGGGACCCGCCGAAGATACCGAATTCCTCTTCATAGACCTTCTTGAATAGGGCGCTCTGATCGAACTCCGGCGCGCGCTGCAAATCACGCAAGAGCTCTTTTTTCGAGGCGTTGAGGATCTTGATCTTAAGATTCTCGCCGGTCTCGCTCTGGTCGAGCAGGTACTTCAATCCGCGCCAGGTACTCTCCAGCTTCTGGAAGGACGGGTGATGCAGCACCTCGTTGAGCTGGATCGAGATAAGGTGATCGATCTGCGCAATCCGGGCATTGATCATCACCTCGGCGTCCTTGGCGACGGTCATCGAGCCTTCCAGCACCTGGGTCACGAACTCCTTGACCAGGTCCTTGCCGCGCTCGCGGGCCGCGGCATCCTTCGCCAGGCGCCCTTCCTCTACGATTTGATCGAGGAGGCCGTGCTCGAGCACCTGCTCTTCAGCAGCGGCTTGCGGTACTGCTTTTTGCGCGTCGCTCATTTCTCACCCCCCTCGGGATTGGCCTTCTCCAGTTCAGCCTTCAGCTTTGCCAGCTTTTCGGTATTGCCGACGGCGTCCAGGAGCAGTTCCTCGAGCTTGTCGTTGCCTTGCAGGGAACCGCGCAAGTCCGAAAGCTTGGTGCGGAGATCGAGCATTTCCTTGAGGGGCTTGATCTGGCGGGCCACCTGCTCGGGTTCGAAATCCTGCATGCCCTTAAAACGGAGATCCACCTTCAACTGCCCGGCATTCGGATCTTCACTGAGTTTGTTTTCGACGGAAAAAGCCAGGTGCGGCTTCATGCCCTCGAGCACGTTGTCGAAGTTATCGGGAGTCACCTCCACAAACTTACGTTCTCTCAACTTGGGCAGCGGAGCCTCAGGCTGGCCCGTGAAATCGCCGAGAACCCCCATGACAAAGGGGAGTTCCTTCATTTCAATTGCATCGCCCACTTCCACGTCGTAGGTCACATGAACTCGCGGAGGGCGGACCCGGTCGAGTTTATGTTGTGTACTTGGTTTTGCCATCTGCCATCCCTCGCTCTTTCACTAGATCAGATTCGCGTCGCTTGAAAACTAACCGTACGGAAATGCTATCACGAACGGAAGTCTCCAGCCATAAGGAGTTCCCCTCACCCGCTCGGCTGAGGCGGAACCAAAGCCGCGCTGGCCCCGTTTTTGACGTAACCGGTTGATCGCCCGGCCCTCTCGAATCTGAGATCGAGTATAAACGGCGCACGGCCCGGAGTCAAAATTAACTCCATTCCGGCCGAAAAGAAGGTCAGCGGCGCCGGTAAATGCGGGTACCGGCGGTCTGTGCCACCAGTTCATATTGGGTGAACCAATCGCGCAGATCTTCATACTGGCCGATGGCGAGGGTAGGGTTGTATGGTCCTAGGCCGTCGGCGATGAAGGTGGGCCCGGTCTGGGCAAGCTGCTCACGATGGCGCTGGGCCACCGACGGCGCCGTAGGCAAGGAAGAGGTCAGGTGGCGGTCGGCAATGACCCCGGTAAGAGGCTGGGAATCGAGAAAGGGCGTGGCGCCGGGCAAACGTGCGAGCACGTTCAGTTCCGGACGATATCCCCACACCAGGAGGGTGTCACCGGAATGAGCGAGCGCCTGAATCTTCTCCGCCGCCGCGCGACAGTCCAGATACAGAGACAAGTCGCGCATGGCGGCGGGATCTCCACGCAGGGTGGCGATGTGGCGTCCTCCGAAGCGCACCGCGGGAATGGCCAGTGCGAGTGCCAGTAAGGCGGCGCGCCAGCGGTTCGGGACGAGGCAGAAGCCACGGGCCGCCGCAACGGCGAGCACCGGCAGAAGCGCCAGGTAGTAGCGCGGAAAGAAGCGTGCGCCGGCCGCCACCTGGACCAGGCCCAGCCCCAGCCAGGCGGCCAGACGCCAGCGATGCGCATCCTTCCTCGCGAAGTAGAAGCACGCACCGATCACCAGTGCGGCGTGGAAGCCGGCCCAGTTGGCCGTGCGTTTCATGCCTTCGGCTACGGGACTCTGGACGAAGCTGTCACGGGAGTACAGGGCTCCCCATTCCCAAACAGATTCGCGCCACCCCGAGGCCGCTAGCCAGACCAGCGTGGCCGAAGCCGCGTAAACCGGCAGAATCCTCCTCCAGGCGTGCGGCCGCCAGAGCAGGATCAAAGGCAACAGAATCAGCGCCTTAGTGTGAGCGAGCAAACCTCCAGCGGCGCAAGCGGCGGCCAGCGACGGCCGGCCGGCGGCGATGGACCAGACCGCGGCCAGGGCAAAAGGTATCAGCAGGAGATCCGGGGCCAGCGACAACACCGCGGCCGCGTGATCGAACGACAGAAAAAACGCCATCGCGGCGGCCGCGTACCACCCCTCCCGCGGGCCGAACAGCGTCTCGGCGGTTCGCTTGGCCATCCAGCAGCAGAACAGGGCGAACAGCGCGCCAGCCAACCGCAGCGGCCAGCCGGTTCCGGCGCCCCACGGCAGATAGATCCATGCGTAGAGCGGGGGCTTATCGAACCAGATGTCGCGGTATAGCGCGGCGCCTTCCAGCATGCGGCGGGCGGCCGCCATCCCGTAGGCCTCGTCCACCCAAAGAACGTTCAAGTGGCACAGCCGCACGCCTACCAGCACGGCTGCACATGCGGCCCAGAAGGC
>JAJFUV010000134.1 GCA_021372245.1 Terriglobales bacterium
CAAGCCGGCAGAGGCCCTACAAACCGAATCTTGATTCTGAGCGATCGCCGGCGGAGCTTTGGCCCAAAATGCCTCCGCGCACCTTGTTGGGAGCGTCTTGCCGGCCTCGCGGCTCACCGTGAGCCCATCTGTAGCGCGAACAGGAAGACGACACGCTGAAATCGTTTCGAAAACAGCCCTCCATCAATCGTCGCGCCAATCCTCAGCGACTGTGTGAGAAATCACGGCTAGCAACTTTACGCTTGGATCGACGGTCCCAGTAGCAGATCGTTCGGGTAGACTTTGTTCACGTTGGCCGGAGTCACCATGACGTGGCGAGTTAGGACGCTACGTGGCACCGGGCGATGGCACAGCATGTCCAGTACAAGCGGTACCAATCTCTCGCCATAAGTCTCGGGGAAATATGCCACGGAACCGATCAAGCTGGTACCAGGCCGGCGCATCTCGTGCCTGGCCTCAGCCGTGGCGCCCTGCCCGACTATCGCAGACTTGGTCTCAGCGCCATGCTCACGAAAGACTTGCAGGACCGCAAGTGCGGTCGGATCATTCACCGTGCCGACGAGGGTGTGTGTAGCCCGGCTAGACCGGAGGTGCTTTCGTACGAGTTCGAAGGCTAGATCGACTTGGGCCGTTTTAGTATCCAGGGTCGTTTTCGGTTTTCCGTGCGTGTGGGGCAATGCTTCGGCGATGCCGTCAGCGACCCCCAGCATCCGGGCCTCAAGAGCCGGACCCCCCGATGTGGCACCCACGAGCAGTATTTCGTCAACCTGCCCATGCCAATGCTTGGCGGCCCAACGGGCCAATTGCATGCCGGCCATGCGGCCCGCCTTGTAGTTATCCGCTCCGAAATAGATCGCGTTTGGATGGGGGGTGTCAAGGGCAATCAGGGGAATGTTGGCGGCGGAGAACTTAGCCGCTAACTCCTCGGCAATATCAGAGTACAATTGGAACTCAATCGCCAGATCGACGCGTTCTCGAACGAGATGGTCCGCATTCGCAAGGGCGATTTTTCTGCTGGCGCGATTGTTCACCACGAGCAGGTCAAGAGCCGCAGCTTGGGCCGCTACCGTCAACGAGTCGGTCACAGTCGTGATGAACGACACCACTGTGCTTTGAGCGGCATACCCTACGCGAAAGTGCTTGGAACGTAACTGCCGAATGCACGAACGGTAACCGTGACGGCCGACCCGCTCGACAAAGCTGTTCGCCGTCAGCGTGCTCAGGATCCGACAGACCGTGGACTTATTCATTCCGCAACGGTGCGCAATCTCCCGAAGTTCGAGAACTTCTTCCGGCTGGCGGAAGGTCTTGAGGATGCCGCAGGCGCGGGCAACCGCTCCGGTGGGCACAGTTTGCGATTTCATTAGCAGCAACGATCCTAACATACCTATCGAAACTTCATGAGGCCGCAGGATGCCTCTTGCCGGACGACGGACACTCAGATTAATAGGGCCGCGAACCAACTGATAGATCGGGCCACGTTTCGCTAATAGAAACGAACCGCGTCGCGAATTTCATGCTTGACAATCGTTTCAAGGGTGCCTAACAATGCCGTATCGAGGTTACGTCATCGAGCCGGGGGCGCATGTCCATATCTGGCCCCTCCGACGATGATCGAAGAAGGAAACCAGTCGTTGTGATTGGAGGCTTTACTATGCGAATGAAATGGAATCTGATTCTTGGTGTTCTGCTGCTGTGCAGTTGCCTGTGGTGTCAGGAGACCCGAGGTACCATTCAAGGTCGGGTGCTGGATCCGTCAGGAGCAGCAATCCCAAACGCCAGCGTGACAGCCGTGAACACGGCGACTAACGTGGGCATCAAAGCCACCACCGGCGCCGATGGCACTTACAACATCCCTTATCTGCTGCCTGGACCATACAAGCTGGAAGTGTCAGCTACCGGGTTCCGCTCCTTGTCGCGCGAAGGCATCGAACTGCGAATCGCCGACCGCATCCTGGTCGATCTCGCATTGCAGTTGGGTGAATCCAAGGACAGCGTCACCGTCACCGCCGAAGTGTCGTTGCTACAAACTGCAACCGCAAATACGGGTCAGGTGATCGATGCCAAGCGGGTGGCGGAACTGCCTAATCGAGATGGCAGCCCCGCCGCGCTGATGTTTCTCTCCCCCGGCACCACATACACTTACCCGGGCGGATCGGCCATCCAGGCGCCCATGTTCATGCAGAACGCCCTCACCAACTCCAATATCAACGGCACCCCGCGCGGGAGCACGGACTTCACTATGGATGGCGTGCCCAACACGCAAACCAGCATTGCGGATTATGGCAACGGAATGTTGAACTCACCACCGGCCGACCTAGTGCAGGAGTTCAAGATGGAGACCGCTTACGACGCCAGCGTCGGACACACTAGCGGCTCAGTAGTGAACTTTAGTTTAAAGACCGGCACCAACGACTTCCACGGTACCGCGTTGTTTGTGGATCGCGAAGTCGACTGGCAGGCCAACAGCTTCATTTCTAACCGGGCAAGCCTGGCGAGACCGCTGTTTTACTACGGCCGCTGGAGCGGGACCATGACGGGTCCGCTGTTCATTCCCAAGGTGTATAACGGCCGTAACAAGACGTTCTACAGCTTCGGATACGAAGAGCTCCATATGGGGTCGCCCCAAACCGCCTCGGTAGCCACGGTGCCAACAGCCGCCCAGTTGGGCGGGGATTTTTCACAATTACTGGCAATCGGTTCCCAGTACCAGATCTACGATCCGGCGACGACGACGCCAGCGGCCAACGGTCGTTTTACGCGCCTGCCATTCGCGGGCAATATTATCCCCGCCAACCGCATCAGTCCCATCGCCCAGGCAATCTTGAAGGAGTACCCCTCTCCTAACGCAACCGGAACGGCGGACGGCACCAACAACCGGGCTTTGAGCTACTTCGACCCGCGCTACTACGTCAACTACATCGGGCGGCTGGATCAGATTATCAGCGAGCGCCACCGGATTTACGCCCGCTTTACGGGCGGCGACCGGACAGACGGACCGTACCGCCAATATTGGAACAGTCCAGTGGTGGGCGAGACCTGGCAAGGGCCCGTTCTCCAAGCCGCTGTCGACGACGTTTACACATTTACGCCGACGTTGATCATGAACGTCCGCTATGGCTTCAACCGTTACGACGGTAGTCACACACCCCCTTATGTCGGGATATCGCCCGCCACCCTGGGCTTTCCCGCCGCTACCGTGACGCAGTTGACACAGGTCGCCACCTGGTTCCCCGGCGTGAGTATTTCAGGATTAACGGCTCTCGCCGGGGAGGGGGTAGATATCGAAAACACCCAAAACCACTCTTTGTTCGTCAACTTCACCAAACAAAAAGGGGCGCACAGTATTAAGTTCGGGGCCGACATCCGGGCGTATCAGGAAAATCTGTTTACGCCCGGCAGAGCCGGCGGCTCTTTCTCTTTCGCCACCGCTTACACCCAGGGCCCGTTTGACAACTCCACGGCTTCCCCCAGCGGGATGGGCCAAGGGCTGGCAGCCCTTCTGCTGGGACAACCCACCAGCGGGTATATTGACCGCAATGACAATCAGGCGCTCACGTCCACCTACTGGTCCTTATTTCTCCAGGACAACTGGCGGGTGACCAGCCGTCTGACCGTGGACGTGGGCCTGCGATGGGAATACGAAGGACCTGTCACCGACCGTTATAACCGCAGCGTGCGCGGCTTCGATCCCAGCTTCGTGCAACCCATCGAGGCAGCGGCACTGGCAAATTACACCGCGGCGCCGGATGCCAGTTTACCTGTCAGCCAGTTCAAACTGCGCGGTGGCCTGCTTTTCGCAGGCGCTAACGGCCAGCCGCGCGAACTGTGGAACAAGGCCTGGATGAATCTAGCTCCGCGCCTGGGCCTGGCATATCAACTGACCAAGGACACCACGCTGCGCGCCGGCTTCGGAATTTTTCCCATTGAGATCGGCATACCTGGAAAGAATTTCGCCATACAGTCCGGCTACAATCAACAGACCACCCTGGTGCCCTCGCTGGATAATGGACAAACCTACGTTGGCACGCTCGCCAGCCCGTTCCCGAGCGGCATTCTGGCCGCCTCGGGCAACCGGCTGGGACAGCAGACTTTCGCGGGCCAAAACGTCAGTTTCTACAATCCGGATTCGCGCACGCCGTATTCGATGCGGTGGTCGGCAAACGTCCAACGCATGCTGCCGGGACAGCTGTTGCTGGAGGTCGGATACGTGGGCAACAAGGCTGTGAAACTAATGATCGCCCGCGCCATGAATGCCCTGCCTACCAAGTACCTCAGCACCCAGGCGACGCGCGACCAGACCACCATCAACTACCTGACCGCCCAAGTCACCAACCCCATGGCAGGCTTGCTTCCCGGAACCTCCCTCAACACGAACAAGATCGCGAGGTCACAGCTCCTGGTGCCCTATCCGCAGTTCGGCAGCGTTACCATGAACGACTTCCAGGGCTTCTCGTGGTACCACTCCATGCAAGCGCGCCTGGAGCGCAGGTTCTCCCGCGGTTTCACGGTTGCGGGCGCCTACACGTTCTCCAAGATGATGGAGGCGACGGCCTACCTGAACGGAGGCGATGCCGTCCCGAGCCAGTGGATTTCCACCATCGACAGGCCGCACGTGCTCACCTTCAGCGGTTTGTTTGACCTGCCATTCGGACGCGGAAGGAAGTTCTTCGGGTCGGCGAACCGGCTCGCCGATGGTCTGATCGGCGGCTGGACCATTGCCTCGACGTGGCGTCTCCAGAGCGGCCAGCCACTGGGCTTCGGCAATGCGCTGTTGCAGCCGGGGGCCACGGTGAAGGACATTCCGTTGGCGAAAGACCAGCGGACCCTGGACCGGTGGTTCAATACCAGCGCGTTCGTCACCGCCTCCGCCCAGCAGTTGTCGGCGAACCTCATCACATTATCACCGCTGCTGGCCGGCGTGCGCGGCGACTACGACAACCAACTAGACCTCTCGATTCTGAAGAGGATTCAGGTGTTCGAGCGGTCTTTCCTGGAGTTGCGGTTGGAAGCCCAGAACGCCCCCAATCATCCTTTCGGCTTCTACCCGCCGACCACGTCGCCAACTAGTTCCGCCTTCGGGAGAGTCACCGGCATTTACGGCACGCCCCGAATTGTGCAGGTGATGATGAAGTTCGTCTTCTAGCGGTGCGATCGCGGGACTGTAGACCGCATCAGGAAGGGTCAGCGCCACGTTGGCGCTGACTCTTCCAATCTTTGGGGTGGACCCGAATAGCGCCGCATTTCGAAATAGAACAAGGGACCAGGAAGGTACTAAGAGATGACACGCCTATCGCTGACTGCCGCACTTCTCTATGCGGTTGCGACCGCAACCGGAGGCGGGGGGGAATTGGTCAAGATGGAACGCGTGACTCCCCGCCCGGTTATGTTAAGGGCCTCCGATCTCCGCCTGCCCGCCGATCAGACGTTACCTCAGATCGAGAGTTACCAACAAGTAGTATTCTCGGGCAGCGTGTCCGGGATTCCGAAGGACGAGGGTCTGGATCGCCTCACGGCACCGCCGTATACCGTGGTCCTGCGCCAGTCCTTCGCGCTTCTCGATCGTTCCACCGGAGCAATGTATTTTGACGGGCAAGCGTCGGGCGGAGCCACCGTACAATCGCCTGCCGCGCTGGTCTGGGAGCCCGGGCGGGCAAGCATCTCCACGGAAACCAGTATGGGCCGTCTCCAGGTGGAACAGGTTGCCTTGCGCAGTCCCCAGGGTTTTGTTCTGCGGGTGTCGCTGCAAAACACTGCACGCGAAAAACGCTCGCTGGTCCTGGCCACAGTCCAGCAGCCCACGTTGCGCCGCCCCCAGAGGTGGGGGTACGGGCCGCAATGGGGCAGGACACCGCAACCAGCGACAAGGGCACAGGCGATCGCTGATGTGATGGTGCACGATGCGGGCGACGGGGCGGTCGCGTTTGGCTTCGCGGGTGCGTCAGCGGCAGCGGCGCCCTCAGCGAGATCGGCCCTGGATCTTGCGGCCGGCGGTAAATCTGGCGGCGAAGGCGCCGCAAGCGTGCTGTACCGCGCTGTGGAACTGACTCCCGGGGAATCACGCACATTTTTCATCGTACTGGTGGTTGCCACCACGCGTGGGGAGGCCATGGACTCCGCGCATAAGCTGATGAACGATCCCGCAGCGGCGAGCGCGGCGGCGCAGGAACTCATGGAGCACGACATCCGGACGTTTCTCTCGCGCCTGCCTGCGCTGAGCCACCCTGATGCGCGCGTGGTGCGCTTCTACCAGCACGCGGCGCTGCAATTGCTGTGGGACCGCTGGAAAGTGGGCAAAACGTTCATCCTCGATCCCTGGTACCCCAGCCTCGGGCTGGACTCTGGCGGATTGAACTCATACGCCTGGGACTTCAATTACTCCGCGATTCCGCTCACCCTCCTGGACCCGGCGGGAATGCGTGCCATGTTGGTGGCGCTGCTGGCCGCGCCGCTTACCGAACATTATGCGATCGAACCTGTGCGCGGCGAAGGGGACGGCCCCTTTTACTCCTATAACCCCTATTCGTTCACATCGGCGGTCGACAACTACATTCGCGCCACGGGGGACCGCACGATTCTGGGTGAGAAGGTAAAGGGCAAGACCGTGTTGGAATGGCTGATCGACATGGCGCAGTTTGGCGAAACCGACCGCGATCCGGACCACAACCATCTGGTCGACTATGGTGACGATCACAACCTGCTGGAAATCAAGACCACCGGCACCGGGCCAGGCTACATTCACGAGGTACCCAGTCCTAACGGCGAGCGCTCTTATGTCTATGAGACGCTGGCGGAAATCCTGGAAGAAGGACACGACACCGAGCACGCCGCGCTGATACCGAAATTCAGGCGAAGCGCTGCGGAGGTACGGGCCGCGATCAACGAGATCCTTTGGGTAGAAGATGCGGGCTGGTATGGCACGCGACAAAAAGACGGCAAGGTAGTGCCGGTTTACTCTATTCAGGTATTTGATCTGCTGCGAATCCCGGGTGTGGTGTCGCCGGACCGGGCCAAGCGGCTCGTCGCGCATCTGAACGATGCGGAATTCCTGGGCCATTGGGGCCCGCGCTCGCTTTCCATCAAAGACCGTCTGTGGGACTGGCGTGACCACGACTGGTCCGGCCCTATGACTTACATCGGCGACGGTCCGCAACTGGTGGCCGACCTGTACCAGGCCGGCTTCGCTGCCGAAGCGTGGAAGGTGCTGGAGCGAATTCTGTGGTGGCCAGAACACCTTGCGGTCTATCCTCAGGGAGTTGCCAATGATGACTACACGTCCAGATTCCCCCAGTCGAAGCCGTTCGGTGGGCGCATCTCCGCCGGGCGTACCAACGAGATCAGCGGTTGCGTTGGCATAGAAGCGATTGTGCGGGGGATGTTCGGCGCCAAACCAGGTCGTGACGGCTCGATTGGCTTTTCCGCGGGACGCCGCCCCCAAGATGGCCCCATCGCGCTGACCTATCCTTTCCGCGGCAAGATCTGGAACGTGACTCAGCGCCACGAAGGCCTTGACGTGTCGCGCAACGACGGTTTCGGCGCGACGTTATTCAAAGAGGACGGCTCACTCTGGTTCAACTTGACACCGCAAAAAGTGGTGATCCGGGCAGCGGCGCGCTCTGGAGGGCCGGGCCGGTTATGTATCGACTGGGCTGGCCAGCGGTGGCGCTCCGTCAGAGTCGACGGTAAGCCCGTTGTGCCGAGGAGGATGCGCGGCCGGTTGGTCCTCGATCTGCCGGATTTGGCCGGGCGCGGCGTTGAAGTGGAATTGGCCAAGTCGTAACGGGCAGCTATCTGCGGCAGCCTGGGGATATGCTGCCGATATCCAGAGCACGGGCTTGCGAGGGGGAGGGCTATACCTGAAATTAACAACCTGTATAACGCGATTTTAGACGGGAATGCAGGATAGCTGTGACAACCATGGACGAAGCGAAGGTCGGTTGCCTCCCTACACTCCGGCGACTTCCCTGTCGTATTGCGGACAATGCCCGGA
>JAJFUV010000172.1 GCA_021372245.1 Terriglobales bacterium
CGACGCGGCTCACCGGCCCATGCCGCTGCTCGACGCGTTCGGCTCGCCCGCTGCGGCGATACTGCCCAGAGACCTTCTCGGCCCAACCCAGGCTGACGCCGAACCACTGCGCAAGTTCGGCCAGCGTCCCCTTGCCGCTGCTATGAGCGGCCAGCAACTTACGACGCAAATCGTTTTCGTAGGCTTGCGGCATACTTCCCGCGGAAACCACCAGAGCTACCTTATAGTAACATCAAAAATGCTCTAGGTTCGCAACTGGAAGCCACGGAAATCCTTGGGGCCGCCCCCCCCCCAATATGATCTCGGCGCAATCCCAGGCCGGTTACTCCTCGACACCCTCCCTACATCGCCTCCACGAACCCGGCGCCATATTCGGCAATTGCCTGCGGCTGCCCGTACCGCAGAACGTACTCCGCATCGATGTAGCAGGCGAATGACGTGACATGACGGATGCCGCACGCGGCGTATGCTTGCAGGTCGGCCAAAAAGACGTCGCGGCGCCAGGGGAGCTTCTGCGCTGGGCGCTTCCAGCGGGAGAAACGCGACACGTCCAGCCAGTACTCCAGCACCTGCGCCGATGCTGCCGGGAACACCTTCAAATTGGCGTCCAGGTTCGCAAGGCCATCCTGCCCCTCCATTTGCTGCGAGTAAGGGATGTCATACCGCCGATCGATCGGCGCATATTCCAGGAACACGCCCGGCTCTGGCTTGACCTGCCGCGGGGCGGCCAGCGTTAGGTGGTACGCCAGGTGGGCCAACTGCGCGCGCGGGTCGTGGCGGCGCAGCGCCTTCATCATGTAGTTTTCAAGCACGAGCGCCTGCTCGCTGTCGGACAATTCCCGGCACTTCGCGCAGCGGCACCCGGGCTTGCCGTCGTCGCCCCAGTAGAAGTACCGGCCCGTCGTCGGGCGCAGCAGCCGGGCAATGGCCACGGCGTTCTCCGCAACTACCTCCAGGGCCCGCGCCGAGCTGACGCACAGGTTCCAATCGGGCGTTCGCTCACCCTTCTCGTTCATTCGGAACAGGCTCTTGTCTTCGGAGAACCGCCAGCGGGGAAGCAACTCGTTCATCGCGTGGAGTTCGTACTCCACCTGGAGTCCCAGGCGGCGCGACCGCTCCAGGAATTCCTGCCCGGGGTCCGAGGTGATGAACTTGATCACCTCAAAGACCGAGCGGCCGTGGTGCAGGGCCACCGTCGTTAACTGCGCCTGCTTCGCGCGGTCCGGCCAGTTCCGCAGTGTCAGGTCTTCCGGAAGCAGGACCACCCCGCGCGTGGCGAAGGGCGTGGCGGCAGGTGACGGACGGAGTATCGCCGCGCCCCCGAGCGCGCTCAGAAAGAAGCGACGGGCGTGATCCCGCCGGACCGGAACGATCCTCGAACTCAGGCTTCTGGTGGTCATGGGCAAAGTAGCAGTGTATCCTATCGGTTTCACCATGACGATTCGCGATAGGCACGTTATGAACCGCTCGACAATCCTTCTTATTCTCTTGTTGGCGCCGGCGCTCCTGACGGCTCAACCTCTTCCGGCGCACAATCTGCGCTACACAAACCCGGCCACTGTTTGGGATGAAGCCTTGCCCCTGGGCGACGGCATGATGGGCTCGTTGGTGTGGGGAGACGGCCGACCGCTGCGAATCTCGCTGGACCGCGCCGACCTTTGGGACGCCCGCCTCGTGCCCGAGTACAGCGGACCGGACTACAAGTTCAAGACCATGGAGCGCTGGCACCGCGAAGGCCGCGTGGCGGACCTGCTTCGCGTCTACGACAACCCGTACCGGCGTCCCGCGCCGACGAAGATTCCGGCGGGCCGCATCGAATTGGCATTCCCTGAAGGTGCGCAGTTCCGCGAAACCTCGCTGGACCTGGCTACGGCTGTCGCCTCAGTGACGTTCTCGAACGGCGCAGTGGCGGAGATCTTCGTACACGCCACCGAAGCCATTGGCATGGCGCGCATCAGGGGCGGATTTCCGCAGGTGAAGCTGCAAGCGCCTCCCTTCTCCGGCACCGTGAAGGACCCTGCGAAGGGCGCTATCGGTGCGGGCGACCTCGCGCAACTCGGCTATCCGGCCCCGGCCGCCACGTCCGGCCCGGGCTGGTCGGCGTACACGCAGGAAGGCGCGGAAGGATTCCGTTTCGCCGTCTACGCAGGCTGGGACGGCGGCGTGCTGGCGTGGTCGATTGCGTCTTCCAACGAAGGCCCCGATCCGCTCCAGATCGCCAAGCAGCGAGTTCAGGCGGCGCTCAAGAACGGTTTCCCGCGCATGCTTGCATCGCACAAGCGGTGGTGGACGGGGTTCTGGGCGCGATCCTCGGTGAGGGTGCCGAATCCGGTCGTCGAACGGCAGTGGTATCTGGACACGTACAAGTGGGGCGCGACCGCGCGGCGGGGCGCGCCTCCCATCACGCTGCAGGCCGTCTGGACCGCAGATAACGGCAAGCTACCGCCGTGGAAGGGCGACTATCACCACGACCTCAACACGCAGCTCAGCTACTGGCCCACATATTCCGGCAACCATCTGGAAGACGGGCTGAGCTACCTGGACTGGCTTTGGAAGACGCGCGACACGGCGTTCCAGTGGACGCGCACGTTTTTCGAACTGCCGGGACTGAACGTGCCCATGACCGCCGATATCAACGGACGCCAGATCGGCGGCTGGCGGCAGTACACACACTCGTCCACGACTTCCGCGTGGCTCGCGCAGCACTTCTACCTGCACTGGCGCTACAGCCGTGACCGCGAGTTCCTGAAGAACCGCGCCTATCCCTACCTGCACGATGTAGCGGTGTTCCTGGAAGCCTTCACGGCGAACAAGGACGCGCAGGGCAAGCGCACGCATCCTCTCAGCTCTTCGCCGGAGATCAACGACAACAAACCTTCGGCATGGTTCGATCAGGTGACGAACTTTGATCTCGCGCTGGACCGGTGGACTTTTGAGAAGGCCGCGGAGCTCGCCGCGGAACTTGGACTGAAGGACGACGAGGCCCGCTGGCGGCACGTCCTCGGAGAACTGCCTGCATTTAGCAAGGCCGCGGACGGCACACTGTTGATCGCACCCGGCTATCCGCTACCGGCATCGCACCGGCACTTCTCGCACCTGATGGCTATCCATCCGTTGGGGCTCATCGATTGGGATCAGGGCGAGGAGGCCAGGCGCACGATCAAGGCGTCGCTCGAAGAACTGCGGAGGAAGGGCCCGGACGCGTGGTGCGGGTACAGTTACTCGTGGCTGGGGAACCTGGCGGCGAGGGCGCGCCACGGCGTCACGGCGGAGAAGGCGCTCGAGATCTTCGCGACGGCGTTCTGCCTGCGCAACAGCTTCCACGCGAACGGCGATCAATCGAAGAAGGGCTATTCGAAGTTCACCTACCGGCCGTTCACGCTGGAGGGCAACTTCGCCATGCCGGCGGCGCTGCAGGAGATGCTGATGCAATCCCACAGCGGGAAAGTCATTCTCTTCCCCGCCGTGCCGGACACGTGGAAGGATGCTGAGTTCCGAACGCTGCGCGCCGATGGGGCGTTCCTGGTTTCCGCGGTACGCCGGGGCGGGAAGGTGACGCGCGTGGAGATCGCATCGGAAAAGGGAGGCGAGATGCAGCTAGTGTCCCCGACCGATGGCCGGATCATGAAGATCAACTTCAAGCCTGGAGAGAAGCGGACGCTGAGGTTCTGAAGACGCTACGGACGCCCGGTACGCCCGCGCCCCGATGACGATGTGTCCATAATCCTGTTCACCTCAGCGGCGGCACGGGAGAGCGCGTCTTCTGGCGACATACGTCCGGTGAAGGCGCACTGAATGGTCGACCAGAGGACTTCTTCTATCTCCGGGTATTCTTTGAGCCGGGGCGGCAACAGCATGTCGTTGGCGATCACCTGCCCCAGCAGTTCGAGCCTGGCTGCCTCCTGTGAACCTGGGGCTGCTGAGGCTGCCGCCTTGCGGTGGACCTCGGTGCGGGCGCTAATGGCCCCATTACGCATCTCCACTTCCTGACAGCCGGCCGATACCAGCCAGCGCAGAAGGGAGAGCGCCGCGTCCAGGTGCCGGACGCTGGTGGGGATCGCGAAGGTGAAGCCTCCCGAATAGACGAACCGCCTTCCGCACGTGCCAACGGGATAGAGAGCAACGCCGAACTTACCCGCGACCTTGGACGTCGCCGGATTCGTATAGAGGTGGTAACCGCTGGGCCAGTCTGTAGTCATGGCGGACCGGCCGTCCAGGAAGCACTTCGTAACCTCGTCGTAGTGCCAGTCAGGCACTTGAGGCGCGGACGCCTTGGCATATAGTTCGGCGAGGAACCTGAGGGTCCAGAGTCCGGCCTCGTCGTTGAATGCGGCGCGCAGTTCATGATCGAGCAGCGTGCCGCCCGCCATGGCGTGCAATTCGAAGAAGTGGCCGAACAAACCGGAGTAGCGCCCCGGGAACACAAAACCATATAGTCCCGGAGGCCTGTTGAAATGGGTAGCCGTCTCCAACAGTTCATTCCATGTACCGGGAACGCGCAACTGGCGGCCAAAGCGGCACAGGAAGGAGCGCTTCTCTTCCGGGTCCTCGAACAGATCCCGGCGGTAATACAGCAGTTTGACGTCGATGTTGCGCGGCACTCCCAGCAAACGCCCGTCCACGCGGGCCAGTTCCACCATCTTCGGCGCGAAAGCGCTCAACTCCTCCGAGGTGATGTAAGGATCCAGCGGCAGGAGAAAGTCAGCCTGCGAGGGAGCGTATTTGGTGTGCGTGGAAATCAGGTCGTAACGCAGCGCACCAGATTCGAATTCCGAGCGCAGCCGTTCGTTCAAAGCTGGATGCGGCAACTTGACGGCGATTTCGACTTCGTATCCCGACGCTTTCTCCCATGCGGGGATCGTTTCGTAGAGGTGGTCGTACATCGGGCCGCCGACCAGCGCCACGCGGAGACGTTCAGGCATGTGTCAGTACCCTAACGTGAGGGCGCCATCCACCGGCAGTGCGACACCGGTGACGAAAGAGGCGGCGTCGCTCGCCAGGAACAGCACCGCTTGCCCGACCTCTTCCGGCGTGGCGATCCGCCCCAACGGGTGGACGCCGAAGATGTACTTGCGCGCGGCATCGGAATCCGGCTGCTGTCCGAACCAATCCTCGACCAGCGGCGTTTGTACCCATCCGGGGCAGATGCAGTTCACGCGGATGCCATCCTTGGCAAAGTCCAGCGCCATACCCTTGGTCATCGCGATGATGCCGCCCTTCGTCGCGGAGTAAGCGCCCGCGTTCGACTGGCCGACCAGTCCCACCATGGACGACATGTTTACGATGCAGCCCTTTCGCGCACGAAGGTGCGGGATCGCAAACTTTGAGCAGAGGAAGACGCTCTTTAGATTGTTACGGAGTATGTAGTCCCATTCCTCTTCGCTGGTGGCCTCGATACTTTTCGAAATATGGTAGCCCGCGTTGTTCACGAGAATATCGAGTCCACCGAAATGTGCGACAACCGCGTCGATCATGGTGCGCACGCCGGCACTTTCCGACACATCGCAGCGGAAAGCGAGCGCAGATGGCCCTATTGTCGATATCTCGTCCGCCACGACACGTGCAGCGGCTTCGTCAAGATCGACGATCGCCACTGACGCGCCCGCCCGCGCCAGGACCATCGCACACCCCTTGCCGATGCCCTTGGCGCCCCCAGTCACAATGGCCACCCTGCCCTTCAGTTCCATCGGTTTCCCCATAGCTCACCGTAGAGTATACAGCCGCAGCAGACGTCACCAAGTGCGAATCGTCATTTGGCGGCTGGCCCGTGTCATGATGACATACATCGGTCCCGTCCACAGGAGAAGATAAGTTCATGACGCGTCTCCCAATAAGCCTCCTGAGCCTGATCCTCGCCTTCCCGTTGTCCGCGCAGGTGGCGAAAGAGGCACCGCAGGCGCTCGACGGCCCTGCGCGGCAATGGGTGGAGGAAACGCTCGGCAAGCTCGCAGTCGAGGAGAAGGTCGGCCAGATTATTACTGCTGGCGCCGAAGCGGATTTCACCAATGCCGGCGGCGAGCGCTTCCGCTTGCTGCGCGAGGAGATTACCCGGTATCACGTGGGATCCTACTATTTCGGCGCCATGGGCGAAGCCGCCGGCGCCGCGCTGCTGCTCCGCCGGATGCAGGAAACGGCGCGTCTGCCTCTGCTGTTTGCCTTCGACATGGAGGGAGGCGCGGGTTTCACTCTGCGGGGAGCCACGCGTTTTCCGATGCCCATGGCAATTGGAGCCACCGCCGATCCGCGGAACGCTTACTTAGTGGCCAGGCTCACTGCGGTCGAAGCCCGAGCACTCGGCATCAACGTCAATTACTCGCCAGTGTCGGACGTCAACAATAATCCCCGGAATCCCATCATTAGCATCCGCTCATTCGGCGAGGACCCGAAGCAGGTGGCCGCCATAGTGGCCGCCTATGTGCGCGGCTGCCAGCAGGAGGGCGTGCTCGCCACCGCCAAGCACTTCCCGGGACACGGCGATACGTCGCAGGACTCGCACATCGAACTGCCGCTGGTGAGTGCTACGCGCGAGCACCTGGAAGCAGTGGAACTTCCGCCTTTCCAGGCCGCCATCGATGCAGGCGTCGCAATGGTGATGACCGCGCACTTGGACGTACCCGCCCTGGGACTCGAAGAGAAAGGTCTGCCCGCCACGTTGTCGGCTCGCGTACTCTCCGGTCTGCTGCGCGGAAAGATGGGCTTCCAGGGTCTGATTGTCACGGATTCCATGACGATGGGAGGAATCACGCAGCGCTATTCGGAAGGCGATGCGGCTGTGCGTGCGTTCCTGGCCGGGGCGGACATGATCCTGGACCCACCCTCTTTCCGGCGTTACCCTAAGCAACCGGAGAAACCTGCGTTTCACGCGCTGGTGCGCGCGGTCCAGAGCGGCGCGATCTCGCAGGAGCGGCTGGACGCTTCGGTTCGCCGCCTCCTCGAAGCCAAGGCCCGCCTCGGTCTGCACCGGTCGCGTCAAAGCGCGGCGCGCCTCGATGAGGTAGTGGGTGCGCCGGAGCATCAGGCCGCGGCACAGCGGATCATGGAGCAGGCCGTGACCCTTGTACGTGACGCCAGGCACGTGCTGCCGCTCCGGCCGAAACCCGGCGAACGCGTTCTACTTCTGACGGTGAAGGACGACCAGGAAGCCGGAGATGAACGAGGCCGTGCCTTTGTACAGGAGTTCGTCGCGCGGCACGCGAACACCAGGCATGTAGAGGTACTGGCGGGCTTGACGCCGCGGGAAGCGGGACTGATTCTGGAACTCGCCCGGCAGGCGGATCAGGTCACGGCTGCGGCCTACATCCGCATCTTTGCCTATAAGGGATCCGTGGATCTCTCGCCAGCGCAGATCCCCTTGCTCAAGGACCTGTCCCACATCCAGAGGCCGTTCGCATTCGTGTTGTTAGGGAGCCCATATTTGCTCCAATCGGTACCGGAGCTACCCAGCTACGTAGTGACTTACGACGATTACCCCGGCGCAGAGCTGGCGGCTGTGAAAGCACTCTTCGGCGAGATTCCCTTCTGGGGCAAATTACCCATCAGCCTGCCAGGTCTGTACCCGGCTGGGCACCGAATGTAAGGTTCGTAGCGGAAGGGGAATAGGCCACGGCGGAGGTCCGCTGTAGTCGACTGCAAGCAGCACTACCCAACCACATATTTCTGCAGTCAAATTCTTGTGATAGACAAAGGAGGGAGTCGGCGCTTTGTCGTCCGTGGCTGGCGCCGTATCGTACTGCGCAGCAAAGCCGATAGGCGCGTCGACGAGTTTCCAACCAGAAACACATCAATCCTGAAATCCCCAAGGCAAGAGTTGGCCGGGAGCGAAGCGCCAAACACTTATAAGTTCCTATCCATCTTCCACCCTTGTAAGTGTTTACTCGACGGCTTGCACAGAAGCCGTCACCTGGTGCAGGAGACTTCCTCACCAAGCGTCTCCTGCTTGACCTCTCCTCGAAATGCTTCTACTGGCGCACGCCCACGCTGAGCGAGTTGGAGATCCCCTGATCGTTCTTAACGGTAACAGCCACCGACTGGATCAGATCCACAGGATTAGTAATGCCGCTCGAGCCGAGTAGCAGGTTGAACGGCAACGTTGCCGTGAAGAGACTGCCATAAAGCTGGGACTCGGCGCTCTTGTACCAAAGATCAAAGGTCGGATCCAAACTTATGGTGACGCGCGCGTTTGTCAGGTTCACGTTCGCGTTTGGTGCGAGCGTGAACTGCAGATCCATCTGTTTCAGGGCGCGGGTTGTCGCGTAGCCAGTTATCAGCAGTGTGAAACCGCTAGCTGATCGGGCCCCGACCTGCACTGAGAGCAACCGTGGCGCGGACGGTGCGACAGAGAGCGACAGGCCCGCCGGCGCGTCCGGCGTCACGCTGTACCCCGTTCGCACGGCAAACGACGGTGTGACGTTAATGATGCCGGCTACTGACCCCGTCTGCAGCTTGATCGTGGTGGATCCGCTATTGAATACAGCCTGGGTGCTGTTAGCCGGGATCGTGAACGGCGCTGTCCTGCCACCCGTCGAAAACTGCACGGAAGGGTCCGTGCCAAACACGTCGGAGCTGACGGACATCGTGAGCGTTCCGGTCAACGGCAGCGCATAAGGCGAATCCAAAGTGAGACCGATGCCGACCTGTTGCAAGGGTTCTTGTGAGCCGCTTGCGCCAACGAACCTGTAAGTGGGCAACGGCGGCGGGCCCAGACCGTTGCAAATCAACTCAAAGGTACTCGTGCCGATGAGCAGTCTACCTGGAGCGCTGCCCAACTTCGTGGGTTCAAAACGCAACGTGAACACAAAGCTGGTATTAGGCGCTAGCACAGCCGGAAGGAACGGCACATAGGACAGGGAGAATCCTTGCCCTGAAACGCTGATGACGTTGACGGTGCCGTCCGCATTTCCGTCGTTTCGCACTCTCAGTTGGACGCTGGTAATCTCACCGACGGCAGTGTCCGGGACGGTAATGACTTGGTTGGGTTGGATGACATCCGTACCATCGGCGCGTATCATCTCGTACGCGAAAACTGGCGCAATAGCAGTACCCTCCAGGATCGCTGTCAAGGTTTGCTCGCCGATCTTTAGCTGGAGAGATCCAATACTAGTTTCCGTCTGTTTAGGGGAGTAACGAATATTGAAGCTGACTTGCCCGCCGGCCGTAAGGGTACCGGGAAGTAACGGTAGGTTCAGTACTTGAAATGCAACTCCGGCCACCGAGGCCGACGTGAGGGTTCCCGGTCCGCTGCCGCGGTTCAGAACGACGACTGTCGCTAACGAGCTGGAATTCACTGAGGTTGCCGGAAAGCCGATCTTCCCGCCGTCGGAGACGGACATCAGATTTCCATCGACTTGCATGTAATACGCAAGGACGAACTCCGGTGCGGTTCCGAGGAAGCCCAGTGCGATGGCCCCGCTGGTGGCTGCGGTACCGGAGGTTGGCACTTCGTAGTAGGTGATGCTTAACTGCGCTTGAACCGCATTGCCGGTCGTGGCCGTGTAGCGATAGGTCAACGACGTCGCCTGGCCTGGCTTCAGCGACAGGGGGAATGCAGCGGATTCAACAAGCTCAAACCCGCCGGCACCGTATAGGTTGGGGGAACTGAGTACACCCTCAGTGGAGCCTTGATAAGTGATGAGGATGTTCAGGGAAACTGATTGCCCCACCCCTCCGGTGGCGATGGTGATGACGGACCCGTTGGGGACAGTGGCAGCAGACGTTCCCTGTTGCGCTCTCAACTGGAAGGGAAACGTACTCTGGGCGCTGACATATTGAGTTGTCGCAAGCAACCAGCAAGTCGCGAGTAGGATTTTGTGGGTATAGCGCGCCATAGCAGTCTACTCCTGACCTCCATCGGGGATGAAATACGTCGAACCCGTATCGGCCGTATCGAGGATCCAAATGGGCTCGCCAGCCTCGCGGTGTTTGGCAAGCAGGAACGAGGCACTACCGGGAAGCGGCTTGAGCAACTCGGGCGCTGCTTCCGTCGCCAGTTCGCCAATCCGTGTCCGGCTCGCGAGGTCATACACGAAGATGGTACGGCTTCTGGCGTTAGCAACGTACAGGGACAGTCCTCCTCGGTCCACCGCCAAGCCTACGGGGTCGAACCTATCATCCGGTTCCTCGATCAGCGGAACGACTTGTGGCAGGTGCCCTGCATCCTGGATTTCTATGATAAGCCGGGCGCCGGCATCGACAGCGTAAACGGCGCGACCTCCCTTCACAGTGACCATGGCAGCAGGGTCCGCAACCGACGCCACCAGACTTGGAGGTGCGTCCGCCGAGACCCGATACACACCTCCGGCCTCTGCATCACGCATGCCCACCAGCACCGTCGCCCCCCCCTCGGAGACCGTCACACTACGCACTTCTCCAGGTAGCGACGATGCGTCCAGTAAGGAAGCCCCCAAAAGCTTGTCCGATGAAATGGCCACCAGAAACAACTGTCGCGTCGAGGCGTAGTAGGCCACGAGCGACGAGACGTCCGGCGCCCAGACGATTTCGTCCGGAATACCCGAGAGCTCTTCGATGAGCGTGGAAGTGGGTGAGCCGGTGTTCAATCCTCGCGCCAACTTGGACTGCCCCTCTGATATGACCAGAACTGTATCGCCGTCCGGAGCGACGGAGGCAAACTCGATTGGCGAGATAAGAGGCTTACCGAGGTACCCGGCACCCGCGACCCCCAGGATGGGCCGAATGCTCCGCGAGGGAGTATCAAAGACAAGACCTGACACAGGGCCGCGGACCGCTCCGATCTGGCCCAGTAAGGGAACAGACAATAGCAAGACCAGGCCGAATGAGAAGGCGAACGGTCGAATCAAGGCACATGTTCTATTCGTCATTAGTTATCACCTCGGATTCCCTACTGAAATCACCCCCGGGATGAGGGTCAGCGTGGAAGCAGACGCGGCGGACTCACCGCCTCTGGTCGCCCAGATCGCGCCACCCGCCGCCGCCCCGCCCGCCGCCAAAGCGATCCAGAGCCACTTTCTGGAGGATTTCTTGGGCTGAACCTGCGCTCCGGCAGGCACTTCCTTCGCGGAGTTTACTTGATTGATCACGACGTTTCCCGTTCGGCCACCGAAGCTGGCAGTGACCCTGATCAGAAACGGGCCGGGCTCACTGTTTGGCCGGAAACCTGTGGCTGCGGCCTGGCCCTGCACATTGGTCCGGGTTTTTAGGCTGGTCTGCTGGCCCGGGAAGAAAGCGCCGGGGCCCACCTGCGGCAAACTGAAGGTCACATTCGCACCTTCCACGGGCAGGTCATTTTCGTTCCGCACCTCAACGACGGGCGTGGCAAAAGTCCGCAGGGGAATACTGTTGATGGCGTTCTGTCCATCCAGAACGATGATGCGGAGCGTAACGGTCGACCCGTCATCACGGGCTTTGACGCTTACTCCCTGCTGTGCTTGAACAGTAGGCGCCAGACACAAGACGGCGGATAGCACAACTGCAATGGAATCTCGATACGACAAGATCACCTCCAATGAGAATGCGTTAGGGCTGGACCCGCCTCACAATGGCGGGAACCACTGGCATAATCGCGGATAGAGGGCGCGCGCGAAACGTGCCGCTGTTTCCTGGGACCGGCGTTCTTCCTCCGCTGCCATGACCGGCACAATGATGCGAACCAACGACGAATCACTCCGGCGCAGGCGAACGATGTCGCCCATCGAGTGAAATCGGACTGTGTACTCGTCGGCGGTGACACGATTTCCCGTCTGGAACCAGTACAGAACGGTCCTCTGCTCTATACCTTTCCGTACTACGTACTGGTTGACTCGGATCTTCGCCGCAAGGTCGGGAAAGTCGATCCAGATCTTTTCTCTGGATTTGGGATCCCAACCGGCACCTATGAGGCAGGTCTTCGGGGAGTGCGGCGCGCGTGAGGCGCTGCGTTGCCTGTAGTAGGTCACAAAGAGCTCAACTCTCTCGCCGGTGCGCGCTTCAACATACCTCCTCAACATGTAGTCGTCCGGCTGCAGGACCTGGAGGACGGCGTCCTGCACTCTCTCGTCGCCGGTCAACATCCATTGGCCGATCTGGTCCGGAAAAGTCGCCAAGGGAGGAGTTTGCGGCGCGTCCACGGCTGTAGGCAAAGAGTAAAAGGCCAAGGCCTGAAGTGCGAATAAGCAGGTTAGAATTACGACCTGCCTCTTCCCGGAAGTTCTTGTTTCAATGGGCATGGCGGGGTCGCATCGAACGGTAAATCGACCTCACGAATCTGTGGAATATTATCACGAAAGCGAAACTGACCAGTGTAATCGTCCACCCCGTCACAGCATGGTAGATGCCTTCCGCCAACTCAGGATTCAGGCTGCCGACCGTTGCGCTTGCGACAATTCTCGCCGTGTTGGCGAGAATGGCGGCGAGAAGAGTCCACAGAATCAGCAAGAGCCTCATCCAGTTCTTCGGTTCCATGAAGTAACTGTAAGTCAACGTTAGAAACAGCAGCGAATACAAAGAACGAATGCCGCTGCAAGCCTCCACGACGGACAATTTGCGGCCAACTAGCTCGATGATGTTGCCTTCGCGTAGTACAGTGTACCCCAGCAGATCCAGGGAGCCTTCCGCCATGCGGCTTGCGAGCAACTGTAATTGAAATGTGAGCTGTTTGTAAAAGTACCAAGGCAGGGGAATCATGAACAGGAGCATCAGGAGAGCAAACCCGACCTTACGAACGGTGTTCACGCCGCGCAGATAGAGAACCAGCCCCATAACGGACAGAAGCAACGCCGAACGCGGCAGGAACTTCGATTCGAGCATAGTGCCTACTAGGGTCAGAATCGCCGCGAAAACTACGGCGGACAGCCCCCAGTTGGAACACGTCGCGGGGATGGACTTCAGTTCGTCGCGCTTGTGCCAGACAATGTACGCGGCCACAAAAGGCGCAAACGGTGCATGTGCGAGATCGTCGTCGGTCATCCACTGTTGCACCAAATCAACAATAACAGGTGCATAGCAAATGGCTATACATGTGGCAAACCACGCCATGATCTGCCATGAGAAGCGTTGCGCCTTGGTCTCAGTTGGTAACGTGGATGGCACGGTTTCAGATTGGTTCATCCCGTATCCTAGACCCTTTTCATGGGAGCTTCCATTCGCTTCTCCAAAGGCCGCACCTCATGTTGCGGACGAGACCGGCTCGCGCGATGCGTCTCCTTGCTCGAAGGGACGGTATTCCGGCAGCAGCCGACGGAGGTGCTGGATGATCTCATCCGTTTCTCCACGCGCGACCAAGCCGTCCAGATGTTGGACCCAGGTGCTCACCACACTATAGTCCGTCGGGGGGTGCTTAAAGATTTTGATTTTGGGGTGCTCTGTCGGCAGAATGTGCTCGCCTTGGGTGGTAATCTCCTCAAACAGCTTCTCGCCCGGACGCAAACCGCTGAACTCAATCTTGATGTCCCGGTCGGGAACCAGCCCCGCGAGCTGGATCATCGTGCGCGCCAGTTCAGTGATTTCCACAGGTTCTCCCATATCGAGCACGAAGATCTCCGGACCCGATCCGAATGTCGACGCCTGCAGGACCAACTGTACCGCCTCGCGCGTGGTCATGAAGTAGCGGCGCATTTCGGGATGTGTCACGGTAACGGGGCCGCCGCAGGCGATCTGTGCCTGAAAAACTGGCACCACACTGCCGCTGCTCCCCAGAACGTTTCCGAACCGGACGGATACGAACTTGGTGTGACCGTTCTCCTTCAAAGTCGCCAGGCTGGCCGCGATCACCTCTGCCGCGCGCTTCGTCGCACCCATCACGCTGGTAGGGTTCACCGCCTTGTCTGTTGAGATCTGCACAAAGCTGTCCACGTGGTGCCTAAGGGCCGCCCGGGCCACGTTCCACATGCCGAGAACGTTGTTCTGGGCTGCCTGAATTGCATGAGCTTCCATCAACGGTACGTGCTTGTACGCCGCCGCATGATAGACCAAATGCACGCGGTGCCGGCTGAATACCGCTTCCATGGCCGACGCATCCCGAATATTCGCGAGAACCGGTATAACTTTCAGCTCGGCATGCTTCCCGCGCAATTCCAGATCGATGTTGAAAAGTTCGCTCTCGGCCTGGTCCAGCGCGATCAGTTCGCTGGGCGAGAATTCAGCCAACTGACGACAGAGCTCGGATCCGATAGAACCGGCGGCGCCGGTCACCAACACGTTTCGACCCGTGACGCAATTGCGAACCTCCGCGTTCTCAAGTTCCACCGGCGCCCTGCACAACAGGTCCTCCACCGAAATGTCGCGAATCTGGCGGCTGAGGCTGCGCGCCTGGAGCAGTTCACCAATCGCCGGTAGTGTTCGGCAGAAGACTCCCGCCTCACGGCAGTTGGCAATGGCCTTCCGCATCCGCTCCGAGTTGGCCGATGGCATAGCGATCAGAATCTCATCGATGCGCCGCCCTTTAGCCACTTGCTTCTCGACCACTCGCTTGGCTTCCTCTCCCGTCCCAAACACCAGCCGACCGCCTACCAGGTCAAGCTTCTTCAATGGGTTGTCGTCCAGGAAGCCCAGTACCCGCAAACCCAATCCTGGATTCTCTTGTATTTCCCGTGTAATCGTCACGCCGGCCCAACCGGCGCCGTAAATGAGCAGGTTCTTCCGGCCGCCGGCGCTGTTATACTGCAGCCGCGATTGCCGATAGATTCTGATCAAAACGTGAGCGCCGGAAATCCCCAACACACTGAGTGCGAAGTCGATGACGTAGATGGAACGCGGGAAGGACTGACCCACCATAACCCATGTGCCGAGCGCGAATCCGCAAGATGCCAGCAGGTTGCCATAGCCAATCCGCACCATATCGGACACACTCACCGTGCTCCACCACCCTTGATGCAGCCGCGTCACATAGAAGCACGTCATCTTCACCGGTAGTGCAATGACGCTACCCGCCAGAATATACTCCAGTTCGACCAGAGTAAGTTGAAAGTCGAAACGCAGCAGAAATGCCATCACCAGGCTGGATACGATTCCCCCGGCCAGCCCGGCGTGGATGAATCCGCCGCGATGCCGCAGGACGAAGTCTTTCAGTTTGCCGGAGAGTTTCATGAAGCAGCCGCTCCTCTGTACCTCGCCCTGCCTCGTCGCGCTCGGCGCACGATCTCCCGCACCGCGTCTGTCACGCGCTCCACCTCGCGTTCCATCATGGACGGGTATAGCGGTAGGCTCACAATACGCGGGTACAACGCCATGGCCCTTGGACAGTGATTCTGCGGCAGTCCTGCCCATTCCTTGTAGGCCGGGTGCATGGGGATAGGGATGAAATGGACACTGGTGCCTATCCCCCGCCGCCGCAGCTCTTCCACGAATTCATCGCGGTTCATGGTAAGTCTATGGGTATTCAGACGAAGAATATACAGATGCCAACAGTGCCGTCCATTCGTTGCCTGCGGCGGAACTTCCACTTCTTCAATGTCCGCAAATGCACGGCTGTAAATCTGTGCGATCCGGGTCCGCCTGCGTACAAACTCCTCCTGCTTGCGCAGTTGGTGCAGACCGATGGCAGACTGTATGTCACTTAGGTTGTACTTATAGCCAACGTCGACCACTTCATAAAACCACTTACCTTTCTCCGCATAGCGATTCCAGGCGTCCTTGTCGATTCCATGCAGGGAGAGCACGCGCATCTTTTCCAGCATTCCCTGGTCATGTGTCGTGACCATCCCGCCTTCGCCCGTGGTCAAGTTTTTGGTGGCATAGAAGCTGTAAGCCACCGCGTCGCTTCTCATCCCCTCCGCCGGCAACCCCGCCCCGATCGGAAACCCCCGGTAGTGCGTGCCCACCGCGTGCGCCGCGTCCTCCACTACCTTCAACCCGTGCCGCGCCGCCAGTCTCCACAGCGGCTCCATTTCGCACGCCAGCCCTCCCAGGTGCACCGGAACGACAGCACGCGTCCTATCGGTGATCCTCGCCTCGACCGATTTCGGATCCAGGTTGCCGTCCCCACCGATGTCCGCCAGCACCGGCGTCGCCCCGACCTCCAGAATGGTGTTCACGGTGGCGCAGAATGTGAGGGGCGTCGTAATCACCTCGTCCCCACTTTTCAAACCCAAGGCCCGCAGTGCCAGATGCAGCGCGGCAGTGCACGAGTTCACCGCCAGCGCATGCGGAGCCCCCACATATGCCGCGAACTCTGCCTCGAACTTCGCCGTCCGCGGACCCGTGGTCAGCCACCCTGAGCGCAAGGTGTCCACCACCTCCCGGATTTCCTCCTCCCCGATGGATGTCCGGCTGAAGGGGATGAAGGGCTCGGACGTTATACCAGACATGTAGCTCCCAATATCAATTCGCGAATGCGCGCAGGTGAGAGGGCCGACGGGAACAGACTGTACAAGACCGTCAAAGCGAGCACCTTCGTGTCCGTGAACCGTCCACGCGCCCCCAGGTATTCAACGTTAAGCCTGAGCTTCTCAGGAAGCACCACCCGCCGGTAGTATTCGAGAGGATCGGGAGCCTGCGCCAGAAGCTCTTCCTCGTTGCGGTAGATCAACGTGGCCAAGTCCGTGAGTCCCGGCCGCACTTCCAGCACGACGCGCCAGAGCGGGTCGGCCAGATCGACGTACTCCGGCAGTTCCGGTCGCGGACCAACCATGCTCATGTCTCCCCGGACAACGTTCCAGAGCTGCGGCAATTCGTCCAGTTTGTACCGCCGCAGGATCCGACCCAGCCGCGTCACCCGCGCGTCGCCACCCACAGTGATCGCCCTGCCGTGCAGCCCGTTGCGCATGGACCGGAGTTTCAGCAACTCGAAGGGATGCCCTCTGCGCCCGATCCGCCGCTGCCGGAACAGGATCGGGAAGCCGCTGTCGAGAGCGACACCCAATGCCAGCAACGCCAGGACCGGCAGTGCCGCAACCAGCACCAGGACGGCGCACCCGCGCTCTATCAGGGTCCGCATGCTAGACGCCGAACATCATGCCCCTCAACGGCTCAGACTCGTGAACCACCGGACCGGTTTGGCACTCTGGGCGCTCCGGAAACTCCAATACAACATTCCCACCAGGAATCCGACACCATACGCCGCATGATAAGTAAAGAACACCGCAGGAAGGACCGGCACAATTTTCCATTCGCTCCGCCCTGCGGCCACCGCCGCCATGCAAGCCACGATTCCGTACACACCCACAAGCCCGAGCCAGCCTGACATGACGAACCCGCTCAACTCGGCTCTTCCCGTCCCAAGCAACAACGTCGCCGCAGCCGGCATTGCAGCGACACAAATCACAAACGAGCCGGGGATCAGGTGCCGCCACGACGCGGGCTGCCGGTGTTTCCGTATCACCGGAATTTTCCAGAACCCGTATTGAAAGTACTGCCGGAACAGTGCCCGCAGCGTGTTTCTCGGTTTGTACCACGAGACGATCTTTGGGGACTGCCAGATCTTGCCCCCGTGCTTCAAGATACGCAGATTGAATTCATCGTCCTGGTTTCGCACCAGCGCTTCATCGAACAAGCCGATTCTTTCGAACACCGATCGATGCCAGCATCCATACGGAACCGTATCCGCCGGCCCCTCGTAATCCGCATCGTGGAATCGCGCCCCTCCGCATGCGAACCACGAATGGTATGCCGCCGCGATCGCGCGCCCAACCAAGCTCTCGGATCTTGTTAGCGCCGGCCCGCCGGCGTTGTCTGCCCCCGTCTCTTTCAGCACTTCGAGACAGCGGCGCACATAATCGGGTGCGTACTCGGTGTGCAGATCCATACGCAGGATGTACTCGCCACGCGATTCGCGAATGGCTCGGTTGAGCCCTGTCGAGACGATCCTCTCAGGATTGTCGATGACGCGCATCCATGGATGCTGATTTGCCCACTTCGCCAGCTTTTCGCGTGTCCCATCGTCGCTGATCCCATCGGCGATGAGGACCTCAGAGTCTATTCCATCCAATTCCTGCCGAAGCAGAGATGCAATAAACAGATCCACATGCGCCTCTTCATTCCGGCACGGCACGATGATGGAAACGCTCTCTTGTTCGGCTCTGTTCATCCAGCCCTGAGGCGGTTACTTAGTTGTCGCAACGAATTTGCCCCGCTCCTCTGGAGCAAGGTTACAGATCACGGCACGGAATTTGCCATTGGGACCGCGTGGGATCGTGTCCGTCTTGCGCAAGTCGATCTGCATAGCTCCGACTCGTTCCCGGAGTCTCTCTCTTAATGCCGTAGTGGTCGATGCGTCGAAGCCCCTGGCCGGCACGTACCACACGACTAACTTTTGCCGCGCCTCTTGCACGATCTGCACCTCTTCGACCTGCAAGTCGGCCTTGAACACCGGGTCCAGACGTCCTATGGCGCGTCCATCGACAGTGTAGATAACGTCGTCCGAACGGCCTTCGACTGCCCCGGCCAATGGCAGGGTCCTGCCGCACTCACACTTCGCGCTCGTCCTGCAACAGCGTACCCGGTCTCCGACCCTGTATCGGATCAGCGGCATGTCCGTATTTAGCAGCCCGGTGCAAATCAATTCCCCGTCCTCTGCCGCATCACCCTCCTGCCCTTTGATCTCCGTAAAGCCAACGTCGGGCCACCAATGCACGTGACCACTTTCGCACTCCCCCGCCGCCGCCACCATTTCCGACATCCCATAGGTCTCGCGAACCTTGGTCTGGAACCCGTCTTCCATTTGGCGCCGCTGGTAGTCGTACAAGGGTTCGGCGTTGGTAATAACGACGCGCAAGGAAGGTGGCTTCCATCCAGTCTCGCGAGCCGTCACCGCTAGCGCGAGCAAGGCGGATGGGTATCCATAGAGGTACCTGACCTGATAGTCCTCGATCGCCCTGAAATAAGATGCGATCAGATCCGGCGCCAGATGATAGGACGACATGTACAACTGATTCAGCGCTTTGTTCCACACCCAAAACGGTGGCTTCCTCTGCCGGCAAGGAGTTACGAGTCGTCCTCCCAGAATGGCCCAACGGTCATGCCGCGTGACTCCGTACCAGCGCCGGCATCGTGCTTCAAAAAGCGCGTACCAATTGTGAAGTACGGCCCGGGATGCCCATAGGGAGAGCGGTGTCCCGGTGGTTCCACTGGTATGTTCGGCAAACATATGCCGTGGATCGCAATCGTCCGCCACGAATGCTCGTGGATTCTCCCGCAGCACCCGCTTTTCCAGGATGGGCCAATTTTCAATTCGCTCCCATGAGGAACTGTCTCCGCTGCGCCTTCGCTGAGTCCAGAGTTCGCGGTAGTACGGCACTCTCGTCGCCGCTCGGTCAAGCACGTAACCCAACCGGTCCTGCTGCCACGCCGCCCATTTTTCCGGAGACCATTTCTCGCGCTCCAGCGCCTCCTCTACAAGCCGCTCGGTTTCCCGTCCGTAGCGCCACCACCGCAGATACGCGCCTTGGACCGTTGCCGCTACAGGACGCAAGATCGGCGGGAGTGCATGATAGAGTCGGAGATTCACACAGCCCCGCCGTGTTCTTTCACGGTGCTCCCTTCTTCAGGCTTCGTGAGCCTCGTACCCGCCACACGGCCAATCCATTTCTGCTTCATTCTGTAAGTTCGTCCTGCCATCTCGCGCAAGACTCGGATGGCCTTATAGCGGCTGCGCATCCAGCGGTAGTTGCCCTGATCCGGCAGCGCCCCGAACTTGGCCTTGGCCTCCCCCCCGCCACTCATATCAAGCGTCGTGCAACCCACGGTCATCCCCTTCTGCATGGCCGTCCACGTCAATATCTCCGTCGGGCAGTACCATCCAAACTCATGGCGGTGGGTCCACCCCCAAAGGGTGAGCTCCCGGCCCTCCACAAAGAAGATCCCGGAAGCAATGCACTGTTGCGTCCTCGGCATGTGCACGGATAGCGCAAGCAGGTTTCCGGCCGCTTGCATATGCCGGAAGCAGGAACCCACACGATCCCGCCCAAAAGGGACGCTCTTGCCTCTCCGGGCGAAGACGTCCTTCATTTGACTGTAGAATTCATCGACGAATGGAGGATCGTCGCGCATGCGCACCACCAAATTGAGCTTCTGTGCTTTCCTTACCTGGTTGCGCGTCTTCTTGTCCATGTTCACGAGGACCTGTTCCGGCTGGTCCGGGAACAGCGGAACTCGATACGTGAACAGCGGATGGCCAATGAAGCCGAGCCCCCGCATGACGGTGCCATCGAGGCTTGGTGTGATCAATTCGAGATGGCATACTCCCAGCTCACGCTCCAGGAAACGGACGGATGCCTTCATGGCCTCCAACTCAGTTACCATCCTCCGGTCAATCAAGGGCCCCATCGTCCGGGTCTGCCAACCTTCGCGGGGCGAACCGAAGACTCGCAGTGGACCAAAAGTCCAAAGCAAACCCGGGAAATGCCCGACGATTTGACCTTGCTTTTGGAACACCAGGAATACCGCCTTTACGCGGGCGAATTCCTCGATGGATCGAATCCACGCGGAACGGTGATAGACACAGTGTTCCGGATATTCGGCGACTCGCTTGTCCCAATCCCGTAGTTCCTCCGCAGAGGCTTGACGGATAAGAATATCCTCGGCCGCCGGCCTGCGGGCAGGCAGGTTGTCCTCCATTGCGGCCCTCACAGAGTTTTTCCCCTGCGGATGCACGCCTTCAGCCACCGCACCTCAAGCCGGCGGAGTTCCTTCCAGGAGATCTCCAGAGGACGGCCGTTTCCAAGATGCGAGAGAATCTCGGAGGTAGTGGCGAACCAACCATCCTTGGCGGCGATGTACTCCAGCCGCTTCCGCACTTCCTCCCGCACTGCGCCGTTTTCGGCAAAACCGGCGGCAAAGTGAACGTAAACGATGCCTGCCCCGCCCGACTCGGCCAACCTGTCGATCCGCGCCGGGGCGCAGTTACGTAGAAACCGCGCCGCGCTGCCCCCGTCGCTTGCCGCAAACCATTGATTTACGTAAGGCCTGGCCGGATCGTGATATGGCATTTCAGGGCAGACTTCCAGCGTATTCAGGTTGTCGAACACGAAATTCCTGACATAGGACACATGCCCCCTGCACAGGTCACCCCAGAAATGAGGACTGCCTTCAACGTGCCCCCACGACGAATGTCTCCTCCTCCCGCGTGTCAGAATGTTGTAGATCGTCCTGCGCCACCCGGACAGGCGCGCGTCGCCCCAGTACATGTTATCGGCGCAGCCGGTGTGATTGCAGTGGATGAAGGGCCGGTCCCCGAAAAGTGTCCGGAACCGCTCAATGGCGAACCTGGTCTGTTCCCGCGTCGACGAGCCGGCCGAAGCGCAATGCAGCGCGATTTCGAATCCCCTCTCCTGTAAAGAAAGATTCCAGTCCAGATAAGCCGGGTTTTCGCACGTAGATCCCTCGTTCCTCGCTCCTGAAGATGCGTTAAGCATCCATACCGTCTTCGTGCTCCGCATTCCCAAGTCGGTGATCAGGTCGTAGATGGGCCTCACACGTGCCATGGTCGCCCAGTCCGCATCATCCACGAAAGTGAATGCGAACTTGTGCCCGTTCGGCCAAGCGACGCGGCGGTTCATGTCCTTACCATGCGTTGCTGAGCTACAGAACACAGCAACTCTTCCCATTTTGGCAGCACCCGGCTCCAGTCGAATTCCTCGACCTTCCGCCGGGCGTTCAGCGAAAGCCGCCTTGCCAAATCGTCTTCCTTCAGCAGCCGGATTACGGCGTCGGTCATTGCTTCGACGTTGTCGCGTGACACGAGTAGCGCATCACGCTCATTTGTCAGCCAGTACGGCAAGGCGCCTGCATTCGTACTCACCACACATAATCCACACGCCATGGCCTCTGCCACACTCAAACCGAACGATTCGACGTTGGTTGTGTTGAGGAAGATATCGCCTTGCTGGAGGTAGGATGGCACTTCTTCCTTGCGCACTCCCTTGACGATAGTGAGACGCCCGGATACCCCGAGTATCTCGGCATCGCGAAGCACATGCTGCAAGCTCCCATCCTGCTTATCAGGACCGATCATGGTCAGTCGGGCGTCCGGCTGAACCTTTAGTAGCCGGGCCAGTACTTGCGGCGCAAGAGCAGGATTATAAATCCTATGGAACGCGCGCAGCCAGATTAGTCTCGGCCGAGGGTGCTCCCGCAACTCCCACGGATAATCGGCCACCCGGAGCCCATTCGCAATGAAACCGATGTCGTGCCGGTAAGGCCGCATCTCGTGGAGCATGTATTGCGAAGGACTCACTACAACCGCCGCCCATCCCAGTAGCCGCCGCACCCTCCCTGGCCATCGCATTGCCAACCGCGGCAGGTTGCCGCCGTGCAGATTCAGAACGAATGCCTTTCCGAGAGCACGCAGAGTTGCACATGTCGTCTCTGCCCAGACGAACGACGGTCCGCTGTATACCTCCACTTGCGCAACATCGTAACGGGATCGAAGCCGCCAAGCTGTCCAGGCCATATCCAGGAGGCGTCCCGCGCGATTCGGCCGTGATGAGGTCGTTACGACTTGCCAGCCTCGGCAGATCAGTTCGTTGGCAAGCGTCTCGGAATAGCAACAGTTCCTGCCGCGCTGAGTGAGAAAGTTGCTCACGAAGAGCAGACGGGGCTTGCCGCCGCGTTCCTGTTCAACGGCTGAGCTCATCAGTGGAAGCCCGCACTGCTCTGGCTGGTGCCCCCGCCGCCAGTGCGTGATTCGGCAACTCTCCCAATACCACCGAGTTTGCCCCGACCGAAGTGCCTGTTCCGACCACGCTGCCCGCTGAAACCGTTACATGGGCGGCGAGCCATGCGCCCGCCCCGATTCGGGTGGGTGCGCACCTCCCCGCGGTGCGGCGGAAGGAACCGCACTCACTGGTGTGGGTCGATGAAACCACCACACAATATGGTCCGAGCATCGCTTCATTGCCTATGTCGATCACTTCGTCCGCAGAGAACCAGCAGCCATATGCTATGTAAACGTCGTCACCAAGGTAAACCTTCGATGGGTTGTAGAACGTTGTGTTGCGGCCCAATCTGAGATTCTTCCCGCAACGCCCCAGAAAGAACCTGGCGAGCGCTCCTCTGAGTGCCAGAAAGGGTATGTTGTCCGGCAGCCAGTTCGTAAGAAACAGCACGAAGTGAAGCGGCCAATCGTATCGCAGTATTCGCCACAGCCTGCCCGAAAACGAGGCGTGGTTCTTGATTGACATCTCGAATTGCTCGCTCAAGAGTTCTGCTCGCCGTGGACTCGCGATTCGATGGCTCCGAGTAACGTAGGCGTGAGGGCCTCCAACGTCTGTTGTCTGGCCAGTTTTGATCCCTCCTTGATCAGCCGCCGGCGCAAATCCCCGTCTCGTATGATCCGGCCCATAGCGTCTGCCAATCCTGCCGTATTGCCTGGCTCGACAAGCAGTCCACTCTCCCCGTCTTTCAGGAAGAAGGGGATGGAACCAACCTTCGTAACAGCTACGGGAAGACTATGGGCCATCGCCTCCCAAATCCCGCGGGGGAAGCCCTCTGAATGCAAGGAGGCGGTGACAAAGAGATCCACATCCTTAAAGACTCCGAACAGCTCAGGCCCCACGGGCTTATATCCATGGAAGATTACGCGTTCCGGAATCCCGTGATGTTCCGCTCGCTGCCGGATGGCATCCACAATGTCGTCACCTGCTTCTGCCCACCCCACAAGGTCGAAGACGACATCCAGCCCGTCAGTTGCCAGGAGAGCGATGGCGTCGACCACCTCCAGGAGTCCTTTGCCTCGGTTGATCCTGCCGCTGTATAGCACCCGGACAGTCCGGCCTTGGCAAGTGTCCTCGCGGGCGTGGAAATCAGCCTCGGTCAACGTTGTCGTTCGGGTCTCGTGAAGTTCACCTAACAAAGGCCTCAGCTGTTCATACAGCGCCCTGCTGTTGACGAAAGTAACCGCCCGTCTTGCCACCGATAACTGGCGGCGATAATTCCAATGACTCCACGCCGAGATAAGCTGCTTTCGCCACCAGGGTTGATCCAGGTCTTTCAACCCCGCTACGTAGTCGCCCACCAACAGGAGAGCCAGCACTTTTCCTTCGGCGCCTTTGGCCACTGCCGCCAGCAAAGGAGAAGGACCGCGGATCAGAAGCGCATCTAATTCACCTCGGTGCCGTTTCACGAGGGCCGTGACAGAACGGGATCGCAAGACGCGGCGCGGCACGCTGTCGTGGATGCCAAGCTCGACATACTTGATATTTCGCGCGTGGCACCTGTAGTCCATGTACTTCATTTCATCCGGCCTGGCTGAGTGGAGGAAACAAACCAACTCTTCGCAGCCGTCCGCCAGCGCGTCCAGCAGCCGCCCCTGATAGCCCGGAGTACGCAAAGAACGGTCCGATCCCATGACCGCGGGGATGTGGTAATGGTAGCCGAGGCGCACTATTTGGCTTTGGGTATCAGGGCACGAAGCCGCAGTTCGCGTGTGATACTTCCCGCCACAAGACCGTAGTAAAACCACGTGACCGTGCCCGTAAGTCCGGCAATGGCCCAAAAATGAATGCTCATACCTATGAATCCCGTCCACAAGGCGGCTTCCCACACGTCACCCTTTCTCGCTCGCCGGAACGCCGCCCAAAGTCCGCCAACCGCCAGCGTCAGCAAGAGCAGCGCAAAGGGCACCGTCCCGGCCAAGCCCGTTTCGCCGAGCAAGCCTAGGTAGGAGTTATGAGGGGACCTGCGATTGAAATACTCCTCCCTGGCATAACGGAGTTCGCGAGGAAGGTCCAGATCGGTACTGGCTCGAGTGAACCGGCCAGCACCTGCTCCAAACCACGGGTTTTCTTTGAACAGCCGCTCACCCTTCTGATTCATCAGGAGGCGGATCTGAAAGGACTTGTCCTTGTCCAGACGTTCCATAGCATCGCGCCGTTTCGCCATGTTTTCCGTCACCGATTCAGGCGCAAGAACTAGAACCACCACGACACACCCTGGAAGGAAAACCAGCGGCCACAACCTGCCGAGAAGCCGAGGTTGCGCGAGCCCGATGAGGATAGAGAAAAGTATGATGATGGACGGGACGGTAATCCAGGAACTTCGCGACGCGTTCCATGCCACCATCAATAGGATAAGCCCGAGGCCGCCGACAGCCCAGAACCTGCGGCGTCCGCTCTCTGTCACCAGAAGTGCCACCACCAACGGCGTACACGTTGAGAACTGGCAGCCAAAGTCGTTCTGTGACATAAAATGCTCACCGGTAACCAGACGGACCATCGCCAGAACGATTGCGGAGACCGCGAGGAGGCGACCGAACCAGGAAATCACTTCCAGCCTGCTAACGATGGCCGCAACCACGACAAAGACGAGGAGCCAAAATGCGTATTGAACGAGAGTCTCGACGTCCTGGAGGTCGAGCCCTGGCAGCTTTCCCTGGAAGACGTTTCCCGCAATCGATGCGAAAAGCCCGCCCCAGAAGACCGCCGCCCAAGTTAACCAGACTTCGACCGGACGCAGAGAGATGGCTCGCTCCCCAATGAAGAGCTCCACCGCAATCACCATGAATACCGGCGCCGAGAGTGACAATCCCAGCAACGGCACATCATAGAGGGGCAGCACCATGTAGACGGAAAATGCCGCAAGGAGCCACCACACCCGTTTGGGAAAGGTCTCAGGCACAGCAACGGCCGGCCCTGCAGGAGAAGCGGCCTTCAAGCATGCCGCACGTGTGGTCGGAGACACCATCAGAACCGGATTGCCCCTTGCATCTCTCTTGCGCCGGCAACCGCTCGCTCCGCGTCCACCCACCAGTCGATGCCGGGAGTCAACGATGCGGCACTGGGCTGGCGCAGCAGGCCCCGCAGCGCACCGTGAGTGTAACCCAAGGCGTAAGCCCAGCGGTAATTTCTCGGTTCCGCCAGCGCTCTCACCCAGTTTAGTGCCGTGTTGCCCAGGTAACTCTTAAGAAGAGCCCACCGATCCGCAATGCTCGGCCGGTCCAAGACGCGATAGTTGTCGTTGAGAAACCTCCGGCTGTATGCCACTGCATGGCCGTAACGACGGGCATCGGTTGGGTAACACTTGGGAGCATCGTCGTGGGGATGTTGAACGATCGCACAATTCGCCAGCAGCAGTTCACCGTTTGCGCTGGCGCGCCGGGAGAGAAAGGTATCCTCACCCAATCCGCATCCCGTTGCAGCCATGGCGAATAAAACGTCCGAAAAACACTCCTGCGTCAACGCATCCATTCGGTACGCCATCACGCCGCCGCTCAGCCAATCCAACCTTGCATACTGTTCGTCGGACTCCGGCATGCGGCGGTCGCCGACAGGAGTCAGGCCGCCCGGCGGCGTCTTTCGCCCGCTCCCGAAGCGCCGCACCAGGCAGTACTCCCAATTCGAAGTCTTTCCCTTACGGTCCGTCAGTTCGCCGTATATTCGAAGCGCGGACGCTTTACCCATCAGAATCTTTGCCGTGACACCAGCCACCTTCCGGTCTGCCCAAGTCAGGGGCGCCAGAATTTTCTCCACCGTTTCGCATTCCGGGATGATCAGGTCGTCGTCCAGGTATAAGAGCAATCGACGGCCGGCAGCCAGCTTCCATCCGAGGTAGCGCTGGTACGGCAGGTTCGCGTGATTGGATGGTGCATAGATGGTTCGCCACTCCGTCTTGAAATGCTCCAGGGCGCGTCGCACATCGTCGGATTCCGGGTCTCCATCCACGACGATCAACAGGTTGGGCTGGACACTCTGTTTCCGAAGATCGCCCAACAAACGGACCAGTAGCTGCGGGCGCCGATGAGTCGGAATGCAGACGGCAAAATCGTGGCGGGGGCTTGGTTCTTCGTTCATCAGCTACTCGCGTGGCTTGCTTCCATCCCTCACGGTTCCAGATTGGCCCAGCGGAGAAGAGTGAGTGCCGTCGCCTGCGTTTCTGGCCGGCTTGTTCTTGCGTCGAAAAATCGTCACTTTCCCGTTGCTGTTGGCTACCTCAAGCCAATCCGGAGTTCGATTCTCAATAAGTGAGGACAAAAAGCGGCATTCGCGTTGTATTCCGCAACTGCTCTGGACACCCGGGTAGAGAATGAGGTAATCAGCTCGGTACTGATTCATGGTTTCCCGCACCGCTTTCTCCTCGCAATCCCGTTCGCTGAATCCTGAGTTGAAAAACGAAATCGTGCGGCGCTTGAGGACGTAGCCGGTTTGTTGGCCACAGGCTGCGAGAAGAACAGCATCCGGGGAAATGTGGGAATCCACCCAGGAGGAGAGTGCGGTTCCTGTGTAATCCGCTTCGCAAAAGGCTTGGGCAACTGGGCGGTGAGGAACATACGGCCGGCTGCTCACCACGTCCTCACCGTTCAGCGCCGCATACGCCACCATGTTGGCGATGACAGCACTGACGAGAAGGCGTCCACCTCGGGCCGCCCGAATGGCGAGGCCACTTCGCAGCCAACTGATGGTCGATCCCGCGCAGAGGGCAAGCAATGGCACCACAGGCAAGAACATTCGCGGATCCTTGCTGATTCCCGTCTGGCCGCCCGCGTAAATCATGAGTGCCGTGTATCCCCCTAGAGCGGCGGCTGCCAGGGTGATGCCCATCTGTGGGCCATTGAGGATCAGCCGGAGGTCGATTGCCTTGAGGGAACCAAGTACAAGAATCAGGATCACGCTCAAGGAAACGATCGTGATAATCCCCCACAATCCCGCCTGGGCCTCCCTGGAGCTTCCATACAAGAGATGTTTGACTACGGTCACTGTCCGTCGCAGAATCATGTCCCACCCGGCTGTGCCAACTTCGGAATTTCCTCGCCAGGAGCCCGCAAGTCGAATATTGCGCAGTAACAAAGGCATGACCAACCCGCCCGCAATCAGGCACGAAGCGAACGCGGCGAAAGCCTGTACGGTGCGCCGCATCAGAAACGCACCGGCGAGATAGAGGCCTGAGCCGGCAATGAAAAAATACCCCGCGTAACGCACATAGCTCGACAAGGCCAGCAAGACCTGACCTGCAATCAGAAATCCCCAAGAAGCCGCTCCGCCGTCAAGCCCGGAATGGGCGCGGTTCTCGAAAATCACCAGGCAGAAAATGCCCGCCGAGGCCAACAACGTAAACAGCGGTTCCGAAGCGATACAGTTCGAAAAGTACAGCCATTGCGAGTTCAGAAGAAAAAGGCCGGCAGCCACCCATCGCGCGAGACTGTCCATCCCGAGCGAACCGGCTGTCACGCATATTAAGGCCGCGCAGAAGGCGAAAGAGAGAACGCTTATGCCGTGGGCCGCTGACTCGATCGATACACCCGTTCTCGCCACGGCGGCAATCAGCACGGGATAGGCCGGAGGCCATGTGAACAGTGGGGCAGGCACACGGTGCTGGCGGCGTTCGCTGCCAAAATGCACGATATCCGTCGAGACACCCAGCCCCTTATTCAGATTCGCCGCGGCACTCAGGTAATGGTAGGAGTCCAGAAAAACATTCGGCTCGGGCGAACGGGCGTAAAGGAGGAGCGTCAACAACAACGCCAGGGCGAAACAAGCCGTCGCCTCCAGAAAGGGCTTTCTTGCGGCCCTCATACGCCGTACCCCTGCTTGACGGTTTGATAGAAATCCAGGTTGCGCATCGCGGTATTCGTCAGGTCGAAATGCGTCCGTGCGCGCTGCCGCGCGGCGGCACCCAATCTCTCGCGCAATCCTGATTGAGTCAAGAGTCGTACGATCGCCGAAGCCAGTTCGTGCGGATTGCCGGGATTTGCCAGCAGCCCGGACTTTTCATGCTCCACGAGTTCAGGGCCGCTGGCCAGGCTGGTCATGACAACCGCTGCACCGCACGCCATGGCTTCCGCGCACGTCAAGCCAAATGCTTCGGCGCGGGATGGGATCACGACAACCGTCGCGCTCGAGTAATACTTGGGTAGCTCGACTTGCGGCACACGGCCGGGAAATTCGATGCGCTGGCGGTAGTTCGCGGGCAGAGCGCGGAGTTGTTCCGCCAGGGGACCACTCCCCATTGCGCCCTCCGGCAGATTCCCCACAAAACGGAATCGTGCATCCGGGACGTCCCGCAGAACCTCGGGCGCGGCGGCCAGCAGGTCCATCACACCCTTTCGGCGCGCGATGCTCCCCACATACAGGACTTCCGACCGGTTCCGTTCTACACCTTGGGGACAGAATAATTCCGTGTCCACACCATTCGGGATTACTTCGAACTCCTTTCCGGAAAGTCCCAACGCGGCTAAGGTGGTCTTGCCGATATGCTGAGAAACCGCAACCAAGCGATCCGCCATGGCGACATTGCGCTTTTCCAGGCTACGCAGCATCCGGCTCGGCCGCTGTCCCTCATAATAAGCGTGGGCCGTGTTCGCGCCGTGCAGCCGCACGATCAGGGGCCGGTGTGGGGGAGACCACAAAGGACCGTTCCAGTCGTAGCTCTCCACCAGGTCGATTCCATGTTCCTTTACAGCATCCGACACCTGCCGGGTGAGCGATTGCCTCTGAGCGAAATCGGCGTAATCCAAATCCCACGGACCCCAGTTCAGCCTTAGCCACGATCGCGGCTCTTCCGGCAGTCGCAGCACTCTTACACCATCATCCGATGACCATTCGGCTGTCCTGGCGCCGGCAAGGTACCCGATTACGAAAACCGTTTGCCCCGCTGCGGCCAACCGCTGGCCCAACCCCTGCACGAAACTTCCGATCCCCCCCTGAGGCGCGGGCGGGTATTCGTTGCAGACGAAGCAGATCTTCACGAGTTCAACACCCGCTCAACAAGGGAAACCACTACATCTACGGGTTCCCGGCAAGGCAGCAATGCGGCCGGGTCTGCGCCCGGCTTGCCGCTCCGCAGCGCTTCCGCCACAAGTCGCAGCAGATCCTCTCGCGTGAAGGCAGCCTGGGCGTAGCCGGACTGCCGAACCTCGCGGTAGAAATCCGCATCCCAGAATCGCCGGTTGGAAAGCATTGCCGGCAAAGGATGGGGTAGATCGAAGCACACGTTCACCACCGGACGCCCCAGAGCGGCGAATTCGAGGGTGACCGTTGAGCAGACAGAGACATTCAGAGCGGAATGGAACGCCGTGGCAACCCAAAGGTCGGTATCTTCTGGCAGCGCACAGTTCCAGTCGCTTTCGGCATCCCACTCCCATAAGGGTTTCTGAATGACAAGGTCACTGTACCGCGCCGCGAGCGGCTCGAACCGCTTGCCGTCTTCCCTGGGATTAATGCGCAACAAAAACTGTGGACGTCCTGGCAATTCACAGCTTGCTGCGGCTTTGAGCAGGCACTCCACAACAAGCGGTTCATTGCGCACGGCTGCCGGGGACGCGGCGGTGTAGCAAATGAAGGGGCGGCTCGGAGCGAGACCAACACGCGAACAGAATTCCTCGCGCCCCTCCACGTTGCGCAGATGCAGGAACCGTTCGAGATGCAGAGATCCGGCCACCGCTAAAGTGTCCGGCCGCATCTGCGGGTTGGCGGCCGCCAGGTCTTCACGAACGTTTTCGCTCCAGACAGCCAAAAGGTCTGGTGTCACAGGTACCCTGGGCTTGGAATAGATATCCTTCCAGGAGTTGGCAACTATTACAGTCTTGACCCCTAAGTTGGCCGCGGCCTGAAGCGCCGGAAGTATTCGTTCGCTGGCGTACGAGGAACCCACCAGGCAGTCGATCTTCTCCTCACGCAGTAACCTCGTCCAGTTGGATGGGGCGCCGCAGAGTCCTGCCCACAGTCTCTCAATTACGTGGAACATCGTGACACTGCATTGAAACTTGCCAAGCAACTTCCAAGCGATCTTGCTCAGTGCCGAGCGAATTGTTCCCGATTCACTACCGTTCATCAGTGGTAGGTAATGCACCCATCTTGGTTTCCCGAGTTGGCGCATGCATTCACCATGCAGCTTCTCGCACCAGGATCTGAATCGTTGTACACGGGCCGCTTCCTTTTCCGCCGGAGCTTCGATGACCCGCAGAGACGGGTATACGGCAAGCGCCCTTGAGAACGGATTTGAGGTGAGCACTAGCACATCGTGGAACTCGCCGAAGCGTTCTGCCAGTCCAGAATGGATGAATGCTCGCACCTCAGGGCCGAAGGCTACGACAAACGCTATCCGGCACTGCCTCCTCTCCAACCCATGAGTCTTCCGATTGCCACAGGGCGCATCAGATACTATGTTGTTCCGCAAGGCTGAGATTCATCCCCTACTGGTCGCCTGTAGAAAACCCTTATACCGCTCATAGAAGCGGGCTCGTGAAAACTCTGACCAGTACCTCGATGACGCAGCGTCCGCCAGCCTTTTTCGTCTCTGGGGATCCGCAATCAAACCCGCGCGCTCAATCAAAGCCCCTATGTCGTCCGGCCCGAACAAAAGTCCAGATACACCGTCTTCAACCAGGTCGCCTACGCCGCCAACTTGACTGGCGACTATTGCCGTCTTCAGGCACATGGCTTCCAACAGTGCCAGCGGTAGCGCCTCACTTCGGGATGGCAGAATGATAAAGTCGCTTGCGTAAACGATGTCCATGACATCGGGCCTGTAGCCAAAGAACGTAACGCGGTCGGAATGCCTGCTTTCAGCAACTCTTGCCTTCAAAGCCTCTCCCCATGCAACGAAGGGTTCGAATAATGGGCCAACGATGCACAGCCGCAACCTCGGAACGCTTTCACATAGACCTTCAAGACTTTCAATTAGAACGTCTTGCCCCTTCCTCGGCTGAATGGACCCTGCGCACGTACCGACAACGGTTTCCTGACTGAACCCCAGCCGGACACGAACCGCGGCTTTGCTCTGCGAGAGCAAGCTCAAAGCATCTGCCTCCCGGCAGCAGTTGGGAATGCAAAACCGGCTCCTTCGCCCGACAGGCAGGTACCTGCTCCATTGGTGCTGACAGGACTTCGATACGAAGATGAGATCCGTGTACTGATCCATCACATGGCAGGCCCAATCGATGGTGCGGGTCGGGTCGAAACACTGCGTATAGAAGCTTGGCGCTTCTTGGACAACCAAGGCTGAGCGTTTCACCCTCCAACTTTCCATCCGTGACCATAGCTCGTGACTGCCCAGATCGTTCACAACCGCAACTTCCGGTTCCAACCGCCGGAACCCGCTGCTGGCATGGTGCGCCTGAATGAGCCGCTTGGCCCAACCAGCATAAGCTCGTAGAGATGCCGCCTCAGTTCCCCGTGGCCGCGAACGCCTTGGCGACCGGAAGACGGCGACTTCGGCCATCGCGTTCATGCCGCCCAACAGACCGGCTTGACCCTTCTCAGTCACGGCGAAGACATTGGCGCCCGCCTTGCGCATGGCTCCTATCGCTTCGTGGCCATTGAGGTCCGCACCGCTGCGGCCATCCAGATTTCGGCTGATATAGGCCACCATCGGCGCGGACAGGCTCCTGTTACCTCGGTCGCTGGTCGCCTGCGACTTCTGCATCTTCATCGACTGGGGCCCTCGATTGCCAGATAAGTGATCGACAACCGCCGGCATCCCCGAACACCGCTGTTCTGCCTCTTTGGCTCTCCCAGGAGCACCCCACCCGGCCAGCAGCTCCATGAAGTCGGGATGCAAAACAGCAGATTGACGCTCTCACCGCCGTCTCGGGATACCTTCACTGCATTCTGGTTCCCGCACAGAGTTTCAGAACCCTTCTCCCGAGCCGCGTCAATGAATCTCTTACGCAGAGGCCTGGTGCACAGCGCATGGCCATCGCGAAGCACATCGCCGCTTCGGCTTGTGCTCCTTTCTCACGGGCCCGGCGGCTCAACTTCAGATAACATTCCGCTCTTTGCTCCGACGTCGCCCAGGGCAGGCCGATCGCATGCCGGCGCAACGCCTGACCGACAACCGCGCGAGCCTTCTCCCTATGTAGCTCCGTCAGGGAATCTGAATGAACCCGATAAAGATACAAGTCCTCGTGAAGGGGAGCCATGCGAAAGTGTTTCGACACCCTCAGCCAGTACTCATAATCCTCGGCAAGTCGGCTACATACATCGTAATCTCCCACTACCCGGTACACCTCGCGCCGGTACAAAAAACAGGCTCCAATGCAGTTTCCCCGAAGAAGTTCCGGCGGCTCGCCAGCAATCACTGGCCTGAGAACTTGCCCTTCTTCGTCAATCGCCGTGGCATCTGCGTAAACAAACCATACGCCGGCATTGCGATGCAGGTAGTCGGCCATCCTGCTCATGGCCTCCGGCCGGTAGATGTTGTCGTCAGACGTCCAAGTCAACAATTGACCCGTTCCGGTCTTCATCCCAATATTCAAAGAACGCGGAAGGCCGACATTCTCGCGGTTTCGTATTACCTTGATTCTTCCGTCACTCTCGCTGAACCGCGCGGCAATATCGAAAGTCCGGTCCGTGGAGCCATCGTCCACGATGATCAGCTCCCAATTCTTGTATGTTTGACTTACAACGCCTTCGATCGCCTCCGCCAGAAACTTAATCCCATTGTAAGTCGGCAACACGATCGTGACGAGGCTCATGTTGTTGCACTGATTTCCGTCACGATCTTGCACATTGCGGGGCGCCATTACGTCACCTGGTCTGCTTTCAGTCGTCGCGTAAGAGCATTTGCGCTTTCCAGCGACCGTTTGAGAGCCACTCCGCCAAACTCTGCTTGACGGCGAATGCCTGGAATTTGTGCCCGCAGTCCGGAACGTATATTGTCGCTATTGGCAATGATTTCGCTCAACACAATCTGGCAATTGTCGAAGGTGAAGCGGCTGAGGTCCAGGCACGGGCACGGATTTGGATAGATCCGGTGTGCCATGCCGTGCGCCTTTTCACTGTAGGCCAGCAATACTGTGGGCACGCCTTCAGAGCTAGCATTGATTGCACAGTGCATTCGAGCGGCTATCACAACCGTGCAGGAGCGCAGCACCGGCTTCATACCCAGAAAACCGCAGTCGACATTATTTACTGACGTACGCAAACGGGCAGAGGTCGATAGGCATGAGTACACCTTGTAGAGGTATCTGACATCATCATCCTTTTCAGTGAGAGTCGACACCACGTGAGGTAACAGCACAACGTCGCAATTGAAGTGTTCGATCAACCGGGAGATCGTGCTTCCATGACTCGTAGCGGCCTCATCGAGTGAGGCAAACGCTCCAGCACGAAGAATGCTTAACGGACTCAGATTTATGCCGATCGTTATTGGGTAGTGCGGTCGGTTCTCAGTTGCTTCGATCGAAGGTACCGCAAAAGCCGGATCGGCAGCCTCTACAACGTTGCTATCCACGGCAAGTTTGGCTAGGTAAGTGGTGGTTGACGTTTCTCGCGATGTGATTAGGGTGGCGCGGCGTAGGTGTTTTGTGACGATACGCTCTGCTTCGGGATCCTTGCTGAACGGTCCGATGGAGGCACCCCAGATTATCAACTTCTTCTTGTGCCCCATAATACGCTCGCCGGCTTCAATCAGTTCCCGAGGGTACCCTCTGCCATCTCTACCTGGCGTGTACAAATCCCCGCCGATACTCAATACCACGTCGGTCTCTTTCAGCGCTTCGATGCGTTCAACGGCACCGGGTGGATCCAAGGCGAGAAGGCTGCAAGCTTTGCATAGAATATACCTTGCCGAATACCGTCTCATCTGACTGCGGCGAAGGACTGGGATGCGCCGCACGACTTTAATGTCGCATCCCGCAAGGCGCCATGTGTCGTCTTCCACCATTAATGATGCATAGCTGATTGCCGCATCCGGCCAGACTTTTCGAAGGATGGCAACCGTCCCCCTCACGATTGCCTCGCAGCCATAGTTGTAGACACCGGATACGCCGTACAGAAGAAACCGGGGAGACGCAGGCATCAGGGCGAAACTCTCACCTCTCGAAGCTGGATGTATCGCGTATATCGTGCATGCCATGAATAGCGGGCACGCGGACGTGCGGCGTGCACGAGAGGATCATTTAGTCATCCCGCAGCGCGCATTCCGGAAAGGACCCTTCCTTCTTCGAGCCGCTGGCAGTACAACGCAAGAAAGGCGGCAGTAAATCCCTGTGACCACAATGTTGGCGTGAAACTGTTCGGATAAAGTCCCACATTGATGCACTCACCTAGCGAACCGTCCACGAATCCATCAGTCCGGGTGAGGTTCAATAGTCCGCGAAATGTGCGCCCGGTCATCGCTTCGTAAACGGTCGGGTCCAGCAAACCTGTGTTCATACAGCGTTCGGCCGCGTACGCAAGCATTGCAGAACCAGAGGTGTCCACGCGCCCATACGGGTGGTTCATTAGCCAGGCCCAACACCCGTTCTCACGTTGCATCCCGAAGACCTGCTCGTACAGCCGCCGTGTGGCTGCCCCAAGTTCTTCGTACCCGTGAGCGTCTTTGGGGAGATCGGCCAACGAGTCCGCCAGTCCGACCGCCAGCCATCCTACCCCCCTGGTCCAGCCAACCGGTCCCAGCCCACCAGTCACCGTTGTTCGGTACGCGTGAAATGGGAGAAAAGTCTCGGCCTCCATTCCTCGGGACAGAAACGCACACAGTTGCAGGACGCTTAGTTTGGTCGCCTCCGGCTCGGCGAATACGCGACCATATCGTGCCAGAAACGGGCAGATCATTCCAACCGTGTCAACAAACGCGATGTCGGGCCAGTCAGCTCGGTATGGCAGGCTACCTTCCGCGGTTCTTTCATGCTCGCGGATGAGAAAGTGCCCGATTTCACGAATCGCTTTCTCCAGCCGCGAACTTCCCCGCCTCTCAAGTAAATGGAGGAGGCTGTGACCGATCATGCACTGATCTACTCTCCTCAGCGGCTGAAAGAAGCACCCGCGTTGATCGATGACCTGATCTAACAACCTCTCCAGTGATTCGGCCGCCTGTTCCGCACCGGGTAGAGTCAGGCTTGCCGTGAGTCCTAGCGCCAGGCAGGCATCCGGCCACCCTCCCCGTTCTGTCGGTGGTCCAAACGGACATGACACCCCGTGAATGGCTTGAATAGTCGCCCGGAGTACGATATTTCTGTACTCGCCAATCCCCAGTTGTGGAAGATATTGAGGTGGCGGCTGCTTGCCTGAGTGTTTACGCCGCGCCCAATTGACTGCCGCTAGAACCCGAAAGGTCAACTTTCAGCCTGTTCCTCGCTGCCTGCCCCGCACGTCTGCAGCATGCCTACTTCATGCGTGATCTAGCTGATAGCTTCGAATCTGTAGTCTTGAAAGAGTCGAACATGAATTCCGGCGGGAGTGTCGCTCGCTTTATCAAGCCGGGCCTACATATTCTCATGAACGGGGCAGGAGCCAGCGGTGGGGAAGGGTGACGCAGCCGAACCGGCTGTTTGTGCTTACCGGCCGTCCGTGAACAAGTCCCTCGGAGACCGAGAAGGTCGCTGCGCCTTCCACGTGATCCTGTAATTCGCCTTCACAAGATATGGCGACGTTAATTCTGTAATCTCCAGGAAGTAGCAGGTTCTCTTCCAGAGTGCAGATAAGCGCCGTGTCCGAGTCCGGGTTGACAGTATCGTTGCTGCTTCGCCGGGCGCTGTTGAAGTTCGCTACCGGTTGGCCGCGCTCATCATAGATCGTGAAAGTACAGGCTACGCCGGTACAGGCTGATGTCAAATGAAAAACAAACTCGGCCGGCCACCCGGCTATTAAGGCATTCGAGCCGTCGGTCCCACCTGTTGCGATGTCAACGGAAGTCAGTCTCACCAAGCCTTTGCCCGTTCGGTCTTTTCGCTCCCACAGCGGTAGGTCGGCTACGCTCCCCATTGTGCGCAAATATCCCGCCACGGCATCGCGAACGCCTGCATTCATCCAGACCGAACCATTGCGCAACACGATCCCCCGCGAACATAATGATTGGACAGCCGCAAGGTTGTGGCTCACAAAAAGTACGGTGCGTCCTTCCTGCGCCACATCTTGCATCTTTCCCAGACACTTCTTCTGAAACTCCGCGTCGCCAACTGCCAACACCTCGTCCACTAACAGAATCTCCGGCTGCAGGTGTGCCGCCACCGCAAAGGCCAACCGCAAATACATTCCGCTGGAGTAATGCTTCACCGGTGTGTCGATGAACTTCTCCACCTCGGCGAATGCCACCATCTCGTCAAACTTGCGGTCGATCTCCCCGCGCCGCATCCCCAGAATTGCGCCGTTCAGGTAGATGTTCTCCCGGCCGGAAAGCTCCGGGTGAAAACCTGTGCCCACTTCCAGGAGCGATCCCACCCTGCCATGAACCTCGGCAAAGCCTTCGGTCGGCTCGGTGATCCGGGACAGGATCTTCAGCAGCGTACTCTTCCCCGCCCCGTTGCGCCCTATTACTCCGAGCACTTCGCCGCGCTTCACCTCGAATGACACGTCCTTCAGCGCCCAGATGCTCTCCTCGGCCCTTCCCTCGCCATTTCCACGCGTGAATGCGGAACGAATCACTCGGAAGGGCGCTCCAGCGGCCCGCATCATCTGCTCGCGTAAGGTCTTATATCTTGCCCGCGTTCGGTCCCGGCCGATGCGATACTGCTTACCCAGACCTTCCACACGAATTGCGACGTCGGACATGTTGTTGGTTGGCGGTTGCCGTTCCTATGCCACGGCTAACGGCACGGTGCTGCTGGAGGCTTCGCCCACCTTGACCACCAGATCGAGCGACGCCCCAGTCGGCACATCCGATGGCACTTCGAAGTTAACCTGGTACAATCCGAGAAAGCCCGGCGCGTAACCGCTGAAGTATATCGTGCAGCCGACGTTGGCGACGCCTACCGTCACTGATTGCAGGACCTGCGCTGGAGGGACCGGCCCGGGGTTTCCGGTTGCGACCGCCGGGTGCACCGCTCCCGCTCCGGTGAGGAAAAGGGAAATGACTTCCTTCCGTTGCGCCGGCGCATTAGGCGTCACCAGGCGGCCATCCACGTGTATCGCCGCTGCAACACTCACCCCACCCCCCAACGGAATCTGGAAAATCCCTGGCTGGGCGGTAAGCACGGCCACGCCCTCGACGGCGGCGTGTTTGCTGTTGTTGATAACTTCTACAGTGGCCGCGTCGGCCGCCGTTTCAAAGGGTACTTGGAGATTGATCTGCTCCTCAACCCCTTGTGCGGCAATTGCCAGCAATGGGGCGGGTCTCCCCGCGATCAGGACGCGCACTCCCTCGTAAGTTGTTTGCCCCCCCGCATCGTGGATACCCGTCAATTCCGATAGTCCGGAGCCGAATATGGACACCAGCCCTCCCGGCGTTAGCCCGGGTGTAAGGCTCGCGGCGTTTACCACACTGGTAGCGCTGAATCTCGGGGTCTTCGGAGTGACTAGCAATGTCACGGGAATCGGCGCAAGCGCCGGGATGCTGGCTGCGGTCGTGAGATTGATCGTTCCCGTGTAGGTTCCGGCGCGCAGCGCTGCGGGATTCACGCTGACGGTCAAATCCGCGGGCGTCCTGCCGGTGGAGCGGTCTACCGAAAGCCAAGCGCCGCCAGACGCGGACACTGAAAAATCCTCATCGCCGCCTGACCCCGCAATTTGTATGACTCGGGATAGCGGGACGCTGTCACCGCGCTCCGCGCTGAAACTGAGCGAGGCGGCCGAAGCAAGCAAGCCCGCCTCCGTGACAGCAAGCGTCACATTGGTCACAACAGAGCTGTTCTCAGCACCCTGCGCTGAAATGCGCACCGCGCCTCTGTATGCGCCAACTGACAGCTGGCGCGGATCCACCAAGATCGTCACCGTCCCCGGCGTCGCGCCGTTCAGCGGGATCGCCTGGAGCCAGTTGCCTCCGCTGTCTGTCGACACCGAAGCCGTGTACGATAATGAACTTTCGGAACTGGACACGATCAGCGACTGCGTAGCCGGTATTGCGCCTCCCCGCTGAAAAGCGAACGACAGCGCGCTGCGATCGACTCTTAGATTGTTCCCCTGCACCGTCAGCGTTACCGGGACGATTACGGGACTGTTCGACGCGCCGCCCGATGCAATCGTCACACTTCCCTGGTAAGAGCCTGGGGCCAGCCCTGCCGTATCCACCCACACATTGACGGAAGCCGGCACCTTTCCTCCCGCCATGCTGACCTTGAGCCAGTTTCCGGTACTACTTGCCGTCACCATAATGGCCAGATTTGGATTTGTGGACGTGATGACGACGGCCTGCGGTGGCACAGCGGCTCCTCCGGTCTCCGCAGCGAACGTCAGTTGTCCCGGTGTCGCCACCAAGGATTGCCAGAGAATCATGCGGTAGAGGTTCGTGCTCCCCCAGAAGTAGAGCGCTTTACCCCATGGCCCGCTCGCCACGCTCATGCCCGCATGTGAGGTTGTGTCGGCATAGACCGTTGTCACGCTTCCGTCGGATGGGGATGCCTTGACCAAGTTGTTACCGGAATAGTAGTAAACATATCCATCCGGCCCCAGCACCGGATTGCTGTCATAATAAGCTGCCCCGTTGAAAAGGTTGCCGGGCCGCGAGGCAATCCAGTCCTTTTTGCCTGTTGCGGGGTCGAAGGAGACCAGCGTATAGGAGGACTCCGTGCCCTTGATCAATCCCATGACGTGGCCGTTTTGCAGTAGAACCAGCTTTCCGTGCGAGGTGACCCCATCAACGGTGTAGCTACGCGCAACGCTGTGGGATGCAACGTCGAACGCAAAGATCTTGCCCACCGTTTCCGCGCATCCGTAGCTACCCGACTGTGCTCCCCCGGAATAGAGTAAAGTGGTGCCGCCGCTGATCGGGATAAGCGCGTAAGGTGTGAAACACTCCAACGACGGTGGACCGCTTCGGTATGTTCCCGTGGAGTGGTCGGCCGGATTGTACCAACTGATGTCACCGCCGATCCGGTCTCTTTCCCATGCGCCCGCTGTGTAAAGCCTGTCATCGTTCCCAATCGCGGAGTAGTAGTGTCGTGTCCCCCCCAATGCCATGGCCAGGCACGGGTTGGTCGGATTCGCGCCCTTGCAGGCTGTTGCAGGGGTCCCTCCCGTGACGGTCCAGGTATTTCTGGGATCGTAGCGGAACGTTGTCGAGTCGTACCCGTCGAAATACCAGTACGTTCCATCGCTAACCACGGCGTAGGTGCTCTGTCTCGGGATAGCGCCTTTCGCCACCGTAGCCGCCGTGGAAATTGTGTGAAGTGAATCCGGCAGATACTGCCCCCCCACAAGCATCATGTTGTCGGATACCAACGATTGCGGCACCGCCCGCTTGATGGGCACGCCTGTCAGGACCAGCGTCCCCTGCTTGGTCACCCATGAGCCGGCGCCGGCGGGGTTCCGGTAACGCATCGTCGTGACTCCGGCTGTTGCGGAGCTCGCGTCCACGTTCGAAACATCCAGGTTCACATTGAAGCGTGCGACCTCCTCCCCAGGCGCTTCGTTTTGAAAATAGACCGTACCGTTCCAATACCAGGGGTTCACTGGCGGCTCTGGAATCACACTCACGGGGCAAGCCCCGCTGCTTGGAACTGCGTACCACGTGTGCGAGCTGCCGTTGTAGTAATCGTAAGTAAAGGAGCCGTCCGAGATCTTCTTGTAAACCCCGCCACCTGAGCCCTGCGGGGATCTGAAGCAATCTTGTTGACTCTTGTCGGTGATCTTGATGATAGTCAACCACCAGCCATTCGTGTTCATGTCCCGCATCCCCACATAGACGTAGTTAGCGTCCGCCTGCAATGTGGAGCCGATGCGGTAACAGCCGGCGCAGGTTGGGTTGCCTGGGGGAGCGGATATCACTCCGTAATCCGTGACCAACCTTGTTACAGGATTCACACGCGATAGCGCTACCTTGCCCTCGGTAGCCATGGTGAACCACAGGGAACCGTCTGGGCCCTCCACCGCCATATTTGCCCCATCGCCGCCCACATCGCTGCACGTATTTGTCTGCCAGCTTTGGGCGGCATAACGCGTCACGGCCCCAACCAGGTTGTATTCATACAGTTTGCAGCCGTCCAGAGTGGTGAACCAAAGGTTCCCTGTGGTCTTGGAGGCGACCACCTTCGCGTAGAGGTGTACTCTTCCACCGTGACCGAGATTCGTCACATAGGATTGCCCAGTCGAAAGATTGATGTGGAACAGCTGTATGTTCGCCTGGTCGTTCGAGGTATCGTAGAACCCAACGTAATGGACGTATCCGCCTGACGAAAATAGAATCCGGCTTGGGTTGCTGATAGCCTGTATCTGCGTCCCCAGATTCTCCTTCACCTGACCAACACACGCACTGACCAGGAGCGCCAAGCCCAACGCAACCTGTCCCGGTGTCCAGTCGCAAATCCGCCCAAAATAGATTCTGCGCGCCATCTACGAATATACAATAATCGGCGGAGCATACTTGCGACATGACACCACGCCCTCACTGTTGGGTTGAGGCGTTCACATGAGAGTCTCGATGAGTTTCAACCGAGTTTCCGTCCCATCTACCCTGCGTGCTGCTGGCTTCCCGCCGCCGCGCGCCCCCCCCTGCGCATGCTAAACGAAACCAGCGCGCCCGGTAACCGCAACGGCGCCGATCCCCCTAGACCACGTCCGCAAACGTCCTCTCCATGCGCCGGAAGTAGAACGCTCCGGACACCAGTAGCAGCACCGCCACAGTTGAGCTCACCGCCACCATCGGCCCGGGCTGCGTCTTGGCCCCCAGCAGCGCCCAACGGAATCCCTCCACCACGCCAACCATTGGATTGATCCCGTACACCGTGCGCCAAGGCTCCCCCAACAGGCTGCTCGGGTAAGCGATCGGAGTCGCGTACATCCAGAACTGCACCAGGAACGGCACGACGTATCGCACATCCCGGTACTCCACGTTCAGCGCCGATAGCCACAACCCCACCCCAAGCGACGTCACGAACGCCAGCAGGAAGAACGGGATCAGCCATAGAGCCTGCCACGTGAGTCCCACGCCGTAGTACAGCATCATCACCACCAGCAGCCCAAACGCGAACAGGAAGTCCACCACACCGCCCAGCACGCTCGATATAGGAATTGTCAGCCGCGGGAAGTAGACCTTCTTGATCAGGTTCGCGCTTCCCACCAAGCTATTCGACGATTGGTTCAGCCCGTAAGCAAAGAACGTCCACGGTACCAAGCCTGCCAACGTGAAAATCGGGTACGGCAACCCGTCGGACGGCATCTTCGCCAAACGTCCGAAGAACAGACTGAAGATCAGCATGGTCAGCAGCGGCTGCAGGATGGCCCACGCCGCGCCCAGTGCCGTCTGTTTATAGCGGACTTTGATGTCACGCCAAGTCAGGAAGTACAGCAGCTCGCGGAACTGCCACAACTCGCGCAGCTTCAGCGACACCCATCCCTTTGAAGGCTCAATCCGCAGCACCGGCACGGTGTCGGCACATATGGGAGTTTCGGGACAGGCACTCATCAAGTTACGATCTCATTTCGACGCAGCGTAATAGCGCCGGTAGGAGTCGTAGTACGCCGCCTGAGGCCCCCTCGGGGTCCAGTCATTTAAGATGGTTCCCAGTAGCGGCGTCTCGTCATCGTCAAGCATTCGCTGAGCCTTCATGGCGCTCTCCTGGTCCGTGACGCCGGCCCGCACCACCAGAATCACCCCATCAGCCAGCCGCGCAATGGTACGTGTGTCGGCGAACATCAGCAATGGGGGGCTATCGATGATGACGGTGTCAAATTCGCGCCGCACGACTGCCATCAGTTCCCCAAACCGGGAAGCATAGAAGATCCCACTCGCGGAAAGGGGGGAGGATCCACTGGGCAGCACCAACAGTCCGGGAATCTCCGTGCGCTGCCCCAGTTGTTGTGCCTTGCATTCGGACATGGGCATTACACCTTGCACCAAGTCCACCAGCCCTGGCTGCCTTTCGAGCGAGAAGATGTCGTGGAGCCGCGATTTGCGGAGGTCCCCGTCAATCAATAGTACGCGACCGTGAACTTCGGCCATGGCCACCGCTAAATTGGCGCTGAGGGTCGTCTTCCCTTCCCGCTGATGTGGGCTCGTAATCACCATCACCTTGGGCCGGAATCCACGGGCGTTGCCGAAGACCACCGACGCGATAGTGGCGCGGCAGGATTCAGCCAGCAACGATGGTTTGTCCAGCCAGCTCTTGAATTCCGCGGTGTGACGACCATTGCTCCCCCCTGATCTTCCCAGGCGTTTATGCTTGCCCTGGCGCGGACTGACAGCCGCACTGAACGCCGTGGAAGGGATGACGCCCAATTCCGGAACCTTCAGCAGTTGGCTCGCCTCGCCCGGCGCGCGAAGGCTGGAATCCAGGCGTTCACGGAGGAAGGCGAGGCCGCAGCCGACGATCAGGCCCGACATCAAACCGAGCGACGTGTACATATACCAGAGAGGCCGGTTGGGTTTGGTGGCGGGCACGGCTTCGTCCAGTACGCGCACGGTGCTCGTGGGAACCGCTGCTGCCGCTTCGGCCTGGTTCGCTTGTTGCAGCAGAGCCTGGTAGAGCTGCCGGTCAGTTTCCAACGCGCGCTTCAAAATGTTGTGTTCCATGTTCTTGGCGGTTTGCGACGCCACCACCCTGGATTGCGCCCCGTGTGCGGCAGCCAACAACTTCTCGCGCTTCAGCGCTGTCTCGTAGTCGTTTTGGATACGCCGCAGAACGTTCGCAACTTCCTTCTTCAGAGCAGTCTCCAGTTGACTGATTTGCGCATTCACTCTCAGCACTTTGAAGTGCGCCGGTCCCAACGTTACTTCAAGCTCGGACCTCTGCCGCTGCAAATCACTGATCCGCGCCTGATATTCGCGCAGCTTGGGATCGTCAACCACGTCTGGTAGCGTCTCGGGAGGGGCCGTCTTGGCCATTTCGTTGCGGGTTTGCTTGTTGATGCGGTCGGCCTGAATTGCCGACAGCTCCGCCTGCAATTGCTTCAGTTTGGTATCCGCCAAGCTCTCAATCTGTTCATTCGAAGGAACGCCTGACTTGCGAGCTTCGTCCTGGAGCCGGCCTTCGGATTCTTCCAGTTTGACCTTGGCCTGCTCCAGGCGGTCTCCGACCCACTTGCCTATGCGTTGTGCGCTCTTGACGCGCGCCTCCAAGGCCTCATCCAGGTATTCACTCGCCAGAACATTCAGGAAATTGGCGGCGATCTCCGCAATGGTGGACTCGCAGCGGATCTCCACGACCCGCGAGCCCTTGAGCGGCGCAGCCTTGACGCTTTCCGCGCAAGCGCTGATGGCCTGCCTCGTGAAGGCCATGGGATCGCCCGGAAGCACTCGCAAACGCATTCTAAGTCTGTCGATATGGCTGGATTGCGGGATGGCTTGCGGGATGACCTCGCGAGCCAACCGGTCCAAGACGCGCCGGCGCATGAACGCACTCTCAATGATCTGAATCTGTGTCTGGATGTTGGCTTCCGTGGGCGCATAACTTCCGGCGCCGGCCTGTGGATCCACTTCGTTGAGATTCATGAAGTTCTCGCTCATCCCCTGTACCTCGACGGTGGTTCTCGCCAGATACATGGAAGGCTGAGGGATTACAGCCAGGCCGCCGAGAATGCCGCCGAAGAGCGCGATGGTGAAGATCATCCACTTCCTGCGCCGCAGCATGTGCCAGTACTCCAGCAGGCCGCCGGAACCGGGCGCTCCTGGGAGAGGAGGGCCCCAGTACGCAGCGTGGTGGCCGGTCTCGATGTTCCTCTCCGGCCGCTGCCTCAGAGGTATGATCTCTTTGGATTCGCCAGGCGGCACTACGTTGTATTCGTCCATCTTTACTTCAACCCTTAACGCACGGCGACGTAGATGAGTGCGGATGCTAGCGCCGGCACAGCATACATCGCCACTCTTCCCACAACCGACCACTTACCGGCCGAGCTGCTAGGAATCACCAGAACATCGTTGGGGAGCAACGGGAAGTCATTGGCTTTGCCGGCCATGATCTTCTTGACGTCCACCGGTACTTCGGCGCGCTTGGCTGTATCCAGGATGGGGCGCAGAACCATGGCCTTCTCCGGCTTAGCGTAAGGTGCCAAGCCACCCGTCATCGAGATGACTTGGGTTACCGAGAGCGAGTCCCGGTCCTGTAACTCGATCGGCCCGGCCCGGCCCACGGCACCACTCACGTATACCATTTCCCGCGGTGGAGCCTTGATCACGTCGTAAGGTTTTAGAACGAGGTCCTCTTCCGGGTTTACGGTTTCCATCAGACGACTGAGGCTGATCTCCACCTCGCTGACCTGCCGTTCGTCGTTGTCCACCGCATTCGCCAGCGGGATGCGGCCGTATTCCAGTCTCCGCGTGATTCTCAGCCGCCGGCTGGCACCCGGCTGAAGGCCGCCGACCGCGGTCAACAAGTCGATCAAAGTCCGCCGGCCTTGCAGTGGATAGACGCCCGGACTCCTGAAACTGCCCACCAGAAACACAGGCTCGCTTCGGAACTGCACGATGTTGATGATGACCTGCGGTTTACGGACGTAAGGCTTAAAACGCTCGTTGAGCAAGCCTTCCAGTTTCTCGATGCTCATACCGCCCACCTGGATCTTACCGAGCAATGGAATGTTGACATTGCCATCGCTGTCCACGCGGAAAGGCTTGTCGCTCACCTCCTCCAATTCAAGGACCCGAAGCATGATGACATCGTTGGGCCCCAGCACATAGCCGCCTGCCACACGCCCCGGAGGAAGTTCAACTTCCTGTTTCTCCGCCGGTGCCACGGGCGCCTGTCCTAACAGCGTGAAGGCGGAGAATCCCAACCCCAGCAATATCAGCGTGAGCGATTTACGCGGCATGACCGTCTCCCTCGGCGCATTCTTCGACCGCATGGGCTTTTGGTCGTGCGCCAGTCTCGGCTCGGACAGGCATCCTCTCAGGCAGGCAGCCACCCGCGGCGCGGACCAATTCGCCGACTGTCTGTTTGAGTGTCCGGACATCGCGGTCGATTTGCTGCAGGTCGGCGGAGATTGAAGTGCGGTCGGGCGATGCGCCCTCTTCGAACATCCTCGTTATAGCCATCCGCGCCAGATCCGACAGGCTGCGTGCTCCCCGGCTTTCGCAGAGCTCACAGAATTGCCGATATTCGTCTTCCGACACCCGGAAGAACACTAATCGCGTTCTGCGTCTAGTTACCGCCATGGAATTTACTCCTGATGAGACGGGCCGGCGAAACGCAAGTCAGCCGGTCGTCCTTATAGCCTCTAACTATGCTTCTCTAACCTCAGCAGCGCTATCGAGGTGCCGCGTCATTCGGGTCGGCATGATCCAGGTACTGTCGATCTCGGCTGCCACGGACCGTTGCAGAAGCGTGACTGAAACCACCAGACGGCAGGTCTTCTTGAATTCCAGTAGTGCGCCCTTCAGTCCCACCAACGGGCCTCGGACGATCCGGACTGGATCGCCAATCTCAAGGTACGGCCATGGTTCGGCGGCGACCTGGGCCCGGACGATCCTCTCCAACGCAGCGACCTCGCCTTCGTCCACTGCCGCGGGCACCTTGCCGAAACTCACGATGTGCACAACGCCGGGACTTTGCAAGACGGGCAGCCGAAACTGCAGATCAAGACGGCATAGGACATAACCGGGAAGCAAGGGCAGGCGCAGAGTTTGCTTGCGGTCAGACCACCGCCGTTCGACCTCATAGGCGGGCACAAACTCCTCGTAACCCTTGCCATGCAGAATGGTCGCGGTAGTGAATTCGTAGTTCGACCTGACCCGTACGGCGTACCAGGGAAGACGTGTCATACGGTCGCACCCAGCGCGGATCACTGTCCCGGCAGCCGCCTTGACAAGCTACCGCCCCTTCTGTCCCAGAGGACTTTCTTGCCTGCCTCAAACACTTCGCCATTCATCAGGTAACACCCCCTTCCCCCAGGGTGCACGGTCCCCGTCGTGGGAAGACGGCCACCTAACCTAATCTGACGTTGTTTACCTTTGCTGCAGCATTGACAATTGTGTACATACGACTAACAAATGTCAATAGATCTAGGGCAGGTATCTGGGCGGTTAGGAGCACAAGACAGGCACTGAACACGGGATCCAGTGTGTCTTAGACAAAGCCTGTGACGATGCCATTGGCACGCGACATGCCCTCCCAGGCAACTGTACCGCGCTGCCGCAGTTCATGGCCTGCCACAAACCGGGATCCAGTGTTATCGTCGTGACACACTTCGGCCCGGTACATTTCGCGCACGCTATGGCCGCCGTACCTTCGCTGGCTCCCCCATTCGCCCTCCAAAAGGTCGAGTAGGTGTCCCGGTAACCTCTGCCTTCGTTTCCAGCAGCAGGATGACTTGCCCGCAATCCAGACCGTTGATCGCCCACACACAGAGACCGTTGACATTTGTCAATAACA